>JBDIBK010000107.1:0-14191 GCA_039812845.1 Bryobacterales bacterium
CTGCTCGGCAACTTCAACAGTTACTCGGAGGCCAACCGGCGCACCTACTCCCACTACCGCTATTTGCAGACCGAGTTCTATGCTCAGGATTCCTGGCGCGCTTCGCGGAAGCTGACGATGGAGTTCGGAATCCGATTCTACATTTCACCGGCGACGCACGACGACCGCCAGTTTCTGACTACGTTCATCCCGTCGACGTACAGCGCGGAATCCGCCGCGGTGATGTACCGGCCGGCGATTGATCCGGTGACGAAGAAGCGCATGGCGGCCGATCCGCGCACCGGAACGATCGTTCCGGTCACTTATATCGGCCTGTTCGTGCCCGGATCGGGCAACTATTCTCCCGGCATGCAGATCGGCGGGAAAGGAGCGCCGGAGGGCCTTTACAAAACGCCGTTCTCCGTGGCTCCGCGCTTCGGCTTCGCTTACGATCCAGCCGGGAACGGCAAGATGGCGATTCGCGGCGGCTTCGGCATTTTCTACGACCGGCCGCAGGGTAACGTCTATTCGGCCACGGTCGGCCAGCCGCCGGTTTCGTTCAACCCAACCGTGTACTTTGGCAACCTGGATACCTTCCTGCAGGCTACCGGCACGGTGGGTCCGCCCAACGTGACCGCTGTGGAGAGCGCGGAGCAAAGCCTGCCGAAGACGATGAACTTCAGCTTCGGCATTCAGCGTGAGCTCGGCTTCCGCTCGGTGATCGACGTCTCTTACATCGGCAGCCTGGCACGGCATCTGATCAACCAAAGAAACATTAACTCGATCCCGATGTATGCTCAGTTCGACCCGGCCAACCGCGACACGACCACCTCCACCGGGGTGCTTCCGAATAACTTCCTTCGGCCCTATCTTGGCATGGGCGATATCAACATGCGTACGTTCGACGGCACCTCGAACTACCACGGAATGCAGCTCTCCGTGAACCGGCGTATGACCAACGGGCTCCAGTTCGGCGTTTCCTACACGTGGTCCAAGTCGCTGGGGGTTTCGAATGCCGACTTCGGTGGCTTGAGCTACTACTTCCCCTGGAGGAGTTGGAACTACGGCCCTCTCGGCTACGACATCCGCCACATGGCGGTGATCAACTACAACTATGAAGTTCCCAACCTTGGACGGCGCTTCAACAACAAGTTCCTGGGCATTGTCACGGACAACTGGCAGATTTCCGGCATCACCCAATTCATGACGGGCACGCCGTTTACGCCGGGCTTCTCGACGGTGGACGGGCAGAACATTACGGGTTCGCAGGAAGGTGCGAGAATCACCGTGGTTGGCGATCCTTTCCTTTCGCCGGGAGAGCGGACCTTCACCCGGAACTTCAAGACGGAAGCCTTTGCCCGAACGCCGCAGCGTTCCTTCGGCAACGCGGGCGTCAACATCATGCGCAACCCAAGCTGGAACAACTGGGACATGAGCTTTTCGAAGCGCTTCCCGCTGGCCAGCGAAGAACGCTACTTCCAACTGCGCGCCGAGTTCTACAACATCTGGAATCATGCGCAGTTCAACAGCTACGACACCGGTGCCCGTTTTGACGCATCCGGGAAACAGGTGAACGCGAATTTCGGGGCTCTCACGGGCACCCGGGATCCGCGCAAGGTGCAGTTCTCGCTGCGCTTCATGTTCTAGCGTTCCGGCGCGATGTCTTCTCCGCTCCGCGGAGGAATTCTTGAGCGGGAATTCGGCTGTGGGGCGGGGAAGACGGGTGCGCCAATCCTTGTGCGGAAATGATTGATCCTGCCATCCGCAACACCCCGTCCGCTGCCCATCAGCAGGGCATGCTTCAACCAATCGTGGGTTCTTCGTGTATCGCTGACGCGAATGAATGGCCGGAGGAGGGGACGGAGGGCAGGTTTCCTGGAATTCGAATCGGTCAAACTCGTGTGGATTCGCCCCGGCGGGCCGCGCCCAAGGAAAGGAAGCAGCCATCGCGCCCGCGGCGGGTTGAGTTTGGTCGGCGACAGCAATCTCTGCGTGAAGGCGGACAATGAAAAAGGGAGCGGCTTGGCCGCTCCCTTTGACTGGCTTCCTGGTATGACTCTGTCTCGTTGTATGTTCTGGCGGGCTCGCTGACGTGCTTCTGTCTACGCAGCCGCGAACTTCCGTCGCAGTGCGCCGAGACCGAGAAGCGCCGCGCCAACCAAGGCAAGCGTACCCGGTTCCGGAACGTCTTCCGTTGATCCGCCGGGCTGGGTCTGGATGACGAAATCCTGGCCGGTGCGCAGATGATTCATCGCCCAAAGCGATTGCGAGGGAAGGTAGTTGGTGAAATTGGTTGCGTTGATGGTGGCGAGCCACCCATTCGCCGCAGTCGTCACGCCCGAATTGGAACTGATGAACTGCGTGGTACCGTTAGCCGTTCCCAAGGTCCCCGAGGACTCGTAGACAATCTCCCAGATCGCGACCTGGATGGCTTGAGCCACTGTGTTCGAAACCGAATCCGTGATCAATCCACCAGAAAACGCCAGGGTGAAGAGCTTATCAATTTGTTTCGCGGCCAACGCGCCCAAACCCGGAATCGATGTATTTCCGGACGAAAGGGCCACCACATCGTAGGTGCCTGAGGCGACGGTTTCCGTCAGCTCAATACAGAACCCCAGGAACGACGCGCCCGGGGCCAGTGGGTCTAACGGGAAGTCGCCACCGGTCCGGGTAAAGTTGAAAAAGCCAGCGGAAGTTCCGTGCCAGTTAGCTCCCGAGTTCGTGCTGTAGTCAACGCTTCCCGCCTGCGATTGGCCGTCATAGGTGGCGACAATCGTGTTCGCTGAAACAGTTAGAGTAAGCGTCAGACAAATTACCAGCGCCAAAGAGTAGCGCAAAAGTGTTCGATTCATGGCCAGTCAATCTCCATTCGTAGGATTTCGTCGTCGCGAATCGGCGGCAAACTCAAAATGAGCAGCCGCCAACGATGGCGAAATCGAAATTGTCAGTTCTCTTTTGATTTAGTACTAAGTTGAGGAAATTTGCAAGGTACTAATGGAAAACTAAACTACCAGTACGAATCTTCGACGCCAAACGGTGTCGGTTTCTGGAGAGAAGTGCTTAAGAATCAAGGAATTGAGAAATCTATCATTTCCACCTTCGCGTCCATACGCAACGGCGGGGCGAGGAATTGGTAGGTGGTGCGGTGCCTTGAATTTACAGCTTTATCAATCTAGCGAAAAATCTGGTCAATCTGGTTATCGAACGTGCTCTCAGACCCGCCGGAGAGCCACCTGCCATACGTCGGCCACGTCGTTCCCCGCGACGCTCAGCGCTTTCAGCGTAAGGGTGCCGGTTTGTTTCGCAAGCCGGAATCGGCCCAGCGGCAAGGGGCGGAAGGCCTTGACGTAGGATTCCGCGCGAGGCACCCGGTCCTCCGCTTTGCCTTCAAGGGGAGGGTCAAAGGGTTCGGAGATCAGGGCTTCCACACGGCTCTCCCCGAGGCGCAATTCGATCCGGGAGCCGGTTTGTCCGGCGGGACAGGTGTAGTAGAGGGTGGCCTCATAGACGCCCGCCGCGCCCACTTCCACGTTCCAGGTCATGGCGTCCTCGGTGCTGGTCCAGTGCCGGAAGAAGGAACAATTCGGATGCCTGCTGCTGCGCTCAATGCCACCGTGCGGCTCGCCGTCGCGAGCGGGAAGGATGGTGTTCGTCGCGTACCCAACCGTGAACGGTCGCCGGTCTTCCCCAACCAGAGGCAGCATTTCCGCCCGCCAGGCGGCGGCAGCCGCTCTCAGGCGCGCCGCCTCTTCCGGTTGCGTGGCGCTGACGTCGTGATCCTGAGTGGGATCGGCCACCATGTCGAAGAGGCGGCCTTCGGGGTCAAGCCGGTAGCGCTGGGTGCGGGCGCTGACGCGCTTGTTCTGCATGGTGAAAATGGTCCGTTCCGCCCATTCGGCGTTATCCGAGAGCAGGAGCGGTGCTAGGCTCTTCCCGTCGAGGGGCTTCGAAGCGGTGCGATTGATTCCGGCCAGTTCCGCGAAGGTGGGCAGAAGATCGATCGCCGCGGCAATTTGTGGGATTCGCTTTCCGGCGGGAATCTTGCCGGGCCAGCGCATGAGGCAAGGCGCGCGCAGACCTCCCTCATCGAGGCTCCCCTTGCGGCCCCGCATTCCGCCGTTCCATCGCCAGCTATTGGGGCCGTTGTCACTGAAATAGAGCACGATGGTGTCCTTGGCCAGCCCCGCGCTCTCGATGGATTGAAGCACTCGGCCGACGTTCCAATCGATGTTCTCGCACATGGCGAGCGCCGCCCTCGTCATCGGGAGGCTCTCCTCGGATTCGTCGCGCGCCCGCTGACGAGGTTCCAGAGTGGCGAACTTCTCGAAAAACCGGTCCGGCACCTGCATGGGAGAGTGCGGCGTGTTCAGCGGCAGATAGCAGAGGAACGGCCTGGCTCGGTTCTTCTCGATAAAGCCGATCGCATGGTTGGTGAGGTCGTCCGTAAGAAAGCCGTCGCCCTGCACCACTTCGCCGTTATGGTCGAGTTCCGGCGCGAAGTAGTCTCCCCAATGGCCGGAGGTGTAGCCATAGTATTCGTCGAAGCCGCGGGAATTCGGGTGGTAGGGGTGTTGCGTGCCGTTGTGCCACTTGCCGAAGCAGCCCGTGGCGTAGCCCGCCGCGCGGAAGGTGTCCGCGATGGTAGTTTCATCCAGGTTCAGGCGCTCGTCGCCTCGTGAGACGCCGCGCACGCCGCCACGGGGGTGGTAGCGCCCGGTAAGGAACTCCGCCCGCGTCGGCGCGCAGACGGAGCAGACGAAGAAGCGCTCAAACAGAGCGCCGTCCCGGGCCAGGGAATCGATGTGCGGCGTTTGCAGGTTCCGGTTGCCGTTGACGCTTAGGTCTCCCCAGCCCTGGTCGTCGGCGAGAATGATGACGAGATTGGGACTGCGTTTCTGTCCGGAGGCGAACGATCCGGCGAAGCTGAGAGCAGTGGTGAGGCGAAGGAAGGCGCGGCGTTGCATGGACTACATCTTATGCCTGCGCGCGGCTTCGCCGCTTCGCCGTTGGCGAGCCTCCTGCGATACTAAAAGGTTGGAACCCGCCCTTCGATTTGAACTGCAGGCCGTCTGCCCGGAAACGGGCGCGCGCGCAGGCTTGCTGCACACGCCCCACGGCACCGTCGAAACTCCAGTCTTCATGCCCGTGGGCACCCAGGCGACGGTGAAGGGGCTCACGCCGGAGCATCTGGCCGGCGAGCTCGATGCGAAGATCATCCTGGGCAACACGTATCACCTCTATCTCCGGCCGGGCCACGAACTCATTCGCCAGTTTGGCGGACTGCACCGCTTCATGCACTGGGAACGGGCTATCCTCACGGATTCGGGCGGATTCCAGGTGTTCAGTCTCGACGGGCTGCGCAAAGTCCGCGAAGACGGCGTGCTGTTCCGCTCCCACCTCAATGGGGATCGGCATCTGTTCACGCCCGAATCCACCGTGGATGTGCAGCAGGCGCTGGGCAGCGACATCGCAATGGTGCTCGACGAGTGCCCGCCTTACCCTCTTGAGTGGCACAAAGCGCGCAAGAGCATGGAACTCACCGTGCGCTGGGCGAGGAGGGCTTTCGAACATTATCGTGCCCTGCCCGAAGACTCCCGCGTGAATCAGGCGCTGTTCCCCATTGTTCAGGGCGGCATGCACCACGATCTGCGCCTCGGCTGCATTGAAGAGTTGGCGGCGCTGGGCGCCGAGGGATATGCCATCGGAGGCCTTTCGGTGGGCGAACCGCGCGAACTCAGCATGGAAATTGCGGATCTGTGCGTGCCGAGACTCCCCATCGATAAACCCCGATATGTGATGGGGGTGGGCCTTCCCGAGGAACTGCCGCAATATGTCGCGCGTGGCGTGGACATGATGGATTGCGTCATGCCCTCCCGCAATGCGCGCAATGGCTGCCTGTTCACTTCCGAAGGGCGCGTCGTGATCAAGCAGGCGCGGTTCCGAGAGGATCCTCTGCCTGTGGATCCCGCTTGCGGTTGCTACACGTGCAGGCACTTTTCTAGAGCGTATCTCCGCCACCTCTTCCTGGCGGGTGAAATGCTTTTCTGCACGCTGACGACGATTCACAACCTGCGTTATTACCTTGACATCATGCGCCGGATTCGAAAGAGTATTCTCATCGGGCGCTTTCCGGAGCTTCTTCGCGAATTCGGTGCCCGGATTCCTGTAGACTAGTCCTTTTGACTTCGCGAGTGGCGTGGGGTTCGCCTCTCGGGAGATGCCGGAGCGCGAAAATCGCCTGTCGCGGGATCGAAGGACGGCCAGCCAAGATGCCAGCATTCATGTTTTTCTTTCAATCGGTGCCCGGCGGGGCGAGCGGGCTGCTTGCGTTCCTCCCGATGGTCCTCATTTTTGCTATCTTTTACTTTTTGCTCGTCCTGCCCATGCAGCGCCAGCGCAAGAAGCACCAACAAATGTTAAGCGCCCTGCAGAACGGCCAGCAGGTTCAAACCTCTGGGGGCCTAGTTGGCACAGTGGTGGCGATCGACGAGTCCAAGGAATTAGTGGTTGTCCGGGTGAAGCCCGATGGTGTAAAACTACAGGTTGCCCGGTCGGCCATCGCATCCGTTTTTACCGACGAGGCCAAATCCTAATGGAGTTTCGCGGGTGATCGGCAAACGGTCTCCCGCATCCAAGCCCGCCTCGCCGCGAGTTGCATTCCGTACTCCGAACGGAGCACTGGAGACGCTTTTCCGGATACGCGGAGACTCATGCGCAGCGATATTGACGCAAGAATACGAACATGAAACGAAGTCTACAAAACAGAGCAATCATCATCGCGGCGGTGACGTTGCTCGCGATTTACGGGATCATCGGTCTGCCGAAGAGCCCGGCTGAGCTATTCGCGAACATGCAGCACAACATCCGGCTGGGGCTGGACCTTAAAGGGGGCAGCCACCTGGTTCTGCAAGTTCAGGTTCAGGATGCCGTGAAGAGCGAGGCGGACCAGGCGATCCAGCGCTTGCGCGAAGATCTGGCCAAGCAGAACATCAAGTACGCATCAATCGACCGGAACGACCCAACGACCATCGCCGGGGCCGATGACGTTGTGATCACCGTGAAGGGTATCGAGCTGAATGACGCCGGAAATTTCCGGGACGTCGTTGGACGGAACTTTCCGACATGGGACATGAAGTCCGTGAGCTCCTCCGATTACGCATTGCAATTGAAGCGAACCGAGCTGCTGGCACTCAAGGCCGATACCGTCGAACGAAGCTTGCGGACAATCGAGCAGCGGGTGAACGGCCTGGGCCTGAGTGAGCCGATTATCCAGCAGCATGGCCGTGCCGACGCCGAGTACGAAATCCTCGTGCAGTTGCCGGGCGTGGACGATCCAGCGCGCGTCAAGAAGATTATTGGAACCGCGGCGGTGCTCGAAATCACCGATGTCAAAGACGGCCCATTCCCCACGCGTCAGCAGGCGCTCGCGCAGCATGGCGGACTTCTTCCGCTGGGCACGAAGCTGGTGCAGGAGCGTCCCTCCTCGGGATCCGGCCGTGAGGGCGCCGCTCCGTTCTATCTGGTGAGCCGGGTACCGGTGGTTACCGGCCGCGACCTGCGCAACGCGCGATCAAGCCGCGACGAGTTCGGCCGCTGGGAAACCAGCTTCACACTGACGCAGGATTCCGCCGCGCGCTTCGGGCGCTTCACGGAAGCCAACATTAACAATCGTCTGGCCGTGATTCTCGACAATCAAATTGTGAACGTGGCCACAATCCAATCGCGCATCGACGACAGCGGAAGGATCACGGGACTTAGCGGGGAACAAGAAGCCTCCGATCTGTCGCTCGTGCTGCGCGCTGGAAGTCTTCCGGCCGGGATTGTCTATTTGGAAGAACGCACCGTGGGTCCGTCGCTCGGCGCGGATTCCATTCGCAGCGGCATCGTGGCTGCCTTGGCCGGTCTCGCGATGGTGGTTCTGGCGATGGTGATCTATTACAAGCGGTCCGGCGTGAACGCGACCGTCGTGCTCTTGCTGAACGCGGTCATTTTGATGGCGATTCTCGCCTATTTTGGCGCGGTGCTGACCCTGCCGGGGATCGCGGGAGTGATCCTGACGATCGGCATGGCCGTCGACAGCAACGTGCTGATCTTTGAGCGCATTCGCGAGGAGATTCGCGAGGGCAAGTCGATCAGCGCCGCAATCGATATCGGCTTCAAGAAGGCGTTCATCACGATTCTCGACACACACGTGACCACTGTGATTTCGTGCGCGTTTCTGTTCATGTTCGGCACGGGGCCGGTGAAAGGCTTTGCGATCTCGCTGGTGATCGGCCTGGTGGCGAATCTGTTCACGGCCGTCTACGTCTCAAGGTGGATGTTTGACCTGCGCCTCTTCCGCAATCGCGATCTGGCGACGCTCAGCATTTAGTCTGGTTAGGAGCTGGCGTGGCTGGGCGCGCCGGAGAAGAAAAAAGAATTTCGGAAGAAAGATTCCCGAAATCGGGAACAAAGAAGGAGCAGCCGGTGTCCACAACGTTTGCCGGCCGATTAACGCTGCATGGAACTGTTTCGGGATACAAAATTTGATTTCTACGGCAAGAAGTGGATCTTTCTTGGCCTGTCCGTTGCGCTCCTCGCCGTCGGCATGATCTCCCTTTTTATCAAGGGAGGTCCCAGGTACGGGATCGATTTCAAGGGCGGCGCGCAGGTCTACGTCCGCTTTCTGGGCAAGCCGCCCATCAATGAAATCCGGAATGCGATGAGCCAGAAGATCTCCGGCGAAATTAACGTACAGGAACTCACCGGCGACAATGAGGTGATCATCGGGACAGAGCTTCGCGATGAGAAGGAACTGGAGAGCATCCGGCAGACGATCGTCGAAGTACTCGAGACCAGTTTCGGCGGAGCGAAAGGGAAGCCGGATCTGAACTCCATTTCCGCCGACCTGCTGGCCGATCAGCTTGCGATACCGCTCACTCGCAACGGGGTTAACCTTGGCGATGAGCAGAGAAAAGCGCTCGCCGCGGCAATTGTAAAATTTCGCGACGAGAACCGTTCGGGCTTGCTCTCGAACATCAAGGAACTTTCCGGTGTGGCCGGTGTCAATGAAGGTGTGATAAAAACTCTCGAAGAGGAATTTTCACTGGGCAAGTTCAGCATCCGGCAGATCGAGGTTGTCGGGCCGAAGGCGGGCGAAGACCTTCGCCGTCAGGCGATTCTCGTCACCCTGTACGCCTTGGGCGGGATGCTGGTGTATATTGCATTTCGATTCGAGTGGATTTACGGTGTGGGGGCGGTGATCGCGGTGCTGCACGACGTGGTGGTTACCGTGGGATTTTTCTCGATTTTCGACAAGGAAATCTCCCTCACCGTCATCGCCGCGTTGCTCACGCTGGTGGGCTATTCGGTGAACGATACAATCGTGATCTTCGACCGGATTCGGGAGAATTTGAAGATCACGCGATCCGAGCCCTTTGCTGATACGATAAACACGTCCGTAAACCAGACGCTGAGCCGGACGGTGATCACGTCCGGACTTACGTTCCTTGCGTGTTTGGCGTTGTACCTTTTTGGCGGAGATGTGCTGAACGGCTTTGCCTTTGCTCTGGTTTGCGGTATTGTCATTGGTTCGTACTCGTCGATCTTCATCGCGAGTCCGATTGTCGCCTTTGGGAAGTGGATGATGGAATCGCGTCGCCGGACCGCGTCCGGTGCCGTGAAGGGGAGCCGCTAGCCGGGTGAGGCGTGCGGCGCTCAATGAAACAAGCATGAGTTCCGGTGTGCGGGAGAGGCCAATCTCCGCAAACGGGAAATGCCAAGTACACGGGGAGAAGCGAAATGTTTGAACAAACCTTCGTGGCTGATAAGGGGACGAAGAGACCGATTGCGGTGCTCATTTCGACTCTTGTTCAGATCTTATTGATCTTTGTCGCGATTCTGATCCCGCTGATCTATACCGACAGCCTGCCGCAGACTCAACTCACCAGTTTTCTGGTGGCTCCGCCGCCTCCTCCCCCGCCGCCTCCGCCTCCGGCGGCTGTGGCGCAAGTGAAGCCTGTGAAGGTGATCAAGCGCCAGTTTGACTCTGGGGTGTTGACGGCTCCAAAGGAAATTCCCAAAAAGGTCAGCATGATCGTTGAGGATGAACTGCCGCCTCCCGGTGCCGGCGTTGGCGTTGTTGGCGGGGTGGCTGGCGGCGTGCCGGGCGGATCGATGGGTGGCGTCCTGGGTGGAATCATTGGCGGCGTGCCCGCTGCGGGACCGCCACCACCACCACCTCCTCCTCCCGCGGCGGAAAAGCCGAAGCCCCCATCGCGGATTCGCGTCGGCGGCAACGTGCAGGAGGCGAAGATTCTCAACCGGGTTCAGCCGGTCTATCCGCCGCTGGCAAAGCAGGCGCGCGTTTCCGGCACGGTGCGTTTGAACGCCGTGATCGCGAAAGACGGCCAGATTCAGGATTTGCAGGTCGTTAGCGGCCACCCACTGCTCGTGCAGGCCGCCCTTCAGGCGGTGCGGCAGTGGCGCTACGCCCCCACTCTTCTCAACGGAGAACCGGTGGAAGTTGTAACCGTTATCGACGTGAATTTCACACTGCGATAGCGAATCAGAAACCGACAACCTCAAGAAAGTTTAGTAAACGAATTCAACTCGCAGGAGACTGACGAAAAATGCTTTTGCAACTGCAAGTATGGGCTTTCCTCTTCATGGCAGAAGGTGGCGCGGTGGGTTTCGACCTCCGTTCGATGTGGGATCAGATGGGCTTTCTTGCCCGGGCCGTCGTGATCTTGCTGTTCATTATGTCGGCGTACTCCATCGGTGTGATGATCGACCGCTGGCTCGCCTATAGCGCCGCCAGAAAACAATCCCGCGCATTCGCGCCCGCCGTCGCCGGCGCACTCCGCGAAGGCAAGCTCGACGAAGCGATCAAGATTGCCGATCGCTACAAGAAGAGCCACCTCGCCAAAGTCGTGGTCGCCGGACTCCAGGAGTTCCGCGCCCACCAGATGAGCGCCGATTCGCTTGGCGAAGATATTGAAGCGTCCAAGCGCGCGCTTGACCGCGCGGAGGCGATCGTTCACGCCGAACTGAAGCGCGGCGTTTCCGGCCTTGCCACCATCGGCTCTTCAGCGCCCTTCGTGGGACTGTTCGGAACGGTGGTCGGTATTATCAACGCCTTCCAGGGCATTTCCACCGAGAAAGCCACCGGTCTCGGCGCGGTGGCGGGCGGTATTTCGGAAGCCCTCGTCGCCACCGCTATCGGCCTCTTTGTGGCGCTGCCCGCGGTGTGGGCATATAACGCGTTTACGTCGAGCCTTGAATCCTTCGACGTTGAAATGTCGAACTCCAGTTCCGAACTGATCGACTATTTCATTAAGCGCACGCAGAAGAGCACCAGCGCGAAGGGCTAGGTTCATTGAGAGGCGTTGCGTCTGGCGCGCGGCCGGGCTGTTAATGCCCGGCACGGCGACCCAGATGGCACGACTCCGGTGGCCCGTCCCCGTGTGTTGAATTCGCGGAGATGGGAGGATCTCTCTAAGATCCTCCCCTTTTCGAGTAAGTCGCCAACGACGAGGAGAATGTACGGAATGGCTCGAAAAAAGATCACAATGTCCGCAGTCTCCGACATCAACGTCACCCCAATGGTGGATGTGATGCTGGTTCTGCTGATTATCTTCATGGTGATTACCCCGCTGCTCTCAAAGGGAGTGAGCGTGGACATGGTGAAGACCCGAAACCCGATCACGATGGAAGCGGCCGATAAGGAAGACGCTATTGTTGTCGCCGTGACCCGCGACGGCAAGACCTTTCTCGGATCCGATCCCGTAGTGATAGACGCGCTTCCCGGAAAGGTGAAGGATCTGCTCCTGAACCGTGTCGACAAGATGGTCTACATCAAGGCCGATGCCCGGGCGCGCTATGAAAAGGTGACCGAGGCGGTGGACAGTCTGCGCGGTGCCGGAGTGGACCAGGTGGGATTGCTGACGGAAAAGATTAAGGATCCTCGCGCAGCCGCGCAGGAAGGTATCTAGCCAACGTCCGAGCCGGTGCAAGCCGGCACACGGCGGCGGATGCGAAGCGGGGAACCGACAAGAACAGCTCAAGTTGAGGAGAGTGCCCTATGGGAATGTCAGCTGGTGATAGCGGCGGAGCAAAATCTGATATCAATATGACTCCGTTGATTGACGTGCTGCTCGTGCTGCTGATCATTTTCATGATCATCTCGAACGAGCCGCCGCGGGGATTGGAGTCGCTGGTGCCCCAGCCGCCTCCTCCGGATGCGCCCGCAACGCCTCCCGAAGATAACCGGACCGTGGTGATTCAGATTGCGGCGGATGGCTCCCTTAAGATCAACGATGAGCCGACCGACGCCGTCCGCATGGGTCCCCGGCTCGAGGAGATTTTCAAGACGCGCGCGGAGCGGGTCGTCTTCGTTAAAGGCGATCCGAGCCTGGAGTATCGGAACGTCGCCGCGGCGATCGATATAGCTAAAGGCGCAGGAATCGACAAAGTCGGTCTAATGACGCCGGCAGTGGAAGAGGGCAAGTAGGCTCTTTGCGCTGCGTTTCGTCGCAGTACGGTTTGGCATCCGCTGGGGCCGGCATCTGGAGGGATGACCTCCCGAGGAACGGGCCGCCTGGAGTGCTTTACAGACGCGGGGAAACACCACTGAAACAGGAGAGACAAGTGATGAAGCGAAAGTTCACACTCATATTGGCCGCGGTGGCTCTGCTCAGCGTCGTGATTCTTTCCACGGGCTGCCAGAAGTTGAAAGCCCGAGACGAGCTCAATAAGGGCGTCACCGCGTACAAGAATGCCAAGTACGCGGACGCGGTCGAGCACTTCAAGCTGGCTGTCGAACTCGACCCTGAGTTCCCCACGGCTCGCCTGTATCTGGCGATGTCCTACTTCAGCCAGTTCATCCCCGGCGCCACGTCCGAGGACAATATGCAGATGGCGCGCAGCGCCGAGGCGGAATTCAAGAAGGTCCTGGAAGCGAATCCGAAAGACGAAGTCGCCACGGAATCCCTCGCCAGCCTTTACTACAACGAAGCGCAGGGCGAATCAAGCCTGGACGCCAAGATCGAAAAGCTCGACGGTGCTTCCCAATGGTATGAGAAACTCATTGCGCTCAATCCAAGCAAGAAGGAGGCTTATTACACGCTGGGGGTGATCGCCTGGGCGAAAACCTACCCGCGCCGCATGGCGGTCCGGTCCGAGCTTGGAATGAAGCCCGATGCGCCCGGCCCAATCAAGGACAAGAAGAAGCTGGAAGATCTGCGGGCAAAGAATCTGGAATCGGTCGAGAAGGGCATTGAGGCTCTGAACAAGGCGATCAATCTCGATAATGAGTACGATGACGCCATGGCGTACATCAATCTTCTCTATCGGGAACGCGCCGATCTGCAGCCGACCGCGGAGCTTTACGACCAGGATATTGAGAAGGCCGACAACTGGGTGGAGAAGTCCCTCAGCATCAAGAAAATCAAAGCCGCGCGGGAAGCCGAGAAGGGCGGCGGAGGTGTCGTTAAGGACTAGGATCGGCTGGAGGAATTTGGCTCGAAGCCAAATCCATCTCGGCTTACAGTTACACTAGAAGTGGGGCGGTTCTTCCGCCCCACTCTTGTTTTCCATGACGCCCACGAAGCAATCGACGGATTCGGACCCCCACCCTGCCGGGATGAAAGAGACGCCCGGAAGTTCGCCAAGTGCCGTTTCGGTTTCTCCAGCCGCTGAACCATCGCGATCCCTCAAGCCAGCAAAGACCGCCAAGACCGGTGTCCCATCCGGTGAAAAACCGCGGTTCCAGGATCCCGAAGAGGCGTATCTCCAGTTCGAATCGCGGCTGCGCACGGAGCGGCCCTGGGAAGATTTTGCCGCGCTTCGCAAGGCATTTGAGTATGCCCGGCATCACCACAAAGGGCAAGTGCGCGAATCGGGAGAGCCCTATATTCTCCATCCGATTGGCGTGGCGGAGATTCTTCTCGACATCCGAATGGACCTGACTTCACTGCAGAGCGGTCTGCTGCACGACGTCATTGAGGACACAGAGCCGCCGATCTCCATGGCGGATTTTACACGCGAGTTCGGCGAGCAGGTGGCGCGCGTCGTGGACGGCGTTACGAAGATCGGCAAACTGGACCTGCACGGCAAGGAAGAGCGGCAGGCCGAGAGCCTCCGAAAGATGCTGCTGGCGATGGTTTCCGATATTCGGGTGATCATCGTCAAGCTGGCGGACCGGCTCCACAATATGCGGACCCTGGATTCGCTT
>JBDIBK010000108.1:0-13914 GCA_039812845.1 Bryobacterales bacterium
CAGGCATCGGCTGCAAGCGCTCCGGCGGAGACGGCGGCGGAGCCATCCGCGATTCTTCCTCCGCTCGCTTCTCCCGCGCAAAGTGGAGTCTATCAGCCAAACCCGGCCGAAGCGGCCCCGGTCGCGGAACCGACGGGATCGGCCGAAGCGCGAAACCCAGGGGAAGGCAGCGCGCAGGAATAAGAGATCGCGGACCTCGAGGGGATTGGTCCTTTTGAGGGCAGAGGCGAAGGCGCCAAAGCAGGAGACGAAACGCCATGTTGATGCCAAAGAAAACGAAATACCGCAAGCAGCAGCGGGGACGGATGGCCGGAAAAGCCCAGCGGGGCGCGGAACTGTCCTTTGGCGATTATGCGCTGAAAGCGCTCGACTGCGGCTGGATCACGGACCGGCAGATCGAAGCGGCGCGCATTGCGATGACCCGTTCGATCAAGCGCGGCGGCTCCGTGTGGATTCGCATCTTCCCGAACAAGCCCATCACGAAGAAGCCCGCCGAAACGCGTATGGGAAAGGGCAAGGGCGCGCCCGAGGGCTGGGTGGCCGTGATTAAGCCTGGACGCATTCTCTTCGAGATGGAGGGTGTGCCCAAGGATGTGGCGGAGGAGGCGATGCGCCTGGCGGCCCAGAAGCTTCCCACCCGCACGAAATTTATCTCACGCGACGAACTGTTTGTTTGAGGGTTGCTCATGAAGGCCGACGATTTTCGCAATTTGAATCCCGCCGAATTAGCCGGCAAGGCTAAGGACATCGAGGAACAGCTTTTCCGGCTGCGCTTCCAGATCTCCCTCGGGCAACCCGACGGAATCAAGAAGTACCGCGCTCTCCGCAAGGACCGCGCCCGGCTGCTGACAGTGCTGCGCCAGAACGAGGCCGTGCCGGCCAGCGCCGCGGCGGAGAAGGGGAACTAGATCATGTCCACACCAACCGGTCACCGGAATGAGAAGCTCGGCACGGTGGTCTCCACCAAGATGGAGAAGACGATCGTGGTTGCCGTCAGCCGGCGCGTCTCCCACCCTCTCTACCGCAAGATCGTCAATGTGCGAAAGAAGTTCTACGCGCACGACGAGGAGCAGAGTGCCAAGGTGGGCGACCTGGTCCGGATCCAGGAGCACCCGCCCATCAGCAAGCTGAAGCGCTGGAAGCTGAAGGAAGTGGTGCGGCGCGCGGTGCAGATTGATGTGAAGACGGGGCGCGTGCTCGAAGACGAAGCCGTCTAGCCGAACAGCCGGGCGGATGAGAATCCGCGCGGGCAGCAGGAAGGAATTTTGCCATGGTTGGAATGAGAACAATCCTCCAGGTGGCCGACAACAGCGGGGCCAAGAAGCTCATGTGCATTCTTCCGCTGGGCGGCGACAAGGGAACGAAAGCCGGTCTCGGCGATGTCGTCACCGCCAGCGTGAAGGAAGCGGCGCCCGATTCAAACGTGAAGAAGGGCAAAGTGGTCAAGTGCGTCATCGTGCGGATCCGCAAGGAAACCCGCCGCAAGGACGGAACCTACATCCGCTTCGATTCGAACGCGGCCGTGCTGGTGAAGGACGACGGGGAGCCGGTGGGCACCCGCGTGTTCGGTCCGGTGGCCCGCGAACTGCGCGACAAGCGCTATATGAAGATTGTTTCTCTGGCGCCGGAGGTCATCTAACATGTCGTCGAAACTGCAGTTGAACAAGATGGCGGCGCGGCCGGTGAAGAGCGCGCTGCGCAAGAACGACATGGTGAAGGTGATCAGCGGCCGCGACAAGGGCAAGACCGGCCGCATCATCGAGATCAACCGCCTTACCAGCCGGGTGGTGGTGGAGGGAGTGATGCTGATGAAGCGCCACGTCCGGCCCAATCCGCAGCAAGGCGTCAAGGGCGGCATCGCCGAGCAGGAAGCATCCATCCATATCTCGAATGTGATGCTGGTGACGGCCGATGGCGTTGCCACACGGGTTGGAAAGAAAGTGGAAACGGTCGGCGGCAAGACGCGCCGCACGCGAATCGCCCGCAAGACCGGTGAAGTCATTGAGGTCAAGACGAAATAGCCGAGGCCAGGAGAGCGAGCCGGGAAACCGGAGCGCTTTGAGTGAACGGCGAGGCACGGGAATCCGGGCTGCCGGCATCGAACCGCTCACCCGATTGGAAACCGGGGAGCCATAGAAGGAACCAGACGATGCAGACAACAGCAAGATTGAAGGATCACTATACGGGCAAAGTGGTGCCCGCGCTCACAAAAGAGTTTCAGTACACGAATCCCATGGCGGTGCCGAAGATCGCGAAGATCACCGTGAACATGGGTCTTGGCGAGGCCATCGGCAACCAGAAACTGCTGGATGCCTGTGTGAGCGACCTCACGACGATCACCGGCCAGAAGCCGGTGGTAACGAAGGCGCGCAAGTCCATCGCCCAGTTCAAGCTGCGCGAGGGGATGAGCATTGGCGCGATGGTCACCCTGCGGGGGGACCGCATGTACGAGTTTTTGGATCGCCTGGTGAGCGTGGCGCTGCCGCGGGTGCGCGACTTTCGCGGAGTTTCCTCCAAGGCCTTTGACGGCCGCGGAAACTACACGCTTGGCATTCGCGACCAGTTGATCTTCCCGGAGATCGATTACAACAAGGTGGAAAAAACGAAGGGCATGAACATCTGCATCACCACCACCGCCAGCACCGACGCCGAAGCGCGCTCCCTGCTGCGGGAAATGGGCATGCCGTTCACCAAGTAAGAAGGGCGAGAGGGAAGCAAGAGGAATCGAATGGCAACCACCGCAAAGATCGCAAAGGACCAAAAGAAACCGAAGTTCAAGATCCGGCACCGGAACCGCTGCTGGCGCTGTGGACGCCCGCGCGCCTTCTACCGCAAGTTCGGTCTCTGCCGGATTTGTTTCCGGGAACTGGCCCTGCTTGGAGAATTGCCCGGAGTGGTAAAGGCGAGCTGGTAGCGCGCGGCCTCCCTCGGGACGGGGGAGGCGGGCTGAGTTCCGAAGCCGGTTCGCGGCGAAGCTCGGAGCAAGCCAGTGGCGAAGCGAGAGAAGCGACGCAGTCCGATGGGGGGAACCCCGCGGAGACGGTCACACGGAGCGGCTACATGGAGCCGCTCAATCGGAGAATGAAATATGTTTTGTGATCCCATTGCCGACATGCTCACCAGGGTGAGAAATGCCTACGCCGCCGGCCATCCCAAGGTGGATGTGCCCGCTTCCAATCTGAAGATGGAGATCTCCCGCATTTTGCGCGAAGAGGGCTACATCCTCAATTACAAGCTGGCCGAGGAAGACAGCAAGCGGACAATCAAGATCTACCTGAAGTACACGCCGTCGAATCAGCCGGTGATCTCGAAGATCAACCGTCTTTCGCGGCCGGGCTGCCGGGTGTTTGTCGGCAGCAAGGAGATCCCCAGCGTGCTCGGTGGAATGGGAATCAATATTTTGACGACGCCGCGAGGCGTGATGACCGGTAAGCAGGCCCGTGCGGAAAACGTGGGCGGCGAACTGCTCTGCGAGGTTTGGTAGGAATTCAGGATCCCCTCCGCCGTGCGTTTGCCAGCCCTTGGGGCGGGCGGATGTCCGGGGAGTGAAGCGAGAAACATCATGTCAAGAGTTGGGAAAAAGCCGATCCCTCTTCCCCCCGGCGTGAAGCTCAAGGTGGGCGACACGCTCGAAGTGGAAGGGCCCAAAGGCAAGCTGACCGTCCCCATTCCGGCGGGCATTAAGCTTGAGCAGAAAGATTCGACGCTGCATGTGGTTCGCGAGAGCGACGCGTATGCCGCATTGCACGGTCTCACCAGGGCGCTCACCTCGAACGCCGTGGTAGGCGTATCCGAGGGTTTCAAGCGCGAGCTCGATATCGTCGGTATCGGCTACAACGCCGAGGTCAAGGGCCGCACCGTCGTCTTTAAGCTCGGCTATTCACACCTGATCGAGTTTCTGCTGCCCGTTGGCGTGGACGCGGTTGTCGAAAAGAACACGCATATCGTTCTCAGCAGCCACGACCGCCAGTTGCTCGGGCAGACCGCGGCGAATATCCGGATGCTGCGTCCGCCGGAGCCCTACAAGCAGAAGGGCATCCGGTACACGGGCGAAGCGCTGCGCAAGAAGGTCGGCAAGGCTGGAGCGGGAGGTAAGAAGTGATCGGGAGAACGTCTCGCAGTTTGATTCGGCAGCGAATCCACACGAAAATCCGCAAGCGTCTTCGCGGAACGGCGGAACGCCCGCGGCTGGCCGTCTTTCGCAGCCTCAAGCATATCTACGCTCAGGTGATCGACGACAGCACCGGACGCACCATCGTTTCCGCCTCCAGCCACGAGAAGGCGACGGGGGCGGTCACCGGCGGCAATCTCGAAGGCGCGAAGGCGATCGGCAAACTGGTTGCCGACCGGGCGATCGCCCAGGGGATCAAGGCCGTTGTTTACGACCGTGGCGGATATATTTACCATGGACGCGTGAAGGCGCTCGCCGACGCGGCCCGCGAAGCAGGATTGGAGTTCTAGAGTCGCCATGATGACCAAGAAAAAACCCCTGGACGCTTCGGGTTACAACCTGAAGGAGAGTGTCGTCAGCATCAACCGCGTGACCAAGGTGGTGAAGGGCGGCAAGAACCTGAGCTTCTCCGCGCTCGTGGTGGTGGGTGACCCGGACGCCGCCGTGGTCGGTTTTGGCACCGGCAAGGCCAAGGAAGTGCCTTCCGCGATCAAAAAGGGCATCGAAGCGGCCAAAAAGAATTTGCACAAGGTAAACCTGCTGCAGCGCACGATTCCCCATCAGACGATGGGCGTGTTCGGCAGCGGGAAGGTGCTGCTCAAGCCCGCGCCGGAAGGAACGGGCGTGATTGCCGGCGGACCGGTGCGCTACGTCATTGAGGCGGCGGGCGTGCATAACGTCCTCACCAAGTGTCTCGGCAGCCGCAATCCCCACAACGTGGTGAAGGCGACGGTGGATGCGCTGGTTCAGTTGCGAGACCGCGAGGCCATGAAGGCGATGCGCGGCCTGCATACCGTGGACATGCCCGCTCAGCCAGCCAGCGAAGCCTAGGCATCGGTTCGCGCAAGCACTGCTCTGCCGGCCGAAGCAGCCGGCCTGCCGGAGCCAGGCGGAAGAGGATTGAGGGCAGCCGCGCCCCCACAAAGGGCGCCGAGGAATTGAGGAGAGCGAGAGATGGCGGAAGCAACCGTGAAAGTGCAATTAGTGAGAAGTCCGGTGGGACGCCCGGAAACGCAGCGCCGCATGGTGCGCGGCCTGGGGCTGATTCGCCTTCAGCAGATCGTCGAACGCCCGGACAATCCTTCCACCAGGGGCATCATTAAGAAGATTCCACACCTTGTGAAGGTTGTTGAGAGCGAGTAGGCACCGCGCACGGCCCACAGCGGGCGGGCACCGAGGAGAAGATCATGGATTTAAGCAATCTCAAACCACCGGCTGGACAAACCCGCCCACGGAAGCGGATCGGGCGCGGTATGGGTTCCGGCCACGGAAAGACGTCCGGACGCGGCATGAAGGGGCAGCACTCCATCAGCGGCTTCAGCCAGAAGCGCGGATTCGAAGGCGGCCAGATGCCGCTGCATCGCCGATTGCCTAAGCGCGGATTCACCAACATTTTTCGCACCGAGTATGCCGAGCTCAACGTGCACCGGTTCAACGAACTCGAAGGTTCCGAGTTCAGCCCCGAAAGCCTGGTGGCCTCCGGTGTCATCAAGAACCTGCGCGACGGCCTGAAGATTCTCGGGACCGGGGAACTCACCCGCGCCGTGAACGTCACCGCGCATGCGTTCACCAAGCAAGCGGCGGCGAAGATCGCGGCAGCCGGCGGGACGGCGACGACGATCGCGCCGAAGCCCGCGCCGAAGGGCAAGCTGATGGCCAAGAACAAGAGCGCCGCGAAGGCGTAGCGCCAAGCTGGCAAGCCCCTGCAATCGCAGGTTTATCCCGGCCGGCCGTGAGCCGGCGGGAAGTGGGGATCAGGAAGTGCGGAATGAATAAGTTCCTCGAAGCCATTGCCAATGTGTTCCGGGTGCCGGATCTGCGGAACCGCATTTTGTTCACGCTTGCGCTCCTCGCCGTCTACCGGCTGGGGGCGTTCGTGCCGACACCCGGCGTGAACACCGCCGCATTGCAGGATTTCTTTGAGCAGAATCGGGGCAGTGTCTTTGGAATGCTCAGCCTCTTTTCCGGCGGCATGCTGGAGCGGCTCACCATCTTCGCGCTCGGCATCATGCCGTACATCACGGCGTCGATTATTCTCCAGTTGCTCACCGTCGTCGTGCCGACGCTCGAAAAGCTCTCGAAAGAGGGCGAACTCGGGCGGCGCAAGATCACCCAGTGGACCCGCTACCTCACGATCATCCTTTCCGTCGTGCAGTCCTTCGGCATCGCGATCGCGCTGCAGACAAGCGACGGCAATTTCGTCCTGAATCCGGGCATTGGGTTCATCCTGATGACGATTCTCACCCTGACCACCGGAACCGCGTTCATCATGTGGCTGGGTGAGCAGATTTCGGAACGCGGCTTGGGCAACGGAATGTCGCTGATCATCTTCGCCGGCATCGTGGTCGGGCTTCCCCACGCGTCCTACAGCGTCTGGGAGAACGTGTTCGTCACCCATAACTGGCCGCCATTGCAGGCGATCATCATCCTGATCGCCATGATCGCGGTGGTCGGGTTTATCGTCCTGGTGGAACGCGCCGAACGGCGGGTGCCGGTGCAGTATGCCAAGCGCGTCGTCGGCCGCAAGGTGATGGGCGGGCAGCAAACGCACATGCCCTTGAAGGTGAACGCGGGCGGCGTCATCCCGGTGATCTTCGCCAGTTCCATGCTTGCGCTGCCGCAGACCCTCACCACGCTGCCGTGGGTGAAGTCAAATGAATGGCTGAGCGCCATTCTCGCCTCCATCGCCCACGCGGAACCCCTTTACGTGGTGGTCTTTGTCGCGTCGATCATCTTCTTCTGCTTCTTCTACGTCTCGATCATCTTCAATCCGAACGAAGCCGCGGACAACATGCGGAAGTACGGCGGATTCATTCCCGGCATCCGTCCGGGGAAGAGCACGGCCGACTATCTCAACCGGATTCTAACGCGGATCACCGTGGTGGGCGGCATTTATCTGGCGATTCTCTGCTTGATCCCGGACATCATGATCGCCGGAATTAAGCTTCAGCACCTGCCGCTGGTCGGCTCCTGGATCGATACGAATTTTCCGCGCTTTCTGCTGGATGGATTGGGCGTGCAGTTTTACTTCGGTGGAACGTCGCTGCTGATCGTTGTCGGTGTGGCGATGGACTTTGTCAACCAGGTGGAGGCGCAATTGATCATGCGCCACTACGAAGGCTTCACTCCGAAGGCGGGCCGCGTGCGCGGCCGCCGGAGCGTATTCTAGACCGGTGCCCGAGGAACGTTTTCGCGGCTCTGGCTCTCCAATATTCTGGCTGTCTCCGGAAGCAAACGGCGCTCAGACGGAGATCCCCTTCGGCTTGGACGGTGAGGATCGTCCAGCGCTTCCGGCAGAGAGCGGCGGAGTGATTGTGGTGCTGGGTCCGCCAGGGGCCGGAAAAGGGACCCAGGCGGGGCTCCTCAGCGAACGGCTCGGCATCCCGCACGTCTCTACTGGCGCGATGCTGCGAGACCGGATCCTGCTGGGGGACGATTTCGGCAAAGCGATCGCTGGCCGAATCGATTTTGGGCAGTTTGTGCCAGATAGCTGGGTCGAGCGGATGCTGGAGGAGCGGGTTTCGTTGTCGGACTGCCGGCACGGCGTCATCCTGGATGGCTATCCCCGCACGCTTCCTCAGGCGGAAGGGTTTTTGGAACGGATGTCCGGCGGCGACGGGCTTCCCGCGAGGCGGGTTTTTGTGGTGCGATTGAATGCCACCCCCGAGACTCTGGCCGCGCGCTTTGCCGGACGCCGGCAATGCTGCATTTGCCGATCGCTGTTTCACCTCCGCTACCAGCCTTCTCTGGCCGGCGAGCGCTGTGACCGCCCTGGGTGCGCGGGCGTTCTCGAGGAGAGGCTCGACGACAGGCCCGAATTTGTTGCGAGGCGTCTGGCCGATTTTGAGAGGCTCACCGCTCCCGTGACCAGCCTTCTTGAAAAGAGCGCGGCCGCGTTTGTTTCGGTGGATGCGGGCGACGGGAGCCCGGAGACGATTGTGGAGCGCGTGCTCTCCGGGTTTCGCGAATGGCGTCCGCGTTGCGAGACCGCAATTCCGCGAGGGGCTGACGGCGGGCAAGAGGAGCAGGGAAGCGGAGTAGATACGATAGCCGAGGGTTTGCCCCTCGAAACGGAAGCGATCCTGTCCCTTGGAGAACGATCGTGATTATTCGAAAGACCGATCTTGAGCTTCTCAAAATGCGCCAGAGCGGATTGCTGGTTCACGATATTATCCGCACCTGCGCCGAAATGGTGGCGGTGGGCGTGTCCACCTGGGACCTCGAAGTGGTGGCCGAAAAGATGATCCAGGATGCGGGAGCCGTATCCGCATTCAAAGGCTATTACGTTCCCACGGCGGGGAGCAAGTACCCCGCGGTGCTCTGCACTTCCGTCAACGACGAGATCGTCCACGGGATTCCCAGCCGGAAACGCATCTTGAAGAGCGGCGATGTGGTGACCGTGGATACGGGCGTGCAGCTCGAAGGCTATTTTGCGGATTCGGCGGTCACCGTCCCGGTGGGCGACGTGAAGCCGGAGGTGGCAAAACTCCTCGCGGTCACCCGCGAGGCGCTCGAGCTTGGCATCGCGCAGGCGAAGCCGGGGAACCGGCTCTTCGATATTTCCGCCGCGATTGAGCGGCACATCCACGGCAACGGCTTTGCGATCGTCCGGGAGTACGTCGGGCACGGCATTGGCACGAGGCTGCACGAAGATCCGCAGGTCCCCAATTATGTGGACCGGCGGAACGAGAATCCCCGTCTGAAGCCGGGAATGGTGCTGGCCATTGAGCCCATGGTGAATCTGGGCCACGCCGAATCGAAAGTGCTTTCCGATAAGTGGACCGCCGTCACCAAGGACGGTTCCTATTCAGCGCATTTCGAGCACACGGTGGCGATCACCGAGAACGGGCCCTGGGTGCTCACCCGCCCCTGACCGGGCGGGCGGGAAGAACGGAATTGGTTTTGGAAGGCATCGATGGAGCGGGACCGGCCCATTGGCACGGAGGACGAGCGGCGGGATGCAAAGCCCGGCGAGAACGTGACTCCGGCCCGCGATCTCTACCGGGCGACGGTGGTCGAATCGATGCCAAATGCAATTTTTCGCGTAATGTTGGATAATAGAAAGGATATTGTCCTCGTTCACGCGTCGGGCGCGCGGCAGAAGAACTTTGTCCGTTTGCGTCCGGGCGATCTCGTGGAAGTTTCATTGTCTCCCCACGATCCCGGCAGAGGAAGACTCCTGCGGGTGCTGAAAGGGTGACGCTTCGGCGGCATATCCTTCCCCGCGAGTCCGTTTTCGCGTGCGTGGGAGAAGGGGCGGCCGCCTCGGAACCGCCGAGAAGGTTCGCGGCGGGAACGGCGCTCATGAGGGCGCTTGGATCGGGAACTGGCCATTGAAGGCGTTCGAAGGAACGCGGCAATCCGGGCTTCAACGGAAGCGGGATGCCGCGAAATGGAGTGCGGAGTCATGAAGGTAAGAGCATCGGTAAAGAAACTCTGTGACAAGTGCAAGATCGTCAACCGCGAAGGCGTGGTGCGCGTGATCTGCACCAATCCGAAGCACAAGCAGCGGCAGGGTTAATCCGAGACAGGCTGAAGGAGCTAATTGAATGGCGCGTATCGCAGGCGTAGATTTGCCACCCCGGAAGCGGGCCGAGATTGGATTGACCTACATTTACGGCATTGGCCGGGCGCGGGCGCAATCGATTCTGTACCGGGCGAATATTGACTTCAACAAGAGGATCGCGGACCTTACCGAGGAAGAGGCGAACAGCATCCGCCAGATCCTCGAAGAGGAAGGCGCGGTGGAGGGCGATCTCCGCAAGGAGGTGCAGCTCAGTATCAAGCGGCTGATGGACCTCGGCTGCTATCGCGGGCTTCGTCACCGCCGCGGTCTGCCCGTGCGCGGCCAGCGAACTCACACCAATGCGCGCACGCGAAAGGGTCCGCGCCGCGGCACCGTGGCCAACAAGAAGAAGGTCGGCAAGTAATTTGGCGGGCACGGGCCCCTGCGGTATCGTCCGGCGGGGCTGCGGGCCTTAAGCCCATGCGGATCCGGAAAGTTCCGGTGTGCCCGCATCGGTGCCTGCCGGAAGGTCCCAGGCCGAGGGCGAAAGGCTTCCGGCGGTAGGGCGACAGTTCAGGAATCAGAATATAGGCAACCATGGCGAAAGCAGCGAAAACTACCAAGAAGAAGACGTTCAAGAAGCGGGAAAAGAAGCACATTCCCGAGGGAGTGGTGCACATCCAGGCGACGTTCAACAACACCATCGTCACGATCACCGATCAGGTTGGAAATGCGCTTTCCTGGTCCAGCGCCGGCTCGCTTGGCTTTCGCGGTTCCCGCAAGGGAACACCTTTCGCAGCGCAGCAGGCCGCGATTACGGCCGCGAACAAGGCGAAGGAGTCGGGTCTCCGCACGGTGACCGTGGAGGTGGCCGGCCCCGGTTCCGGACGCGAATCCGCCATCCGCAGCCTGGCGACGGCGGGCCTCGACGTGCGCTCGATCAAAGATACGACGCCTGTACCCCACAACGGGTGCCGGCCGCCCAAGCGCCGCCGCGTCTGATCGCCGCGCGTTTCGTTGCCTGGGTATTTCAGTTTTGCGGGGGAGCGAGAGATCGCCCGCCCCCGCCCGATCCCGGGGCTGGTTCCGCCGTTTGCGGTTCCGGGCCACGGCATCACACCGCGAAGGCGGAGTTCGCAAGCAGGACGAAGGCCGGTCCGGCCGTAAACTGCACCGAAATTCGGTATAGGAGAGACATCTTTGGCAAGATATAGAGGACCCGTATGCCGCCTCTGCCGGCGGGAGGGCACGAAGCTCTTCCTCAAGGGCGAGCGCTGCTACACCGAGAAGTGCGCGATCGAGAAGCGCAATTTTGTCCCAGGCCAGCACGGCCGGGACCGCCGCGGCAAAGTTTCCAACTACGGATTGCAACTGCGGGAAAAGCAGAAGCTGCGGCGCATTTACGGACTGCTGGAAGTCCAGTTGCGCAACATTTACGAGAAATCCAAGCACACCAAGGGCGTCACCGGCATGAACATGCTGTCCTTCATGGAAAGACGCCTGGACAGCATCATCTACCGGCTCGGAATTGCCTCCAGCCGCCCGCAGGCGCGCCAGATCGTCCGTCACGGCCACATCGCCGTCAACGGGAAGCGCGTGAATATTCCTTCCTACACCGTGAAGCCGGGCGATGAGGTTGCCGTGCGCGAAGGAAGCGCCAAGCATCCGACGATCCTTTCCAATCTGGAAGTCAGCGCCTCCCGTCCGATGGTGAGCTGGCTCGATTTTGACCGCGATGCGTTGAAGGGCAAGGTGGCCGGCGAGCCCAAGCGCGAAGAGTTGGTTCAGATTCAGTTGAACGAGCAACTGGTCGTCGAGTTGTGCTCGAAGTAAATCGTTGTGCCGTCTTGCGTGACGCCCGTCGCGCCTGCGCGCCCGGCGTCACGCTCGCGAACCGAAAGAGGACTTGCATATGTTCAAAGGCTTTCAGAAACCCAAGCGCCTGGTTGCCAATACCGAATCGCTAACGGACCGTTATGGCATGTTCATGGCCCAGCCGTTCGAGCGTGGATTTGGCACCACGATCGGAAACGGGCTTCGCCGTGTGCTGCTCAGCTCCATCGAAGGCGCCGCCATCACCGCAGTCCGCATTGAAGGTGTTTCCCACGAGTTCAGTTCCATCAGCGGCGTGGTCGAAGACGCCACCGATATCATCCTCAACCTGAAGCAGATTCCGTTCAAGATGACGACGGACGCCACCAAGACCGTGTATCTGCGCGTCGATCAGCCGGGCGAAGTCTTTTCGAGCCAGATCGAAACCGGCCACGACGTTGAGGTGCTTGACCGCAACATGCACATCGCCACCGTCGGCGAGGGGGCGTCCCTTCACATTGAGATGCGCCTTAAGGTCGGGCGCGGCTATGTGTCCGCGGAACGAAACCACGAGGAAGATCTGCCGATCGGTTACATCCCGATCGATTCGGTTCACTCGCCGGTCCGCAAGGTGAACTTCTCCGTGGAAGCCGCCCGGCTGGGCCAGGTCACCGACTTCGACAAGCTCACGCTTGAAGTCTGGACGAACGGCGCGATTTCACCGCAGGATTCCATTGGGCAGGCCGCCAAGCTGCTCAAGGATCACATGTCGATCTTCATCAACTTCGAGGAAACTCCCGACGTTGAGGAAGAGCGGACCGAGCGCGCGATGGATCAGATGAACGAGGTCCTAAACCGCTCGGTGGACGAACTGGAGCTTTCGGTCCGCTCTTACAACTGCCTGAAGAACGCGAACATTCAAACCATCGCGGACCTCGTGCAGAAGAGCGAGGCGGAGATGCTCCGCACGAAGAATTTCGGACGGAAATCGCTGAACGAGATCAAGGAGATCCTCTCCGGTCTTGGCCTCAGCTTTGGCATGAAATTTGATTCCCAGGGCCGGTTACTGACCCCGGGCGGAACGCCGGTGAATCCTGTGGAACCTCCGGCAATGGGTTTCGGCTCCGCGTTTGACGAGTCTGAAGCCGAAGCGGACGACTTCAAATAGGCTGCCGCGCGGCGGGCCACCCGAGAGGTATTTTTCCATGAGACACAGAGTTGGCGGATACAAACTGAAGCGCGACAAAGATCAGCGCAAGATGCTGCTGCGCAACCTCGTAACGGCCGTGGTCGAGCGCGACCGCATCGTTACCACGATTACGAAGGCCAAAGCGATCCAGCCGTTGGTGGAGAACATGGTGACGCTGGCGAAGAAAGATTCGCTCGCCAGCCGCCGTCAGGCCGCGGCCTATCTAACGACGCCGGATTCGGTGAAGCGTCTCTTTGACGAAGTCGGCTCCAAGTTCGGGCAGCGCGCCGGCGGTTACACCCGCATCGTTCGCGTCGGCCCGCGCAAGGGCGATGGCGCGGAGATGGCGATCCTCGAATTCGTCGGCACCGCGCTCGTGAAGCGCGCGGCCGAACGTGCCAAGCGCCGCGAAGAGCGTCTGCAGGCGCTCCGCGAGGGCAAGGAAACCGGCGAAGAATAGCCACCCGAAGGCCGTTACTACAACGACAAACAGAAACGCCCGGCACCGCCATTTACTGGCTGCGCCGGGCGTTTTCATTTGAGCTGAAAGCGCTTAGAAGCTCATTCCAGCGCCCACCGTGAATTGATTCTGGCGGAACAGGCCCGAGGCGTCCTGGCCCTGGAAGAGCCGGGGGTTGGGCGCGAGTGTCTGCCGGAAATCCACACGGGCATGCCAGCGTTCGCTGACCTGGATACGGACGCCGCCGCCGTACAGCACGCCCGGCCGGACCGTGTTTACGCCCGAAGTGAGCCCCGCACCGGGCGGGTAAAACATGATCAAGCCGCCGCCCCCCGCCAGATAGGGCCGGAACTTGGAGCCGTCCGGCGTCGCTTGCAGCAGCATGGCGTACATTGCCTGGCCAATCGATGTCGATTGGTCAAACAGGTTCTGTCCCGCCAGATCCACCTTCACATTCGCGCGCGTGAAAGCGAACGAGAGGTCGTGCGAAATGAACTCGCCCGCATTCAGCGTGAGCCGCGGCACGAACATGAAGCCGCTGCCCATCGTTACCGTCGAGGGGTTTTCCGCGCCGCTTTGGTCTTGAATCGAAAGCGTCCCCGCCTTCCGCTTGCCGGCGTCGGCATAGCCGAAGCCGACGCCAAAGTCGATTCCCTCCGCGAAGGTCATCGGCGCGCTTCCGCACAGCAGGGCCGCTACGGCCAGAGCCGTACGCCAATTCCTAAGAAACATGAATCACACTCCGTTGCAATTTGGACTACTACCAGAGATGTCCG
>JBDIBK010000109.1:0-13702 GCA_039812845.1 Bryobacterales bacterium
CGGGATGGCTGGCTGGGGCGGGGTGGGGGACTCCAATTCGTTCTCCAGGCGGTCAAAGATGCGGTTGAGCCCGGCAACCAGTGCGCCGCGGAGGGAGACGTCTTCGCCGATGTTCGAAAGCTCGAGCTTCACGGGCCAGCGAATCACCGATTCGAACACCGGGCGGATCCGGTCAAAGAGCGCGGTGAAGAGGGGGCCGATCAGGATAATCTTGCCGGGGTCGTAGCAGGCGGAGACATTGGCGATCGCCGTTCCGAGCACCCCAGCCAGTTCCTGAATGTATTCTTCCGCCGATTTCTGACCCTGGCTGGCCGCTTGCAGCAATGCCTGCAGCGGCGGTCTTGCCTTCAAAAGGTCCGCCAGCGGGCCGGGCGAACTGCGGGCCAGTTGGCCGATGCGTTCGGTAACCCGGTCCATGGCAACGATGGATTCGAGGTGGCCCCGGTCACCGCTGGAGACGGCAACGATCGAAGGGACCGGAACCATGTGCGCGATTTCGCCCGCGGCCCAGTGCTGGCCATGGTAGGGAGAGCCATTCAAACAGATGCCAAGACCGATGCCGGTATCCAGTTGGATGAGCCCAAAGATCTGCTCTCCCCTCCCGCCCCCGTAACGGGCTTCCGCCAGCACGGCCAGGTTCACGTCGTTATCGACCACGACCGGCACGCCAAACTCCCAGTGCAGCGCGGAACCGAGCGAAACATCCCGCCAGCCAAGGACATTGTCCGCTTCGAGCACGATGCCGTTGCGCACGTCGACCACACCCGGAACCGAAACAGAGATCAGACGGCGATGGGGCGGAACGGCCGCCGCGCTTTGCAAGACCGAACGGATCGCTTCCTTCAGGGTGTTGATGACAAACTCCGGGCCGAGTTCCAGCCGGATCGGAACCGCCACCTGATTTGTTACGGAACCGTCCAGGCGCGCCTCCCATACCTTCACGGTCGAGGTCGAAATGCTGGCGGCGATGACGAGGCCGCAATCTTTGTTGAAGCGAAGCAAGGTGGGCTTCTTGCCGCGGCGAGTGACCGATTCCGGCTGCCCGACTTCGAGAACCAGTCCTCGGGAGAGCAGATCCGCAACCTGCTCGGAAACCGTGGGCTTGCTGAGGCGGCTGATCCGCGCAAGGTCCGACCGGGAATGCGGGCCGCATTCCCGCAACAGGGTGAACAGGCTCACCGTGTTCATGGTCTTCATCCGAAGCGGGCTTACTCGACGGGAGAAGGATCCCGGAGCCTTCACGATCATGGAGTGACTTCCTTTTTCCTGATTGTAAGCTGGATAAACGATTCTTGATCCCTGCAAGAAACGAGATTTTTGCGGGATCCAGCCGAATTCGGTCGCCTGCCCGCCTCATATTACAGCAAAATGAGGCAAAATTGGAGACCTTGACGCTTTCTCCAGGACAATCCGTTCCGCGACCGGAAAGCGGACGAACCGGGTTTCGAGCGAATCGACGGCCTGAAAGAGGGTGTCACCTCGGACAATTGTTATCTGTTCTTACGCGCGTGAGGGCGGAGAGGCGAGCTATGCCGTCGCATCAGAGACATTAATTAATTTTAATGTTAATCGTGTTCTGTATTTCGGGAGACGAGGGCGGCGTTCTGGAGGCGGACAATCTCGTTCCGTGATCGGTGGCAATCCATGCGAAACCCGCCAAAATGCGGTATCGGAAGGCATACAGCGTGAACCGCGCGACAGCGCGTGAAGGGCGGAACGCTTCCGGAGAGCCCCTGTGGATCATGCAACTCCGCGCTCCATTCCGGTTAAAACGTGTTGACAATTGAAGCCACTCCAAGTATTGTTAATTCACCTCACTAAACGGGCGACTCCGATCGGGACGTCGCCTGACCAGGGGAAACTCACTTTGGTGCGCAGTTTGCGCCGATGTCCGGAGGCTTTATGACGATTGCCAGAATGACTTTTGTCATCCTTGCGGCTTTCCTATTGGCACTTCCCAGCTACCCTCAGGCCTCGAGCGGCCGCATTAGCGGCACGGTGCGGGATGAGAGCCAATCCGTAATTCCAAATGCCAACCTCGAACTGACGAACACGGCGACGGGAGTCACGTTTCGCACGGTTTCAAACAACGTTGGTTTCTACATCTTTCCGGGACTGGTTCCCGGCAACTATGAACTGGAAGCATCCTCGCCGGGGATGCAGAAATACACCGTGGCCGCGGTCGTACAGGTGCAGCAGAGCCTCGTGATCGACCCGGTCATGCGCGTAGGGTCGAGCGCCACGAAAGTGGAGGTGGTCGCGGTTGCACCGCTGGTAACCGTGGACAATCCGACTCTCGGCAGCGTGCTCGAACGGGCGCGGATTGAGCAGTTGCCCATCAACGGACGGAACGTAACCAGCCTGCTGGCGACCGTCCCTGGAATGGAAGGCAACCGCGCTTTCGGCATGCGCATGGGATCGCAGGAACTGGTGCTGGATGGCGCCAACTTGGCGGACCGCTTTCTTGGCGGTGATCCTCAGCGGCTGCCCAGCCTCGAATCCGTCGAGGAATTCAAGGTGGAGAACAACAACTCCTCCGCCAAGTTCTCCCGGCCGACCTCGATCATGCTTTCCACCCGGAGCGGCACGAACGCCTTCCATGGATCGCTCTTCGAAACGCACCGAAACAACGCAATCGGGAAAGCGCGGCAGCGCCAGGATTACTATTCGAAGCCTCCCCAGTTGATTCGCAACGAGTTTGGCGGATCCGCTGGCGGCCCGGTGTTTCTTCCCAAGTTTTACGACGGCCGCAACCGCACCTTCTGGTTCTTTGCCTACGAAGGCAACCGTACGGTGAGTTCGACCACGAAGGGTTTTCGCGTTCCCACGGCGGAGATGCGGCAAGGAGACTTCAGCAACCTCCGCGATTCCCAGGGCCGTTTGATCCAACTCTACGATCCAATGACTACGAACCCCACGACGTGGGCTCGCCAGCCGATGTCCTACCAAGGGCGCAACAACGTCATTGATCCAGCGCGCATCAGCCCATTGGCCAAGGCGCTGTACCCGATGATCCCGCTGCCGACCGATCCGGACGTGAACCCGATGGTTGACAACAACTGGTGGGGTCCGGTGCCAAACAACACCACTCAATGGACGACCACAACCCGGTTCGACCATCGCTTCTCCGACAACGACAACTTCTACGCCCGGTATACCCAGGGCGGTTCCGAGAACTTCAGGGACTTCTACGGCTTGCCCACCCTGAACAAGGTGGGGAATACGGTGAACAGCCTGATGCCCAACCGCAGCCTGGCGCTTTCGGAAACCCACACGTTCAGCCCGACGTTCTTCCACGAGATCGTGGCGTCGGTATCCCGCAGCAACCGGTTCCTCGGCACCGGCGAACCCGGCGTCAAGTACGCGGATCAACTGGGCCTGCCAAATCCTTTTGATGTGGCGGGCTGGCCCGGGATTTACAGCACCGGTCTCAGCGGCTACTACTATGAGACGGAAAATACCCAGCGGGCTGCCTTCACCAACTATGTGGTCGACAGCAATTTCACCAAGATTGCCGGGAACCACGAACTGCAGTTCGGCGGCCATTTCCGTTATGACCAGTTGAACTACATGCCGGAGCAGCAGCAGATCCAGGGCAACATCAATTTCTCTACTCTGGCAACGTCGCTGTACGACCCCTCGACATCGCGGACGAACCCGCAGCCTACACCGCTCACCGGCGACAACCTCGCCAACATGTTCCTCGGCGTGGCGAATTACCGGAACAACTTCGTTCGCGGCTACTTCTACGCGCGAACCAAGGAATACGCGCTGTATTTCCAGGACAACTTCAAAGTCACTCCGAGACTGACCCTGAACCTGGGCGTCCGGTGGGAATACTGGCCGCCATACTCCGACAAGCGCGGCGTGCTGACCTCGTTTGACCCGGCGACGAAATCCGTCGTGCTCGGCAATGAACTCAGCGAACTCTACCGGCTGGGCGCGACGCTGCCCGGAATTGTGGACGCCTATACGGCACAGGGCGCGAAGTTCGTCAGCTACAAGGATGCGGGATACCCGCGCAACCTGATGAACGGGAACCCGCTGAACTTCGGACCCCGGCTTGGCTTTGCCTATCGGGTGACCGAGGGGAACGCCCCGCTCGTGATTCGCGGCGGTTTCCGTATGTCTTACTTCCCGGTTCCGCTGGACACCTGGGGACGCCGCATGCGAATGAACGTGCCTCTGACGGCGCCGTTCACGAACAATCTGATGGATTCATCAACGTCGCCGGATGGCATCCGCAATTACTGGCTCCGCGCTGTGCCGACCGTAATCGCCGGCCAGAACAGTTCGGATGCGGTCACTACCGAGAGTCTGGCCTCGCTGACGCGCGGTTCGGCCCTGGTGAGCTACTTTGCCAAGGACCAGCCGGACAGCCGAACGACGGACTGGAACCTGACTCTCGAAAAGAGCATTGCGGCGAATACCGTAGTGAAAGTGAGCTATGTGGGGAACCACGTCTCCGACCTCGAAATGTATAACCGTTACAACGAGGCCCCCAGTGACTACATCTGGTACACCACCACCGGCCTGCCGCTGCCGACCGGCCCCTATTCGAACGTGGCTCGCAGGCCCTTCGACCAACAGGTCTACGGCACGATCGAGGAATACCAGAAATCCGGCTGGTCCAACTATCACGGGTTCCAGGTGGAACTGGAGCGGCGCTACTCGAACGGAGTCGCCTTCCAGGCCTTCTACAACCTCAGCAATGCAATGACCGCCGGGGGCCGCAGCTACAGCGCGGTGGTGCCCAACGTCGAACAGTTCATGCCCAACGCGGTCCCGACGGACTTCGATGAGCGCGCGCGCTTCCTGAACTATCAGCGCGACACCACGATTCCCAAGCATCGGGTTCGCTGGAACTGGCTGGTGGATCTGCCATTCGGCAAAGGGAAAAAGTTCGGCGGCAATGCCGGATCGGCGCTCGACAAGTTCATCGGCGGCTGGCAGATTGCCGGACTTGGCTATCTGCGCAGCAACTATTGGTCACTCCCTTCGAACATCTACCCGAACGGGAACCCGATCGAAGTCTACGGAGAAAAGTACGCCATCCAGGATTGCCGCAGCGGCAAGTGCTACCCCGGCTATCTTTACTGGAACGGCTACATTCCTGCCAACCAGATCAACAGTGTGGATGCAAATGGGAAGCCCAACGGCGTGATGGGGGTTCCGGCGGATTACAAACCGGCCGGCAGCCCGATGATCCCATGGGGAAGCACCGCACTGCCGGCAAACGCCCCGGCGAACACGGACGTCTCCAGGTACTGGGACACCAACACCGTTTGGATCCCGCTCAAGAACGGATCCGTGCAGCGGACCACGTTCAACGACAACCTCCATCCCTGGCGGCAGCAGTACTTTGACGGGCCTCGCACCTGGGGTGTGGACGCTTCGATCATGAAGAATATCCCCTTCACGGAAACCGTGAGGCTCCGTTTCCAGGCGGACTTCTTCAATGTGTTCAACCATCCCAACAACCCGACTGGCGTTGGCGGCGATGGCGTTCTTTCCACCCGCACCAGCGGGAGCGATGCCCGCGAGCTTCAACTGAGCCTGCGGCTGCTCTGGTAAGGGCGAGAATCCGGGACGGGGCGGAACCTTCGGTGTGAGGCGGCTCACCGGGCACGCTTCCAGCCAATCCAGGTTCCGCCCCTTCTCCCAAGCGGAAACGATCATCAATCGATTGCGGCTGAGCCCGTCCGAAACCAATGGACGGCCTCAGCCGCGAACATTTTAGATCGCCATTCCGACGCCACGCGCGGCCGTCCCAAAGCCGCAATCGGCGCGAACCCATCGAGCGTTTCCCCGCCCCGCATCCCGCGCACGCTGCCCGCGATCACGAGCCAGAACGGGAATTCCTCGAACTCGCCGTTCGCCCCGCCCGCAAAACGCGCTATACCTTGCAGGAGAACAAGTTTCATAGGCCAGGCTTGCGTGGGCCGCCTCCGCCGCAAGGCACGCCAAGCGCGGCGCGAAACGGAACCGGCTCCGCTTCGGGCACGAGCATCTCTCGCCGAAGATGCAAGCCGCGGTTCCGGAAGAAGGGATACTCCTTCTCACCGTTTGCTCATTGCGTTATAGTTAGCGGAAATCGCATGTTCCGCCATTTGAATCGAATGGCGGAGAGGCCTCTGGGAATGGGCCGATACTACGGGGAAATTGCGCGCGGGATTGCCCTTGTCCGCACCGGCGAGAGGACACGTGCGGGTCCGCTTCCCGCTGCGGTGCGCGCGGAACTCAACCGAATTCTGGCCAGCCCGGAATTCTCGAAGGCGAAGCGGGCGGGGCGCTTCCTGCAATTCCTGGTTGAGAGAACGCTCGAAGGGCGGGGCGAGACGCTCAAAGAGTACGTAATCGCTCTGGAGGTCTTCGACCGGGACCAGACCTTCGACCCACGCATCGATTCCCTGGTGCGAGTGGAGGCGGCACGGCTGCGGGCGAGGCTCAACGCCTTCTACGCGAAAGCCGGTTCCAGCGGGCTCCAGATCGAACTGCACGCTGGATCCTACACTCCAGTCTTTCTCGTGCCGGGAGGGGAGCGCACGGCCGAATTGCGAGAGCCGCGGTTCCACCCCCGCGTGAAATGGCTGGGAGCCTCGGCGCTGGCAGCGGCGCTGCTCGGCTCCGGTCTTTGGTACACCGTGGTGCACCCTGGCGCGCCCCAGGAGTTCCCCGTTCTCAACCTCCACCGGCTCACCGCCTACTCCGGCATCACCGCCTATGGCGCGCTCAGCCCGGATTCCACCTGGATCGTCGCCTCATCGGATCGCGGCAGCGACAAACACCTCCACCTTTGGCGCTATCCCGTCGCGGATGGCGGCGAGCCGCTCCAACTCACGACGGGACCGGGAAACGATGTCGCATCCGCGGTGAGCCCGGACGGAAAGTGGATCGCCTTCGAATCGGACTCGAAGCCGGCCGGCATCTACATGATTCCATCGGCCGGCGGAGACAGGGCGCTCGTGGCACCCTACGGCCTCGGGCCGCGTTTCTCCCCGGACGGCAGGTGGCTGGCCTACTGGATCCTTGATCCGGACACCTCGTTTGGCCGGGTCTTTGTCGTCCCCGTCGGCAGGCCGGGTGAGCCGGCCGGCATCGGTCGCGAATTCGACGATGCGCATACCCCATCGTGGACGCCGGGTGGAGAGGGCCTGTTGATTTGCGGCACGCGCCAATCGCGAGGCGGGCCGCGGGAAGAACACGATCTCTGGTTCGTGCCACTGGAAGGGCGAGGGGCGGTGAAGACCGGCGCATTCGCGGCGCTCGCCAAGGCCGGGGTGGACGCGCACACCGGTTTGCTCGGGAGGACGTCGTTTGAGTGGGCCAACGGCGGCGTAGTCTTTCCGGGATCGGCGGCGGGGCAGATCCGTTTGTGGTGGCTGCCGCTTTCCGCGGGAACATGGCGCGTGACCGGCGATCCCGTTGCCATCACGCCCACAGCCGATCAGCAAATCCAGCCGTCGTTCCAGAGCGGAGCGCTGGCGTTCACGGGCGCTCGCGTTCTGACCAGTGTGTGGAGCGTGCCGTTGAACGCGGAGAGTGGGAGGGCAAACGGAGACGCCGAGCGAATGACCGATGAAGCCTCCGACCAAATGAGCCCTTCGATTTCCGCCGACGGCAAGCGGGTCGTCTTTCTGTCCGCCCGCCACCCCGCACAGATCCAGGCCTATCAGAGGGATCTCGTCACGGGAAGAGAGACGCTTGTGAGCGCGCCAGACCAGACCACCAACCGCATCAAGATTTCCAGGGATGGCCGCACCGCCTACTACCGTGTGCTCGAGGGTCCGGAACCACGGCTTCAGGCCATCTATTCGGCGGATCTCCTCACGGGCCAATCCGCTCGCGTGTGCCGGGATTGCGGCGCTCCCACGGGCGTGTCTCCCGATGGGCGGCTGGTTATTTACGAGACCGGATCCACCCCCGCCCGCCTGGCGGTGCTGCGCGTGGATTCCGGCAAGTCCTGGGAATTTGCCCGGCATTCTCACTATGGCATGCAGTCGGCAAGGGTGGCCCCCGATGGACGGTGGATCGCGTTCCATGTGGATCGCGGCTGGGAGGGGAAGCAGATCTTCATCGCACCGTTCCGCGATGCGGCGACAATCCGCGAGAGCGAGTGGATTCCCGTTACGGAGCCGGGGGGTGTGGATCAGGAAGTCTGGTGGTCGCCGAACGGCAACGATCTCTATTTCCTCTCGGACCGCGACGGCCACCGCTGTGTCTGGGTGCAAGCCTTGGATTCTCACACCAGAAAGCCCAGAGGCCCGGCTGTCGCCATCCGCCATTTTCACGAAGCGCGATTGACGCCGCTTTCCTTTGCCTGGCGTGCCCCGTCCTACGTCGGCTTGTCGGTTGCCAAGGACCGTCTGGTTCTGAGCCTCACCGAAATCTCCAGCAATATCTGGGTAGGCACAACCGACCATCAATAGCGACGGCCCGCGAACAAACGCGCGAGCGCCCGCAAACGACCCGCGCGGGTTCCATGGGTACCCGTTACACGGATCGATGTAACCGTTACATGCCCTGGATGAAACTTCAAACGCACGAGAACTCCGGCCTACACTCGGCTATTCGCACAGCGACTGGAGGGGATATGCAGCTACTTCGAACAATGATCGCGGCCATCGTGCTCCTCGCGCCCGCGCTTGCCGACCCTATCCATCTGGTGATCCCGGGTGGGAACACGTCCGTGCCGGGCAATGAGACGGACGGCAGCGACGATGGTGTCTCAGACTTTCGCGTTCAGGCAGTCTATGCGCGTGGCCAGTTCCTGGGCGCGGGAGTCTCGGGACCCGTGCTGATCTCCTCATTCGCGTTTCGGGCCGCGCCGGGCACGGGACCGGCAACCGTGTCGGCCGCCTCGGTCGACATCTATGCCTCCACGACGCCGTACGCCCCCAACTCGAACGGCGGAAACCAACTGATTACGGACACGTTCTCGACGAACCTCGGGGCGGACAACACACTGGTACTTTCCGCGAACTCCCTCGCTCTCAGCAGCCCCGGCTGCGCTGGGCCATTCGCCTGCCCGTTCGACCTGGTTTTCGCCTTTAACTCCCCGTTTCTCTATGACCCCACGAAGGGATTCCTCCTGCTGGACCTGCACTTGACCGGAATCTCGGGGACCGGCGATCTGGACGCGCGCAGCTTCTCCGCCCCCGGCGGCGCGATTGCTTCCCTCGTCGGGCGACCGAACGACCCCACCGGCTTTGTTGAATTTGGCGGCGATATCACACAGTTCACCTTCGAAACAGTGCCGGAACCGGCGTCGGGCGTGCTCCTTCTCGGTGGGCTCGCCGCCCTCCTGCTGTTGCGAAGGCGGCGGTGATTCCGCTGGGGGCCCGAATCACCGCTCGAAGAATCGAACCAGGTTCAAAAATGGTGCCTGCGAACGGTTTTGCGGGAGGCCTGCGCCCTGAAGCTCAGGGCGCGGACAGGCAGAGTGCAATTTCAGCCGCCCTCCGCTGGTTGAACGCAAACCGCTGCTAGCGGGCGACGTTCCACACTTCGGCGAGCCGTTGTGCGCCGCGCCGCCGGTCCTTGAACAGGTCCACCAGGACGTCGGTATTCGCCCCGCGCAGCCGGAGCGAATCAAAGAGCAGGCCCTTCTCAAAATCGATTCGCGTCAGGCTCCCGTGCGGCACTTCGTCGCTGCGCCAGCCGCCGATTTTCTTCGCAACAAAGACGAAGCGGTCATCGAGCAGGCAGAGATAGCCGTCGCGGTTCCGGGCTCGCTTGCCGCCGCGCCGCATCACGCCGTGCAGGGCGAACGCGGAATCTACGCCGTGCTTCCGGCGAAGGTGCGCGACGCAGGCTTCCGGCAGGGGTGAAGCGACGGTGGAAAAGGCGCTGGCGATCCGCTTGGGGTCCGCGGCCAGCGCGCCGGCATTCACCACGAGCGGTTCCTCCGCGTCATCGCCTGGGTTCAGCCAGGTAGCCAGCAGGGAACTGAGGGCGATCCACTGGATTCGCAGCACGCGGAACACCTTCGGCGCGAACAGGAGCGCCACCAGAAGGAAGGCACCGGCGATGCCGCCAATCAGCAGCGGATGCTCCACCGCCAGCCAAATACCCACGGGGACGGCGGCGTCCCCGGCGAGGCTGAGCGCCACGTTCGAGAACGGCTCCGGGCTCTGGTTCACCGCAAGACGGGTGGCGGCTTTGGCGGAATGGCTGGTGAGCGCGGCGCCGCCGGTGAGCAGCACAAGCAGAAAGCGAAGCGCGGGATCCACGCTGTCAAAAGCCGCGACACTGAGCGCCGCCGCGCCGATGGGGCGGATAAACGTATGGATGCTGTCCCAGGCGGAATCCAGCCAGGGGATCTTGTCGGAGAAAAACTCGATGAGCGCGGCCGCGGCGGCGAAGCCGATCACCCACCAGTTCCCGAGGATGGACAGCTCCGAGAAGCTGTCGTTCAGCCGCAGCCATTCGAAGCGAACCGCAAGCCCAAGCGTAAGAACCGTGAGGTAGAGCCGGATTCCGGCGAGAACGCCAATCCCGGTGGCCGACGCGATCAGTTGCAAGGTGTCCATAGTTCCAGCGCACTCCCCATTCGCCGTCTACGAATAGAATACGCGCAATGGCCCCGGATATTTGCGGGAATCTGCGTGGCTGGCCCCGCGCGAAACGTGGCGGGCCCAACTGGGACGTTCTGGCCCGCGCGGGGCTACGCCGCTGCCCGGTCGGCTTCCGCGTCGTCGTCGTGGTCGTGGCGCTCCCGGTCCACGATTTCCTGGCAGCGGACGCAATAGATGGCCCACGGCACGGCATTCAGCCGCTTCATCGGAATGGGCTCCTCGCAGCGCTGGCATTCCCCGTAGCTTCCGTCGTGAATGCGGGCGATCGCCTCGCGAATCTGGCGCACTTTCGCGGCGATGCGGGAGATGTTTCCCGCTTCAAAATCACGAGCGGCCGCGCTCTGGGTGACATCCAGCGGATCCGCCTCGTTCGCAATCTCAAGGGTTTCGCGTCCCCTGGAGCGCAAATCGAGAGCGGCAAGTTCCTGCTCCAAAATGAAGCGAAATTGCAGAACTTCTTTCTCCGTCATCGGCTCTCACTTCCTTTCGTCTAATGCGAAATACATTCATTCCAGGGATCAACTCATCCCCCGGCCGGCTGTGGCAAGCCTCCGTTTCACTTGGCGTGTATAGGAGAGATTCAAACCGCGGCGGAAGCGTTTCAAAATTTGGAAGCTGGCCGCGCCGATTCTGCTGCGGACGTTTTCAAGCCTTCGCCCGTTCCCTCCGGCCCCGCCAGCGGCACCTTGGCGAGGACGCGCGCCGCCTCGCTCTAACGCCTCTGAGACAGCGCAGGTTTCGTACTAGTTTGACTTTACAAAATAGAGCCGTTTTGCATTACACTTGTTAGCAACGCGATCAAGGCCAGAGAGAAAATCAGAGCCTGGACGCAATGGAAAGAGCCACCAACGGCCCCCGGATGGGACCAATGCGACCGATGGAAACCAAGAGCTTGCCCCTCAAGGCAGGTTCACGGGCTGTCAAGACGGATGCGTGTTATCGACTGTGAGGAAAAGCGAAGGCATGCGTTGCCGCTCGCACTTTTCCGAATAGGAGACAAGGTACTTGGGCGCTTCTCCGCAAGGGGCGCGCGCCCATGCATGCGCAAAACGCTTTAACGGCTATCGAACACAGCGGCTTCAGGAATGGCTCAATCCAAAGCGATTCATTCCCCCTATAGCGGATTGTCACGCTAAGCGGAGAATGGCCAGATTTCCTCCGGCCGCGCGCTTCGAAAGCGAGCGATGCACTTTCTGAATTTCAGAAATCGGGATACTGGCTGAACGGATGCCTGCAAACGCGCGTTGACGGCAATCACCCGCGGTTCGGGCGGTGCGGCGGCAAGCGAAGTTGGCCGGCATCACTACAGGTTTCCCCTGGGGCACAGAATTGGATCTGGCTGTTCCCCTTCTCTCGTGTGTTCCCGTTGCCTGGGTGTGGGAGCGGTGTGCCGCCGCCGACAACCTGGGAATGAGAAACGAAGCCCGGCCTGGCGGATCGACGCTGCCACCAAGGAAGGTAAGAACACGATGGGACTCAGTGGACATCGCCCTCGCAGAGATTACGAAATCCCGGAAAAACTCCCGCTCCGCCAATATTTTGAAGAATGCCCGCTCGACCGGATCGAGTGCCTCTACAATTTCGCCTATCTGCCGGAAGACAAAATTGACCGGCTGCGCCATGCCTCGCTGCCGGAGGATTGGGGCAGACAGAACAAAGTGCTGAAGCGCTATCTTGCGCTGCATGTGGGGCTTGCCGTGCGGCAGGAGAAGTACGTGCAGCAGGATGTGGGCCTGATCTTCTGCGCGGGTCAATTGCAAACGCGATTGGGGAACCCGCTCTATCTGCGGTTCGAGGAGAACAAGCAGCAGAAGCCCGCCTATTACCTGCAGTACGTGGGAGAAGCGCTGAACTCGTGGGAGAGCCTGCCGCAGCCGCCGGATTACCCCGCTTGGCCCTCGATTTCGCCGGGAGCGGAGATCGTGCTGGCGGGCGAACACATTCTCAGCGATCACTCCGAGCGCATCGGCATCCTCCGCGAACTCCCCCCGATTGCCCGGGTTTGCGCGCTCACCGGAGCGATTCACTGGGCGCTGTTCCGGGATCTGGCGATCAAGCAGCTCTACTACGGAATCCCCAGCTACTTCGTGCCGATCTACCTGCAGAGCCGCGACGACATCACGGAACCGCCCGATCTGATTGCGCCCATTCAGGTGCAGGACAACAAGATCTACGTGCGGACCGCCCTTGAGCCGCACATGGCTTACCCCTCCGCGCGCATCGTCTCCACAAGGCACGATAAGCTGCCTACCTGGCTGCTGCAGGCGTGGGAAGATTACTGCGCCGAACAGGGCGACGACGACTACGAGGACGACGACAACGGGGACGCTCCGGAAGCGCGCGCTTAGCGAACGCGATTGGCTGCGGCCGGCATCCGCTTTTCTGAGGCGCGAAAGAGGCGGCGCGCTTCGCCGCCTTGACGGCGACCGCCTCGCGTTCCACCGCTTGGAGACCTCCCGGAGATAGACTCTAGGCAGACACAGGAGGTGGGCAAGGATGTGCGGCGGCAACCACGGCATTCCGAAGACGCGGCGGGAATGGTTCCGTCACACGGCCGGGATCGCGGCCTTCGCGCTTTCCGCTGGGGCACGGCAGCTCTCAGCGAATCCGGAAATCCGGGGCGCAACCGTGATTCCGCTGCTTCCCCCCGGCCCGGGCAACCCCCGCAACACCGAAGGCGCGTTCGTCACCTTGCGCGACGGCCGCATCCTGTTCGCCTATACGCGCTTCAGCGGTGGCGACAGCGACCATGACGCCGCAACCATCGCGGGGCGGTATTCGAGCGACGACGGAAAGACCTGGTCGCACGAGGATGCGACGCTCGTCGCGAATGAAGGCGCGATGAACGTGATGGACGTCAGCCTCTTGCGCCTGCGCGACGGCCGGATCGCCGTTTTCTATCTCCGAAAGAATTCCGTATTCGATTGCAAACCGTTCGTGCGTTTCTCCTCCGATGAAGCGAAGAGCTGGAGCGAGGCGCGGCAATGCGTCTTTGAGGACGCCTACTGGGTGCTCAACAACGATCGTGTGGTGGAACTGCCATCGGGCCGCCTGCTGATGCCGCTCGCCCGCCACCTGCGCTCCGGCGGAGATTACGATCCGCGCGGAACGGCGCATGTCTTCTA
>JBDIBK010000110.1:0-13158 GCA_039812845.1 Bryobacterales bacterium
AACAGCCGCTTCCTCTCCGAAGCGATCGTCCGAAGCCCCGAGTGGCTGGAGGAACTGCTTCACACCCACGATCTGGATTCCGTTCTGACGTCAGACCAATTGGAGTGGCGTCTGGAGAACTTCCTCAACACTGAAACCTCCGGCCCCCCTTCGGCGGAACTGCTCTCCCGCTTCCGCCGCCAGCAGTTGCTGCGCATCGTTCTGAAAGATGTGTACGAACTGGCGGGGGTGGCCGAGGTCACCGAAGAGCTTTCAAATCTGGCGGACGCAATTCTCCGGGTTTCCTATCAGCGCATCTTCCGCGAACTGGAGCGCCGCTTCGGCACGCCAACGTTCACGGACGAAAATGGTGCGCCTCAGCCCTGCGGCATGTGCGTGATGGCGCTGGGAAAGCTGGGCGGGAGAGAGCTGAACTATTCCTCCGATATTGACCTGATGTTCTTTTATCGCGGCACGGGGCAAACGAACGGGCCGAAGTCCATCTCCAATAAGGAGTTCTTCCAGAAGCTCAGCAATATCCTCTGCGATACGCTTTCCACTTATACGGCGGAGGGCATGTGCTACCGGGTGGACCTTCGCCTTCGTCCGGAGGGAAGCATCGGCGAGATCTGCATTTCGTTCGACGCGGCTCAGAAGTATTACAAGAACCGCGCCCGCGATTGGGAATTGCAAATGCTCCTGAAGGCGCGGGCGGCGGCGGGCGACACGCAACTGGGCGCGGAATTTCTGGAGTTCGTGGCCCCGCTGATCTATTCCACCACCCTCGACTTCAGCAAGGTGGAAGCGGTGAGCGAGACGCGGCACCGGATCCAGGAGAAGGCGAGCCTCACCCACCGCGGGCCGAACTATCTCGACGTGAAGCTGCAGCCCGGCGGGATTCGCGACATCGAGTTTCTGGTGCAATGCCTCCAGCGGCTGCACGGAGGGCGCGACAAATGGATTCGCCACGCGGGCACCCTGCTGGCGCTGTTTCGCCTGCGCGAAAAGGAGTTTCTCTCCGCGGGCGAATACGCGGTGCTCTCCGGCGCGTATCAGTTTCTTCGCAACGTGGAACACCGCCTGCAGTTCGACCATGACCGGCAGGTGCATGCCCTTCCCGACGACGACTGGCAGCGCGATTCGCTGGCGCGCAAGATGCCGCCGGAGGACGGATTTCTCATCCCCGACCGGGCAGCGCTCGAAGAGCGCCTGCGAACGCACTTCCGCGAAGTGCTGGCGATTCACGAGCGCGTGATTCACTCCCAGCAATCGGCCTATTTCACCGAAGAGGGGCCGCGCAATCTGTCGCCAATGCCGCCCGTGGCCGAGGCCGAGAAACTGGACGACCGTCCGCTGCCCCAACTGGCCACGAACGCCATTCGCTTTCTTGACCAGAAAGCGCCGGCCGCCGCGCAGCAGATTCGCCGCCGCACCCTGCGCCGTGGCCATCGCTACCTGGAAGTTTTCGCGGAGCGGCTTGTGAATCAGCCGCAATGGCTCGCGATGCTCGACGCCTACCCCGCGGTTCTGGGCGACGTGCTGAACCTGTTCGAACTCAGCCCCTATTTTTCCGAGCAGCTTGTGCGGCGATTCGAGTTTCTCTCGGAGCTGATGGCGATGCGCAATCCGGTGGAGACGCATTTGCCGTATACCGACCTGGTTAGCGTTCTCGAAGAGCCCGCGGATTTGCGCACGTTTTACCATCGGGAGCTGTTCCGGATTCTCGCGGAGAGCCTCAACCTGGACCGGCCGATATTCGACACACTGCACCGCTGCAGCGAACTCGCCGATGCCGCCATCCAGACGACGTACCGCATCGCGATCGCGGATACCCTCGCAAAGCAAAGCCCCACCTCCCCGCGCTACGAGCCGCGGGACCAGATGATGGTGATCGCGATGGGGCGGCTGGGGATGCTCGAATTCGACCTCGGTTCCGACGCCGATCTGCTATTTGTTCTCTCACCGAGGGATGCGGAAGAGATTCCGTTCTGGCGCGCGGTGGCCCAGCGAATGATCAATCTGCTCTCTTCCTACACCGCCGACGGAATCATTTTCGCGGTGGACACGCGGCTTCGGCCGGACGGCAGTTCGGGTTCGCTGGTGCAGACCGAAGAGAGCTACCGCGGCTACTTTGAAAGCCGCGCGGAGGCATGGGAGGGGCTGGCCTTCATGAAATCCCGCGCCGTGGCGGGAGACGCGAGGCTGAGCGAACACTTCCTTGGAGAGATCCAGCAGAGCGTGTGGCGGCGCTATGGACAAAGCGAGCGCTCCAGGCTGGAACTCGCGGCGATGCGGGCGCGTCTGGAACAAGAGCAGGGCGGCGAGAACCCGCTCAAGAGCGGGCGGGGCGGGTTCTACGATATTGACTTTTCTCTGCTCTATCTGCGCCTGCGCAGCGCGGGGATTTACTTCCCGGTGCTGAACACGCTGCAGCGCATCGACGTGGTGGAGAAGATGGGCCACGTGGAGCGCGCCGACGCGGAATTCCTGCGCGACGCGGCCACATTCTACCGGGCGGTGGACCACGGCCTGCGCATCTCCACGGGCAAATCCCAGGGCAATTTGCCGAAGTCCGCGGCCCAATCGGAAACGCTCCTGGAACTCGTAAAGAAATGGACGCCCCACCATCTGCACGATCAGCCGTTAGAATTAGAGCTTGCGCAGATTCAGGAAAGAACCAGTGCGTTCTTTCATCAACTGTTTCGGATATAACCAAGAGTCATGAACTGGATCCTCATCGCCGCCGCATTTTTCGCCACCGCGAGCCTGGTCTCGGCGGAGCCCCAGGCCACGGTGCGCCGGCCCGACAATCAGGCGATTCAGGATACCTTTAACGCGCTCTACAACTTTCACTTCGGCAAGGCGCGCAATACCATCAATCTCTATATCGCCAAACATCCCGGAGACCCGCTTGGCTACAGCGTGCTCGCGTCCGTATACCTGTTTCAGGAACTTGACCGGCTCAGCATCCTGGAGGGAGAATTTTTCCGGGATGACGACCGGATCAAGGATAAAAAGAAGCTTAAACCCGATCCCGTCCTGCGCGCCGAACTGTACGACAGCATGGCGAAAGCGCAGCGGATCGCGCTTTCCATCCTCAAACGCGACCCCAACGACACGAACGCGCTGTTCTCCATGGTGATGACCGAGGGCATGACGATGGATTACATGGCCCTCGTCGAAAAACGCCAGGCGAGCAGTTTGAAGTATGCGCGAAGCGCGCAGGCCTACGCCGTCCGGACTCTCGCCGTCGATCCCGAGTTTTACGACGTGTATTGCACGACGGGATTCAGCGAATATCTGCTGGGGAGCATTCCTTTCTTCTTGCGATGGTTCATCAAGTTTGACGACACCGAAGGCAGCAAGGAAGCCGGCCTCAAGAAGCTGCAGATCGCCGCCGCGAAAGGCACTTATTTCAAGCCGTTCGCAAAATTGCTCTTGGCCATTTTCTATTTGCGCCAGAAGGAACCCGCCATGAGCGAGCGGTACCTTGCCCAGTTCGAAGCGGCATATCCGGCGAATCCGCTGGTGAAGCGGGAGCGAAAGAAACTGGCCCAAATGGTCGCCAGTTCCGGCGGCTCGGGAGAACAGGGCAAGTAGGCCGGAATCATGACGCCGCTCCGATGCGTCTCACATAGCATGAAGCACTTCGTGAACCGTGCGGGCGAATGGCGTTTGTGCGCGGTCTTCCTCGCGCTTCTGCTCTCGGCATGCGCTTCCCGCGGCCAGGTGATTGAATTTGAAAGCGGCGGCAACCTGTATCAGACGCTCAGCCGCAAGGGACTCACCGTGATGTTCACCCGGCTGCCGGGCAGCCTGCGCGCGTACGGCGTCCTTCAGGTTTCGGTGGCCAATGGATCTGGCGAGACAAGGTATGTGAAGCCGGAGGATTTTTCGATTGAACGCCCGAACGGCCGGGTAACGGTGGCGATGCCGGCGGCGGACGTGGTTCGCGATTTCATCCGGAATCCCAATCGCGACGACATCATCAAACTGGTGGGCACGTACGAACTGAGCCTTTACGGAATGTCGCCGCGCGTGAAATCCCGCAACGGCTACGAGACGCGCCGGCAATCGGCGATCGCCGAACTCTCCTTCAAGAATCTGAAGGCGGCGACGGCGGCGAGCGCCATCGCGTTCGTCGGCACGAAACTCGAGCCGGGCGAAACCACCGATGGCGCGATCTTCTTCTCGATTGTGGACGGCCCGATTGACGGCGCGCGCGTGGTGGTGCGCACGGAGGACGGGCTGGAATACCGCTTTCATCCGCTGGCGGCCACACCGCCGCCGAGCACCCCGTAGCCGGTAACGGCGCACGCGAAATCGGGCGGGAAACCGCGCAGCTTCCCCGCACGAATCCGCCTATACCGTGAACGCTTCGCGCAGTATCTTATAGGCCTTGGGGACGGCCGTTTCCGCGGGCTCCTTGCCTTCCATCTCCAGGGAAATCCATCCCTTGAAGCCCGCCTCGCGGAGAATAGAAGCGATCCGCTTGTAGTCGAGATCCAGGCTGTACCACACGCCGCCGCCCTGGTACGTCTTCGCCTGCACGATGCTGGCGTAAGGGGCCAACGCCTTGAGGCCTTCGTAAGGGTCTCCGGGGTAGTTGCCGGTGTCCACGTTCATCTTCAGCCAGGGGGAGTTCACGCCCTTGAAGATACGGATCAGGTGATCCACGGAGGTTGTCAGGCCCCAGTGATTTTCGAGGCACATCGCCACGCCTTCGCGCTCCGAAGTGGGGATGCAATCGTGAATGCACTGCTCCACCCATTTGAAGGCGTCTTCGTCGGTGTAGCCGGGCAGCGGCGTCTCCTCGCCCTTCTTCGCCATCAGGTCGTCGAAGGTGCCCGAAGTGCCCCAGCGCCCGGAATTGAGGCGCACGGCGGGGATGCCTAGGCGCGACGCAAGCTTGATGCAGCCGATGGTGTGCTCCACATGACGGCGGCGCTCAAAGGGATCCGGATCCACGAAATCCTGGTGGATGGAGAGCATCGGCAGCGAGAGGCCGTAATCGAAGGCCATCTGCTTAATCCGGTTGCAATAGACGGGAGTCTCGTCCTCCATCTGGCGGTGCAGAATCTCAACGCCCTCAAAGCCAATGCGCGCGGCGTTCTCAATCACCTTCTCGATGGGGTACTTCACCCGATCAAAATGCCAGTACGAGTAAGTGGAAACCGCCAGGGAGTACCGCTTCGGCGTTTGCTTCGCCGAACTCTGTGCGGCCAACTGGGCGGAAGGAAGCGCGGCCATTCCGGCCAGGGCGCTGAGTGTGCTGCGGCGGCTAATTGACATGCTTCGAATCTATCACGCCGCAGCTTCGACCGGAGCGTGGGGGAAGCGGGAGACGATCGGGGGTGGTGGGCCCTGTAGGATTTGAACCTACGACCAACGGATTATGAGTCCGCTGCTCTAACCGCTGAGCTAAGGGCCCTCTGCCGGGGAATCGGCCACTGAATCGGAGTTTAGCATGGAGGCCTTCACGGCCCGGCGCGCCAGCGCAGGAAGCCCCGCACCATGCCCGCGCAGCCGAGGAGCAGGGCAACCGGCGTTGAGATCATCGCAAGCAGACCGAGGCCCACCGGGTTGGCATCCGGGCCGCCGAGAGTGCCTACAACGATGAGCGGCAGCCAGCCCAAAAGCAGGACAATCCCGGCAGCCCAGGTGGCGCGAGAGGCGAGGATGTGGGTGACGATGGCGAAAGCGGACTGCATGCGCGGAGCCTCAGCCGATTCAGATTCCCGCCATTTCCCTGGGCTGGGCCACGGAATTCAGGAGGCTCGAAATGGCGCCGTATTTCGCGCGGTAATCGGCCATGCTGCGTTCAATCACTTCGTGCGCTTCCTTGCGGTTGTAAACGTGCGTGATCTCACTGATCTTCTTTGTGCCGGGAGTGTCCTTGTACGTCAGAAAATAATGGCGCAGGCGCTCAATCACGGGATAGGGCGCGTTCTCCAGATCTTCGTATTCCCCGTAAACCGCGTCGTTGTTCAGGACGGCGATGATCTTGTCGTCGGCCTCGTTGCCGTCGATCATGCGCAGGCCGCCGATGGGAATGGCTTCGAGAATGATGTCGCCGTGCATCACTTCCTTTTCGGTAAGCACGCAGATGTCGAGCGGGTCGCCATCGCCCACGATATCGCCGCGGCCGGTGCGCGCATTGCAGAGTTCCGCCACTTCATCTCCGCAATAGGTCTGCGGAATAAAGCCGTAAAGCGCCGGGCAGAAGTTTGAGTATTTCTGCGGACGGTCCAGCTTCAGATAGCCGCTCGACTTATCGATCTCAAATTTCACCGTATCCGTCGGAACGATCTCAATGTAGCAGTTCAGCTTGCGGGGAGCGGCTTCGCCGACGTCGATGCCATGCCAGGGGTGGGGCTTGAAAAGCAGCCCCATCAGCTTCAGGAGCGGTTCAGGTTGATTTGCCATATCGCGACTTCGTTTTGACCTCTTCGGTTCGTCGGGCGCCGGGTAAACGCCATCCAACCCTTTTCAGTCTAAGCCGGAACGAAGCTCCGCGTCTTGGCGCGCGCGGCGGCGGGCGGGGGAAGCCGTTCCGTTCCCCCGCCGTACCCGGCGCCTACGGAGCGACACGAATCTGGAAGCTTTGCAGCGTGGAGCCGAGTGCCAGATCGAGCCGCGCGAGGGCGCGGTTCAGGTCCAGGCGGGACACCACTTCGCGCAGCCGCGAATCGGCCAGTTCATTCTGGCGTGTGAGCACCAGGAAGTCAGTGGATTCGCCGTTGTCGAAGAGCCGCGTTTCACTTGCCAGGCGCTCTTCGGCGGCCTTCGCGCTGGCTTCCGCCGCGCGAATGCGCTGCCGCGCCACGTCGAGGGCCTGCAGGGCGTTGCGCACTTCGGATTGGATGGCCTGGTCCGTCTGCGCCCGCTGCAATTGCAAGCGCTGCGCGCTGAGGCGGCTCTGCGCCACACTGGCCTCCGCGCGCCGGTTCTTCAGATTGAGATCGAAATTCAAACCCACCTGCCACGTGTGGTACGTGCCGCCGAAAAGATTCTGGAGGTTCGTGCCATAGCCCCCGATCAGGTCCCCGGGCAGGGGCGGAATGCTGATGGAGGGCGGCACAATCGGGCCAAGACCCTGGGCCTGGGAGAGCGCGGACACACGGTTATACAGATTGTGATCGATCGAGGAAAAGAAGGTCAGCGGCGGCGCCTGCTTGCCGCCCAGCCCGCTGAGCGAGAACTCGCCCACCAGATCCACTTGCGGCAGCTTCAGGCTTTCATTGAGGCGCTGATTGACAGCCACGATATCCACTTGCATCGCCACCAGCTTTGGTTCCGGACGCTGTGCCAGCGCGGACTGCACGGCTTCTTCCAGCGAAGAGACGGAAGGCGCGCTGACGTTGCCGGTGTCCGTGGGAACCAGTTCCCTGCCCCAGATCTCGTTCTCGCGCTGAGGGCTGATGAGCAGTTTCAATTGGTTCTCCGCCTCGGTCACGGCTCCGACGCTGGCAAGGTAAGAATCCCGGCGGCGCTCCAGTTCGGCGCGCGTGCCGGCCAATTCCACCGGCGCCAGATTGCCGGCGTCAATGCGGCGCTGGTCCCGCGCCAATTGCTCTTCGGCCAGCCGCACCGCGTCCTGACGCACACCGACGTCCTGCCGTGCCGCAACCAGGGTCCAGTAGGCTTGCTGGGCGGCGGCCACCACCGCGATCAGCCGCACTTCGTACTCGGTGGCGCTGATATCGGTCTGCTTGCGGGAGATCAGCAGCTCCGCGCGTGAAGCGTCCATGTCGCGCAAGCGAAACAGAGGCTGCGTGATGCCGAAGCGGAGGCGCGAACTGTAGTACGGATTCAACCCCACAAACGGGTTGCTGGTGGAATTCCTCTGATTCTCAAAACTGCCCGTGAAGCGAAAGCCGTTCTTCTCCGTGGGCACAATCAGCGAAAAGTTCTGCGTGACGCTGCGATCCGTCAGCTTGCCGTTGGGCGCTTGCAGAACGCTGGCCGCGGGTGTGATTGCGGAAACGACCATCGGATTCCAGCGAAGCACCGGGTCAAAGTTCCCCTTTGCCGCCGCCACTCCCTGCTGGGCGATCGCCACATTCGTCTTCTGGATTCGCACGTCGAGATTGTTCTCGACCGCCATCGCCACCGCTTCCTTCAAGCTGAGGCTCATCTCACCCGCGACGCCCACCCGCTTTAAGTGCTCCGCCCGCTTCGCCGCCATCGGCTGCTGCGCGGCCGCAACCGACGAGAGCAGCGTCACGGCCAAGGCCAGCGCGAGCATGCCGGAGACGCCATCCGCCACGCGGCCGGGGCGGCGCGTCAGGCTGCGCAGCATCCTGCCAATCCGCGTCCAAAGCGGCGAGTGCGCCAAGTCGTCAAAGAGACTGTAAGCCACGGGCGTCATCAGCAAGCTCAGCAGCAAGCAAAGGGACTGCCCGCCGATGACGATAATGGCCACCGTGCGCCGGGAACCGGAGCCGGGCCCGCCGCCAAGCGCAAGGGGCAGCATGCCCGCCACCAGCGACGCCGTGGTCATCAGGATGGGGCGCAGCCGATCCTGGCATCCGGCGAGAATTGCCTCGGCGCGCGGCATCCCCTCGTGCCGGCGCAGGTTGTTGATATGGTCGATTTGCAGAATCGAGTTCTTTTTGACAATACCGAAAAGCATCAGGATTCCCAGCGATGAGTAAACGATGGAGAAATTCTCCCCCGTTATCAGCAGGCTTAACAGGGCAAACGGAATGCTAAGAGGCAGGCTGAGAAGAATCGTAATCGGATCCACGAAGCTCTCAAACTGCGCCGCGAGAATCATGTACATGAACAGGATGGAGAGCAGCAGCGCGATTGCGTAGCTGATGCCAGCACGCTCGAACTCACGGGATCGCCCGGTAAGACCGGAGGCATATCCCGCTGGCATGTTAAGGGCGGCAACCTCCTGGTTCAGCCCATTGATTACATCGCTCAGCGCATAGCCGGGAGCGACGTTGGCGAGAATCATCACCTGCCGCTGCCGGTTGTAGCGCTCAATCTGCGAAGGCCCGGTGGACTCCTCGTAGCTGGCAACATTCGACAGTTTCACGCTGCCGAGCGTGCTTGAAGGCACAAACAGGCGGTCTAGCGCCTCCGGAGAATTCCGGTATTGCGGCTGGGCGCGCAACTGCACATCGTAGCGGTCATCGCCTTCGCGATACGTGCTCACCTGGTCGTCTCCGCCCACAAGAACGCGGATGGCGTTGGCGATGGAGCCGACGCTGACGTTCAGGTCCGCCGCCTTGTCGCGGTTAATCGTGATCTGCACCTCGGGTTTGCCCGCTTCATAGGTTGTGTAAACGTCACGGACTCCGGGGGTCGCCTTGAGCTTCGCAATCAGCCGCTGCGCGTAGCCGTCCAGCCGGTCGAGCTCCGGCCCTTGAAGAAAGAACATCAAGTCCGAGTTTGGCCCGGTGTTCGAGATCATCGCCGGGGGCTGCACCGCGATGGTCAGGTTGTGATATTTGGCGAGCCGGTCGCGGGCCATCGTCATCAGTTCCTGCTGGCTATGTTCGCGCTTATCCATCGGCACCAGATCCACCAGAATCGAACCGCGGTCCACCCGCTTCTGCTGGTCCGAACCGATCTTGGTGAGCAGAAACTCGACGCCAGGCAGCGTGTTCAACTCCTTCTCCAGAGTGTGCATCACTTCCTCGGTGCCGCTCAGTGAAGAACCCAGCGGCATGCGGACCACCACTTCAAATTCGCTTTGGTCGTCGACGGGAAGAAAGTCCTTGCCCACCATCATGAAGAGGGGAACCACGGAAACAAACACCAGGACGCTGAGCACGACGATCACCCAGCGATAGCGCATGGAGAACTTGAGCATCGCCAGGTAGGGGAGATCGAAAATCTTGAAAATAATGCCCTCCTTGGTGCTCTCCTTCTCTTTCGGGTTCGACCGCAGGTAGCGCGAGCAAAGCATGGGCGTCAGGGTGAAACTCACGAGCAGGGAAACCATGATTGCAAACGCCGCGGTGTAACCGAAGCTCGACATGAAACGGCCGACGATGCCTTCCATCAGCGCCACGGGAAGGAAGATAATCACCAGACTGAATGTGGTGGCCATCACCGCGAGCCCGATATCCCGCGTACCCTCAACCGCGGCTTCCCAGGGCGAGAGATTCTTCTCTTCCATGAAGCGAAAGATATTCTCCAGGACGACGATGGCATCGTCGATCACCACGCCCACCACCAGCGTGAGGGCCAGCATCGTGATCTGGTTCAGCGTGAAGCCCATCGCGTGGATCAGGGCATAGGTGGCGATGATCGAGGTAGGAATCGCCACGGCCGCGATGAGCGTGGCGCGGACATTTCGGATGAACAGAAAAACGACCAGAGCCGCCAGGATCGCGCCCAGGATGAGGTGTTCCTGCACGGCGTGAAAACTCTCGTTGATGAAGTCGCTCGTATCGTTGGCGTAGGTGATTTTGAAATCCGGAGGCAGTGTGGCTTTGAGCGCTTCCACGCGTTCCTTGACGCCATCGATCACTACCAGGCTGTTCGTGCCGGATTGTTTGCGCACCTCGAGCACGACGGCCGGCTTGCCGTTGAGAAGCGCGATCGAACGAGGCTCCTCCGCCCCGTCTTCCACAATGGCGACATCGCTCACCCTCACCGGAGCGCCGTTGCGACTGGCGAGGATGATGCGTTCGAAATCCTCAGGCCTTTCCATGCGCCCGAGAGTCCGCACGGTGAGTTCGCGGTTCTGCTGATCCACGCGCCCGCCGGGCACTTCGACATTCTGCGCGGCAAGCGCAGCGCGGATCTGGTCCACCGTGAGGTTATAGGCGTTCGCCTTTTCGATATCCAGCCACACCTGGATCTGGCGGGTTCGATCCCCCACCCAGCGCACCTGGCCGACACCGCTGACGCTCTCGATATTCTGCTTGATCCGGTCATCGACGATCTTCGTGATTTCGCGCGGATCGCGCGGCGAGGAAACGACGATGCTCAGCACAGGCGAAGCGTCCGTGGAGACTTTATCGACAATCGGAGGGTCCGCGTCGTCGGGCAGATCGCCCAGAATGGCGGAAACCTTGTCGCGGACCTCCTGCGCCGCAATATCCGGGTCCTTCTCAAGCACGAAGGAAATCATCACCATGGAGACGCCTTCGGAGGAGATGGAACTGAGTTCGTCAATGCCGGAGACCGTGTTCACGGCCTCTTCGATCTTCTTCGAAACCTGGCTTTCCACCTCCTCCGGAGAAGCGCCCGGCAGGACGGTAGTAATGGAGACAAAAGGAAAATCGATCTTCGGGAAGAAGTCGACGCCCAGCTTGCGGTACGAGTCGAGCCCCAGCACCACAAGCATCATGATCAGCATCGTCGCGAAGACGGGCCGGCGGATACAGACTTCGGCGAGTTTCTGCATGGCTACTTCGCCTCCCCGTCGGCCGGCCGCGCGGCTGGTTTCCCCGCCAAGGCGGTCTGGGTCTTCACCGTCACCTGCACGCCATCGTAGAGCACCGGCAGTTCGCTGACCGCCACCAGATCGCCCGGCTTCACCTGTTCCGACGGAACGCCCACAAGACCGTTCTCCGTGTAGTTCGGTGGAGGCACCTTGCGTTCCGAAGCTTTTCCGTTGTTCACGACAAACGTCTTGGTGAGGCCGGCGACGGTGTAGATCGCTTCCTTCGGCACCACGACGATCTCCGCGGCCGGTTCGGTAACGAGCTCAACGCTCACAAACATTCCGGGGCGAAGGCGGCTGTCGGGCTTCAAGACCCGCGCCTCGGCGGTGAGCGTGCGCGAATTCGGGTCGAGCTGCGCGCTCAATTCTTTTACCGTTGCCTCAAAGGTCTCGCCCGGTGCCGCGTCCGTGTGAAACAGGACGGCGCGCCCGACCTTTACATAGGCGGATGTGGCTTCCGGGACCTCCAGCCGAAGCCGCAGCGGCCACGACTTCACGATCGTCATCATGGGCGTGTTCTCTTTCAGATACTGCCCCGGAGACACCATGCGCTCCGTGATGGAGCCGTCAAAGGGCGCATACTGTCTGGCGTCGGCCAGGCTCTTTTCGGAAAGCTTCACTTCGGCCATCAGTGCCTGCACGTTCGCGATCTGGGTGTGCAGTTCGAACGCGGCCGCCTCTACCGCCGCTTCCTGCTGCTTGAATGCGCGGTCCAGTTCCTGAAAGCGTTCCTGGGAAATGTCGCCGCTCTTCACCAGCCGCTGGCCGTTCTCAAACTTGAACTTCGCCTCCGCCAGTTGCGCCCGCGCCTGGTCGAGGGCGGGAGTGGATTTGACGTTGATGCTCCTCGCGTCCGCCGGCAGCCCGAGACGCGCCAGCGCCTGCGCCAGAGAGCCGCGCGTGCGGTCAAGCCGCAATTGCAGCTCCCGCGTATCGAGGGCGATCAGGGGCTGGCCCTTGCGCACGCTTTGTCCGAAATCCACGTACACGGCCGCCACGCGGCCCGCGACTTCGGAGGTAACCGTCACGCTCTCGTCCGCCCGCAGGGAACCGGTCACGAACGTGCTCCGGCTAACGGTTCGGGTCTGCGCCGCCACCGCATTCACAGCGACGCTCTTGGGCGCTTCGACAGCGGTCTCCTCCGCCTTCTTTCCACAGCTTCCCAGCAACAGGGCTCCGATCACCGCCCCGATCCATGTCCAGTGTCGAATTGGCATATATTTGAACTTTTCCTCTTGGAATCAGCGGGCGCGAAGGCCCCGCAGGAAAGTGCTAACGAACTCTCGCAAGACCGCTTCGGTCGAAACATCAAGAAACGCATCGTCGAGAAGCAGTTGCATTGTGTTGTGGTAGATGACGAAACCGAGAAACTGCCGGGCCGCGACGCGCGCGTCCAGCGGCGCGAAGGCGCCCTCGGCAATTCGCGTTTCAATGTATTGCCGCAGCAATTGGTGGGTTGGCAGAGTTTGGTGCTGGTAGAAATGCCCCGCGGCATCTCCGCCTTCGAGGAGCACCTGAAGCAGGAACCGAAGCTTCGCGGGGTCGCGCTCCGTACGGCGCATCAGAAAGCCGCCCGCTTCGAGGAAGAACCCGTCATCGTCCCGCGCCTCTTCGTATGGCTTCAAGGCCTTCCGGAACTCCGCCACCTGCAGTTTCGATTCCGCCCGCAGAACCTCGTCGTAGAGGGTGCGTTTGGATGGAAAATGTTCATAGAGCACCGGCTCCGTCACGCCCAGCGCCCCGGCCAGTTCGCGGGTCGTCACTCCCAG
>JBDIBK010000111.1:0-13030 GCA_039812845.1 Bryobacterales bacterium
TGCGGACGGCTTCGAGATTGCGCCTCCCTTTGTGCGCCGCGGCCGCTTCATAGAGATAGCAGGGCACGCGGAAGCGCTCCCACATCGCATTCGCGGCTCTGCGCGCCAACTCGGCGCATTCCTCCATGGAGACCCCGCTCACTGGGATAAACGGCAGCACATCGAGCGCGCCGATGCGGGGGTGTACGCCCCGATGCCCATTGAGATCGATTCGCCCCACCGCGATCTCGGCCGCCCGCAGCACGGCCCGCAGCACCGCCTCCGGCTCGCCCGCCACGGTCATCACCGCGCGATGGTGATCTTCGTCATGCTCCTCATCCAGCAGATACGCTTGCGGCTCGGAATCGCACGCCGCCGCGATGGCCCGGATCACCTCCAGATTCCGCCCCTCGGAGAAGTTCGGCACGCATTCCACCAGTCGCTCGGGCATCCTCGTCCCCTCTGCTGCATCCATGGCCGGCACCGCGTTCGCTCGCATCCGCCCGCGGCCACCCTTGCTATTATCGCCGGGCCGGTACTTGGGCGAATGCCGCGCACCCCAGCGGCGCGCATCCATCCCCTGCCCGCATTGACGCCTCAATCGCGAACTCGCTATGGTGAAGACGTGCTGGTACGCGCTCCGTCTCAAGGGCGGACGCGTTGAAAAGGGAACCCGGTGAGAGTCCGGGGCTGCCCCGCAGCGGTAAGAAGGAACGAACGTCGCACAATCGCACTGGCCTCCCATCCCCAGTGACTCCACCGGGGCGGGAAGTTGGGAAGCGGCGGCAAGTAGGCATTGGCCGGGTGGCCGCTCCACTGCGGTGGCGGTGACCCGCCAGGGAAGCCTTCAAAGTCCGAAGACCTGCCGCACCGCGTGAAAGAGGTTGCGCATCCAAGCCGGTGCGCGCCCGCCTTCTCGCGATCCAAGTGCCCCGAGGGGGAGGCCAAGGTGAGTGCCATCTTTTCACGCGCGAGAGCGCATTCGGTATGGCGAGCGGGCAAATTCCGTATGCTCGCCGCGTTCCTCGCTCTCGCCGTCGCCGCCGCGGGCATTGCGGCAGATCCTCCGAAACGCCTCGTTTCCACCGCCCCCAGCATTACGGAGATCCTCTTCGCGCTCGGGCTGGGGGATCGCGTGGTGGGCGTCAGCGAGTATTGCCGTTATCCTGACGCGGCCCGGCGAAAGCCGCGCATCGGCAGTTACCTCGAGCCCAATCCCGAAGTGATCCTCTCGATGCGCCCGGACGTCGTGTTCGTGGAAGAAGTGAACGCTCGCGCCCTAGCCACCCTTCCGGCGGCCGGTTTCCGCAAAGTGGAGTTGCGCCATCGCAGCATTGAAGACATCTACAAATCCATCGGCATCATTGCCACCGCCGCCGGTGAACCCGCTGCCGGAGTGAAGCTGCGCCGGCATCTGCAAGAGGAACTGGCCCGCATTCAAACGCGCACCGGCAAGCTGCCCAAGCGGCGCGTGCTCTTCCTGGTGGGCCGCAATCCGGGCACCCTGCAAGGGATGATCGCGGTGGGCGGAGGCACGTATATCGACGAACTGATCCGCATTGCCGGGGGCGTCAACGCCGTCGGGGACGCCGGCCCCGCGTACCCGAATGTCAGCCTGGAAACGGTGCTCGGACGCAATCCGGAAGTGATTATCGATCGCGGCGACATGGCGGAAGAGAGAAAGCAGAGTCCCGCGCATGAGGCTTCCGTCCGGGCCCTATGGAAGTCTCTAGGCAGCGTGGATGCGGTGAAGCACGGCCGCGTTTACCCGGTTTCCGACGACTACTGGGTGGTGCCCGGCCCCCGCATGGTGGACGCCGCGCGCGCGCTCGCCGGCTTCATTCATCCAGAGGCGAGCCTGTGAAAGCATTCGCGTTGCCCGCCCCCGCCCCTTCCGCTCTCGCACCGGAACGGCGCACGCTCTATTCGCTGAACGGCGTCGGGATGCGCTATGGCGAAAGCACCGTCCTGCGGGAGGTAACGCTCGATCTCCATGCGCGCGAGGCCGTCGCCATCGTGGGCCCAAACGGCGCGGGCAAATCCACCTTATTGCAGATTCTCGCGGGCCTGCTGCCGGGCCATCTGGGTGCCTGCCAATTGAATGGGATCGAAGTGAATCGCTGGCCCCGGCGGGACTTTGCCCGCGCCGTCGGCTTCATCCCCCAGAACGTCCAGATGGAGTTTCCCTTCTCCGTGGAGGAGGTGGTGGCGATGGGCCGCCACGCGCACGCCGCGGGCCTCTTCGAGACGGCGGAGGATTGGGCGGCCGTGGAAGATGCCATGGCCTTGGCCGATTGCGCCGCCTTTCGTCATCGCGATTTTCGCTCCCTCAGCGGGGGCGAGCGCCAGCGGGCGATTCTCGCGTCCGCTCTCGCGCAGCGGCCGTGCATCCTGCTGCTCGACGAACCCACGACCTGGCTCGATCTCCGGCATCAGGTGGAAATTCACCGCGTCCTGAACACACTTCGCGACGAAGGATTGCTGGTGGTGATGGTCACGCACGATCTGAATCTCGCCGCCGGATTTTCTGACCGTGTTCTGGTGCTGGAGCGCGGGCGTCTGGCCGCCGACGGCCGGCCGGAAGAGATCTTCACCGAAGACCTGATCGAGCGCATCTTCCGCGTGAAGGCGACGGTCCATCGCGAAGCGGGCGCGAAGCCCTGGATGCTGTATGGCCGCTGAATCCAGCCCGGCCTCGCGTTCCCCGGCATCCATCCCTCTGGCCGCGCCGAGGCGTTTCACCATCGGGATTCTTTCCAGCCTGGCGCTGTTGCTGCTGGCGCTGGCGCTCACGCCCCTCATCGGCTCGGTTCCGGTGGATCTCGGCGCGGCCCTCGCCGGGCGCAGCCCCGATGCGGAAATTCTCTTTCAGGCGCGCCTGCCTCGCGTCCTGCTGGCTCTTCTGGCGGGCGGGGCGCTCGCCGTGGCGGGCGTCCTGTTTCAAGCCCTCCTGCGCAACCCGCTCGCCACCCCCTACACGCTTGGCGTTTCGAGTGGTGCGTCTCTGGGCGCGGTGATCGCCATCATCACCGGTCTGCGCTCCGCGTTCGCACTCCCCGGCGTGTGGGTTTGCGCCTTCGCCGGAGCCTTCCTCACCCTGGCTGTCGTGATCGGCGCCGGCCGCAGCGCGGGCCGCATCTCCGCCTTCACCCTCCTGCTGGCGGGCGTCTCCGTGAACGCCATCTGCATCGCGGTCGTGCTCTTTCTGCAGTATTTCAGTTCGCTCGCGCAATCCTTCGCCATCGTCCGCTGGCTCATGGGAGGGGTGGAGCCGGTGAGCTATTCCACCCTGGCCGCGATTGCCGCGTTGGTGGGTGTCGTGGTGGCCTACGCCTTCTCGCAGGCTCGCAACTGGAACCTGCTCGCGGTGGGAGAATCCTGGGGCGCGTCGCGCGGCGTTTCCGTGCAGCGGGTGATGATGGGCGGCTATCTGAGCGCTTCCCTGCTCACCGGTGCGGTCACGGCCATCACGGGTCCCATTGGCTTTGTGGGCCTCATCGTTCCCCATGCGCTGCGCATTCTCCTGGGGCCGGACCACCGTGTGCTGCTTCCCTGCGCGTTTCTCGTCGGTGCCGCTTTCCTCGCGGTGTGCGACACCGCCGCCCGCGTGATGCTTTCCCCCGCCGATGTCCCCGTCGGCGTCGTCACCGCTTTGCTGGGCGGGCCGTTCTTTATTCTGCTCCTGCGCCGTCGCGGCCGGAATCTCTAATCCTGGTTATCCTGATACTCTTCGAGCCACGCCATCTGGATCGCTTCGAGCTTGGCTTCGTTCGATTTCGCCGGGTCGTCGTTGAATCCATCGAGCTCGGTAATCCATTGATGCAGGTCCGTGAAGCGCACCTTCAGCGGGTCCTGCTCCGGAAACTTCTCCCACAATGCAAATGCGATATCGTCGATCCGTTCCCAGGTAAATACCATTAGATCTTCGTCCCCTTCAGTGCGGTGTTTACAGCGGTATTCATCATGTTCTCCGCCAGCGCCATGGTCGAATCGTTCAGCTCGTCGATCTTCTTGCGGATCAGGCCGTAATTGTCCGAATGGTAAACCGTCAGCAGTTCATTGTGCTTGCGGTCGATGCGCTCACGGTCTTCCTCGCCCAGGGTATCCCACGCCTGGTTGCCCTTCGCCTTCTCCAGCGCAAGCAGGATGGAATCCGCCTCCACCCGCGCCTCGCGCACTTGCCGTTCCTGCAGATCCGCCTCGGCCTTCTCGAAGGATTCTTCGATCATCGCCTCCACCTGCGCATCGGTGAGCCCGTAAGAAGGCTTCACTTCCACGGATTGCTCTTTGCCCGTCCGCACGTCGCGCGCGGTGACGTTCAGAATCCCGTTGGCGTCAATCAGGAAGCGCACCTCGATCTTCGCGAGGCCGGCCGGGAGCGGATCGATATTCTTGAGATCGAAGCGCGCCAAGCTCCGGCAATCCATCACCAGTTCCCGCTCCCCCTGCACCACGTGGATCAGCACGTTCTGCTGGCCGTCCACCGCCGTGGTAAATGTCTCCGAAGCACTCGCCGGAATCGTGGTGTTGCGGTGAATCAGCTTCGCCACCACGCCGCCCATCACCTCGATGCCAAGCGAAAGCGGCGTCACGTCCAGCAGCAGCTTGTCTTCTACCGATCCCGTCAGAATCCCCGCCTGCACCGCGGCGCCAAGCGCAACCACTTCGTCCGGGTTCAGCTCCGTATGCGGTTTCGCGCGGAACAGGCGCTCCACCGCCAGGCGCACCAGCGGGATCCGCGTGGACCCGCCCACCATCACCACTTCATCGATCTCGCTCGCGTCGAGCCCGGCATCCTTGAGGCATCGGCGGCACGGTTCCAGCGTCTTCTCGACGAAATCCGCGATCAACTGGTCAAACTGCTCCCGCGTGAGTGCGCGCCGATAGCTGCGCCCTTCGTGGGAAAATTCAATTGCCACGGCGGGCGCGAACGAGAGTTCTTCCTTCGCGCGAATCACCGCGCGGCGCAGGCGCTGCACGATCTGGTGCTTCGCCGATACGTCTTCTCCCCACTCGCTCGCCAGGTCTTCAAGCGCGATCGCCAGCAGCAGATTGTCGATATCGTCGCCGCCCAGATGCGTGTCGCCGTTGGTCGCAAGCACTTCGAAGATGCCGTTGTGTAGACGAAGGATGGAGATGTCGAAGGTTCCTCCGCCCAGGTCGTAGACCGCGATCACACCCTCTTTCCGCTTGTCGAGGCCGTAGGCAAGACTCGCCGCCGTGGGTTCATTCACCAGCCGCAGCACGTCGAGTCCGGCAATCCGCCCGGCGTCGCGCGTCGCCTGACGCTGGGCATCGTTGAAATACGCGGGCACGGTGATCACAGCCTGCCGGACGGTCTTGCCGGTGGCATACTCCGCATTCGCCTTCAGGCGCTTGAGCACCTCGGCCGAGACTTCGGAGGGCGTCACCGTCTTCTCGCCCAGTTGCAGCCGCAGCACGGCATCCTGCTCCGGGGCAAGATGGAACGGAAACAGCTTCAACTCTCCCTGGATGTCGTCGGCGCGTTGCCCCATCAGGCGCTTCACCGAATAGACGGCCCGCTCCGGCTGTGTCAGCAGCACTTCCCTCGCGGCTTCCCCGACGGCAAACTCGCCCGCATCCGTGTAGGCCACCACGCTGTGTACGATTCGCTCCTCGCCGGGGCCTTCGATGATCTCGGGCCCGGTCAGGTTCATCCACGCAACCAGGCTGTTGGTGGTGCCGAGGTCAATGCCCACAACGGCGTCGCTGTCGCCGAAGTCAATGTGCAGAAGGTTGGCCATGATTGTTCCTGAATGCCCGTAGTCGCTCGCGCGCGCGTTCTAGGCTGTCTGCCCGGCGAGCGCCGTTTCCACGTCGCGCAGCAGATTCTGAATGTAGCGGCGGCGATTGAGAGATCCGCGGATCTCCGCCAGCATGGCGCGCGAAACCGCCGAATCCGCGCCCGCCTTTTCCCTGCAGGCGTAGTCCCATCGCGAAAAAGCGCCGTTCAGCCCTTCGTCGATTTCCGTCTGCATCGCCAGAAAATTCGTCCGGGCGGATTCGAGACTCGCTCGCGCATCCTCGTCGCCGGAGCGCAGTTCTTCGAGCGCCATGTTCAGCTCGAAAACCTCCTCGAGCAGCTCAGGTGGCACGTTGCTGGAGCGCTGCTGCCCAACGTCGAACCCGTGCCTCGAAAGGACGTACTCGGCGCGCTTCAGCGGGTCCCGCAGTGTGCGGTACGCATCGTTCAGAAGCGAACTCGCGCGCAGGGAAAGGTCCCGGTCCTCGGCGCTGGCGCGCGCGAAGCGGTCCGGATGAAGCTGGCGGCTGCGGGCGTAGAATGCCTCCTGCAGGTCGTCGAGGTCAATGCCCAGCGTCTCCGGATAGCCAAAGAGCGCGTAGAAATCGGGAGAGACGCTCTCCGCTTGGGCGCGAATCTCCGGCGGAAAGTCCGCGGTGCTCCTGGCGTGGCCGTTGCGGGAATTCGTTTGGTGCATCAGACGCTAAAGCTGGTTCCGCACCCGCAGGACTTCTTCGCGTTTGGGTTGTTGAACACGAAGCCGTTCTCGATGATGGTCTCTTTGTAATCGAGAGTCATCCCCTTCAGATACACGAGGCTCTTCGGATCGATAAAGATGCGGACGCCGCCATCGAACTCCAGCACCGTGTCCTTGGGGCGCTCCTTGGCATCGAACTTGAATTGATAGCTCAACCCGGAGCACCCGCCACCCTGCACTCCCAGGCGCAGCCCGCCTTCCATGCCCTGCTTCTCGAAAGTCTCGCGAATCGTCTCTACCGCCTTGGGTGTCACGTGAATCGCGGGACCCTCCTCTTTCGCATCTTTGTCGGTGGCAATATTCGCAATGTCGATCATCGTCTCGCTCCTGGGTTAGTTGAACGGTTCATCCGCTTTGCGCGAGGGTGCCGCCCCGTTCTCGGAGCGCCCGTCCCAGTAAGGCGTTCCGTGCGTGGATCGCCCCTCGCGGTAAAGGGCTCCGCACGCGAAGCACCCGTCCCAGTGGGGTGCTCCCCGCGCGGCTGCCCTCCCAAAAATGCGCTATGCGTTGACGGCCGCGCCTTCGCGAACGCTCGCTTTCGCTTTGTAATCCGCAATTGCCGCCTTGATTGCGTCCTCGGCCAGCACGGAACAGTGAATCTTCACCGGAGGCAGCGCCAGTTCGTTCACAATGTCCGTATTCTTGATGGCCAGCGCCTCGTCCACGCTCTTGCCCTTCAGCCACTCCGTGGCCAGGGAAGAACTCGCGATGGCGCTGCCACAGCCGAAAGTCTTGAACTTTGCCTCTTCAATGATGCCGGTCGCGGGGTCCACCTTCACTTGCAGCTTCATGACGTCGCCGCATTCCGGTGCCCCCACCATGCCCGTTCCCACGGAAGGATCCTTCTTGTCGAGGGAACCTACGTTGCGCGGGTTGTTGTAGTGGTCGAGAACTTTGTCTGAGTAAGCCATCGCTATCCTGTCTCCTTATCCCTTTTCTTTCCAGTCCCTCTGGTTCCCTTCTAGTGAGCCGCCCATTCGATCTTGCTAAGGTCGACGCCTTCCTTCACCAGTTCATAGAGCGGGGAAAGCTCGCGCAGCTTGTTGACGATGCGCACGATGCTGTCGGCCGCGTACTCCACTTCCTCCTCGGTCGTGAAACGGCCCAGGCCGAAGCGGATCGAGCTGTGCGCCAGATCGTCACCCTTGCCCAGCGCCTTCAGCACGTAGCTCGGCTCCAGCGTGGCCGAGGTGCAGGCCGAACCGCTCGAAACCGCGATGTCGTGAATCCCCATCAGCAGGCTCTCGCCCTCCACGTAGGCAAAGCTGATATTCAGGTTGTTCGGCAGGCGGTGCTCCATCGTGCCGTTAATGAAGACTTCGTCCAGCTCGCTCGTCAGGCGGTGCATGAGCTTGTCCCGCAGCGCGCCCAGACGCTTGCCTTCCGCTTCCATCTCCTGCTGGCAAAGCTCGCAGGCCTTCCCCAGCCCGACAATGCCGGGCACGTTCAGCGTGCCGCTGCGCATGCCGCGCTCGTGCCCGCCGCCGTCGATCTGCGCCGTCAGTTGCACGCGCGGAGACTTGCGGCGCACATAGAGAGCGCCCACGCCCTTCGGCCCGTACATCTTGTGGCCGGAAAGGGAGAGCAGGTCCACGTTGTCCTTGATCACGTTCACCGGAACCTTGCCCACGGCCTGCGTGGCGTCGGAGTGGAAAAGCACCCCGCGCTCCTTGCAGATCGCTCCGATCTCCCGGATCGGCTGAATCACGCCAATCTCGTTGTTGGCATACATGATGCTCACGAGAATCGTCTTGTCCGTGATCGCCTCGCGCAACTGGTCAAGGTCCACCAGTCCGTCCGGCTGCAGCGGAAGATACGTCACCTTGTAGCCGTGCTTCTCCAGCCGCTTGCACGTGTCCAGAACGGCCTTGTGCTCCGTGGCCGCGGTGATGATGTGGTTCCCGCGTTCGGCGTACATCTCGGCCACGCCCTTGATCGCCAGGTTGTTGCTCTCCGTCGCGCCGCTCGTGAATACGATTTCCTTCTTGTTCGCGCCGATCAGGGAGGCGACCTGTTCGCGCCCTTTCTCCACCGCTTCTTCGGCTTCCCATCCGAAACTGTGGTTGCGGCTGGCGGCATTCCCAAAAACGGAGCCGAGGTAAGGGAGCATCGCTTCAAGCACCCTGGGATCCATCGGGGTGGTGGCGTGATTATCGAGATAGATCGGCGTCTGCATAAATCGGTTAAGACCTCACAAATTCTTCAAGCGCGACTAGGGTGCTGCCCCCCGCCGCTTTCCTGCCGGAACTCCCCGTCGGAATGTCCCCGGTGGAAATATCGGCGATCGTGATGCTGTTCAGCAGATTGCTGATGGCGTCATGAACCTTGCGAAGCGGTTCTCGCACCGTGCAGTTGGCTGTGTGGTCACAGTCGCTTTCCCGCCCGAAACACGATGTCAGAATCACCGGACCGTCAATCGTGTGAATCACTTCGAGCACGCTGATTTCCGTCGACGGTTTCGCCAGGCGGTATCCACCGTTCGTTCCCTGCAGCGATTCCAGAAATCCCGTCCGCGCCAGCCGCTGCAACACCTTCGAAAGCAGCGGCAGCGGAACCCCATAGAGATCCGCGATCTGCTTTGCACTCGAACTTTCGTCCTGGCGCGCAGTCATCGCCAGATGCCGCAGGGCAATCAGGCCATAATCCGCCTTTTTCGTAAGCTTCAGCATGTCTCGGAAAACGTCCAACAGGGACTCTTTCGGTCCTACTTATATATCATAACGGCCGCAACCGCGAGGGTCAATGCTTCTTCCACCCCTACGAAACAGATGCGACGCCCCTTCAAAGGATTCGGCATCGGGCGGAAATCCCTCCGTTCCAGCCCGAATCCGCCGCCAGCCGCTATTCGAGCGCCTTCGCCATTGCGCGCACCAGTTCCCCGCCGAACTGTTGCCGTTGTTCCACCGTGGGCCAGCCTCCGAGCTTCCCGTTGCGGCCCACCATCTGCTCCATGAGCATGGAACAAATCCCAAACTCGGCGGAAAGCCCCTGGCTGACGCTCATCCGCCCTTTCTGGCCGGGGCTCGTGGAGACGGCCGCGTCCTGCAGTTTCTTCCGCGTGGGGTTGAACGTGGTTTCCTTCTCCAGGATCTTGTGCAGCTTCTCCACCGCCGCTCTGCACGATGCCGGGCCTTCCAGATACTCGCCCGTCTCCGTGTTGTGCAGCGTCAGAAACGCATCGATGCGATTGCCCGCGTCCAGCCACGCCTTCATCGCTCCATGCTGCGCGGCGATCTCGGGCTCCTTGGCGGCGTCGATCAAATCCCAGTTCCGGTTGAGGTCGTAACCCTTGCGGTTGAAGCGCACTCCGCCGTGGGCGACGCCGTCCGGGTCCGCCATGGGGAAGATCTTCCAGGTAACCGCGCGGCGCAGCGCTTCGGCGCTGTCGCTCTCGGCCAGCAGCGCCCGCACCGCCCCGTCGCACACCCACGAGCTTCCGCTCTCCCAGGCATGCTGGCGGCACATCAGCCAGACCGTCTTCTTCCCGGCTTGCGGAATAGCGGGGTCCGTGATCGTCCAGAGGGGCATGTCCCGGCCCTCCACGGTCTTCCCCACGGATTCGCGCCGCAGCATCGGGTTCGCTCTAACGGCGCTTTCGAGCAGCCCGAATTCTCTCCCCGTGTAGGGTGGCGTGTGCGCAATCCAGAACGGCGTCCGCTCTGGGGTGAAGCGGAAAGAGAGCCGGAAGCGCTTCGCATCCCACGCCACCGTCGGGAAATGGGTCCAGTGGACCCCATCGTAGCTATAGACCGGGTGAGTGGATTCGTCAACGGCGTGCGTCCCCATCTGGTAGTTGTACTCGCCCACCAGATCGGAAAGCTCAATCAGCAGTTCCTGTTTGGGGTACCCGTCAACGCGAAAGTAATACCAGTTTGCCTGCCGGTTCCGCCCATCCTGGTCGGCCTGCCCCTCCACGCTGATCACCACATGGTTCTCGGCCAGCCACTCCACGCCGCCCACGCTTCCGCCGGGGAAATCGGTGAAAACCGGGGCCACGAGGAAGGCGAGCAGCAGCGCGACCATGCCGTAATTGTATCGAATGCTTCCCGATTGCAGACGATTCGCGCGCCAGCCTGGGCCGCGCTCAGGCGGTCATCATGTAAACTTCGTCGAAAGGAGCCACTTTCCGATGCGCACACCTTCCCGCCGGCGTCTGTTTGTTCTGCTGTGCCCCCTCTTCTTCTGGTCGTGCGCGAGCGTTGCCCCCGCGCCACCCGCCGCGGAGGAACCGGCCACCGTCTTTCTGGTGCGTCACGCGGAGAAAGCCAGCGAGGCGAACGATGCGCCCCTCTCGGAAACCGGGCACGAACGCGCACGCGCCTTGGCCCGTGTGCTGGGCGAGGCGGGAATCGGGACCATCCTCACCACCGAATACGCCCGCAACGTCGAAACCGCCAAGCCGCTGGCCCAAGCGCTCGGCATCACCCCCGCCGTCATTCCCGCCGCGGAACTTGACGCCCTCGCTGCCCGTCTTCGCGCCCTCCCGCCCGGTGCCGCCGCGCTGGTGGTGAGCCACACCGACAAACTGCCGCTCCTCGGCGAAAAGCTGGGCGTCCGCATCCCCGAAGTCGCTCACACGGAGTTTGACCGCCTCACCATCCTCACACTGTCGAAAGAGCGCGCATCCGCGCGCATCCTGCGCTACGGCGCGCCGTCATCGCCGCCGTCCGCACCGCGCTAGCCACCGCATCAGCCCGCCGCGTTCCGTGCGCCGGCCAACCCGCCATCGGGCGAAAACGGTACCGTCCCCTACTCTCCCCGCGCGCCCGTGAGCGTTCCGCTGTACTCCCCGAAGCTCCAGGAACCGGCGATCTGCTTCCCGCTCACCTTCCCCGACATCTTCAAATCGGCCGCGAAACCGGCATCGGGCGAAAAGAATTCCTTCAGGATCACCGTCAGCACCCCATCCTTGAAGGAGCCCGTTACCGGAAGCTCCCCGGATTTCCCGCTCACCGCCTCCCCATTCACGCGGATATCCACCTGCCGCGGTTTGTCTCCCGCCTCGGTAATCAGCAGGAAGTTCCAAACTCCGTTCACGTCGGTGCCCGCCGCCGCCCCGGACGAAGCGAGCGACCCCTTCATCTCACCCGTATACTCGCCGAAGCGCCACGTCCCGGCGATCTTGTCTCCCGTCACCACGCCTTCCAGCGCGAACTCCGCCTTCGCCCCGGCTTCCGGCGAATAGAAGTCCGGGATCTTCAGCGTGAGCTTCCCGTCCCGAAACGTGCCCTTCATTTCCTGGTTCATCATCGGACCGCTGACGTTCTCGCCATCGGATTTGAGCGTCACCGTCACCGGGCGGTCCCCCGCTTCCGTCAGGAAAACGAGGTTCCACGTTCCATCCACCCCGGCCAGCAGACCGGACGTAGCGGCAACAAGGGAAAGCGCCAGAAGCATCAGGCGCGCGGCGGGAGTCTTCATTGGATACATAAGGGATACGGCCTCTGCGTGTGAATTGAGTCGGCCAATCTGGCTCTTCCCACAGAATGCCATAGTTCCCGTCAACCGGCGTGCCGCATGCCCGTCGACGCAATGGCGATATCCTGGAGAAAACGGGAAGTCACGGGAGACGCCTCCGGCAATGGCCGTCAAAGTTCTTTGTCACGCGGGCGATGGAATCGAAGTGCGCACGCTCCATCGCGGGTTGGCCGCCCGCATCTATCAGATGGTGCGCACGGAACACGCGCGCCTGTCGCGCTTTCTGCCCTGGGCGCAGCACACCCAAAGCCTCGCCGATACCGTCAACTTTCTTACTCAGGCCCGCGACGCCTTCATTCAGGGGCGCGCCGTGCATGGCGGCATCTGGGTCGAAAACGACCTCGTCGGCATGATGGCGCTCGAACTGAAAAATCCCACGGACCAGGCGGCCCAGATCGGTTACTGGATCAGCTCCCGCTCCGAAGGCAAGGGCGTGATGACGCGCGCGCTCCGCGCCTTCATTGACTATGCATTCGCCGAATGGAAGCTGCACCGCCTCGAAATCTACTGCGCCACCGCGAATGTGCGAAGCTGCCGCGTGGCGGAGCGCGTCGGCTTCCAGAAAGAAGGCACGCTGCGCGGCGCGCGCAAAGTGAACGGGGAATTCCTCGACATGAACCTCTACGCCCTCCTGCAGCCGGAGTGGCGCGCCAAAGGCAAAGTGCCCGGCTGAGGTCTCCGCCTGTCCCCCGCTTCCGTCCGGCGGGCGTCGCCGCTAATCCAGCAGATCCCGCACGGCCCGCAGCTCGCTCAGCGCGTGCATATCCCCCACCCGCCGCGCCACCTCGATCCCGGTGTCGTAAGTAGCCGCCGCCCCCTCCGCATCGCCCGCCGCCTCCAGCGTCTGGCCGCAGTGGTAATACGCCGCCACGTAATCCGGATTCACCTCCATCAGATGGCGGTAACCCGCAATCGCCCCCGCCAAATCGCCCGCATTCTTATACTCATTCGCCAACCCATACAGCAAAAAGCTGTCCGTCGGATTCTGCGCAAGCATCTCTCGGATCTTCTCAAGACGTGTACCGGACATATCTCTTCCATAATGCCCCAAA
>JBDIBK010000112.1:0-13014 GCA_039812845.1 Bryobacterales bacterium
CGGACTACGAATTTCGCTGCGGCCGGCAGAAGCCGGAACGAGTCCGCATCGGCTACGCACCCGCGGAGGCCGCGGGAAGAGCCGGGTTTCTGCGAATCCTGCAGTTCGATTGAGGCGCGACCGCCGAAAAAAGAAATTGGGAGATCCAACTCCGCGCCGCCCTGATCCCAGCCACCGTGAGAACGACTCGAGAGTGATTCGATCTCCCATACCTTAAATGCGCAGGACACAAATTCTTCAGATCACACCGGAGACGCAAATCGCCGATCACTTCTCGCGGGGCAGGTCCAGCACCGCGCCCAATCGCCGCAGCTTCGCTTGCAGAACCAATGGATCCAGTTCCTGAACGGCCTTCCCCTTATCCACAGTGAGCGCCGCGGCGACGCCCGCGCCCTCCCCGAGCGCCATCAGCGTCCATTCGGAGCGCAGTCCATGCCACGCCACGTGGCTGGCGGAAAGACAAACCGGCGTCAGGAGGTTCTCGCAATGGACGCCGCGCGGCAGCATCGCGAGCCAGGGAATCTGGAACGGCTTCCCCTTCCGCCAGAACCGGCCCTCGTTCACAAATGCATCGCGGCCCACGGCAAAACGGTCGACCACCGGGCACTCCGCGCCGCCAAAGCCAAGGCCGATGGAATCGGTCTTCTCGCGCCGGTAGCTTAAATCGCGCTGGGTGACGATGAGTTCGCCCAGCATCCGCCGCGCCTCCCGGACTTCCATCGCGGGCGGCCAATGACGGCTGCCGGTCCATAGGTCCGCGCACAGCCCGTAACCCAGGATGGCCTTGCGGATGGGCTCGGGCACCCGGCGGTCCGTTCGCAGAAACCACAACAGGCCCTGCGCGTGCCGCAGATGCGCGCGATAGATCTCTTCCCTCGCCGCGCGCGACCCTTGCGGGTAAGCAAACTGCGCCCCCGGCAAACCGAGAGAAACCACGGACTTCCGGCTTTCGGCAACGGCCACCCGGTTTCCGGGCAGGGTCTGCCACCCCAGCAGATCCTCCAGGCTCCCCGCCGCGCCCACCGCCAGGCAGCGGCCGAGCAATTCGAAATTCCGGGCTTCGTATCCCGCGGGCTCCTCAATGGGCGCCTCGATCTCACGCTCCGCCACCAGCCAGACGCGCATCTGGTACGTTGCCACCTTGGCATCGCCCGATTCCACAACGCCGGGGCCCCCAGCCGAGATGCCGGGGAGCGGGCCCTCGGCATCAAACGGGTTCACGGCCACCTTCGGCTCCTCCAGGTGGACTCCCCCCACACTTTCGCCGTACTTCATCGCCGGCTCCCGGCCGACGGCATACGGCACGCCCGCGGCCGCCATCAGGTCCCCTTCGTAGGAGGCGTCAATGAACACGCTTCCGCCGATCACGGAGCCGTCGTCCAGCACGAGGCTTCGAATGCGCCCGCGCTCCTTGGCCAGCGAGGCAAAACCGGAACCGAGACGCACCGTCACGCCGGCGGCTTCCAGCATTTCCGTGAGTACGATCGCCGCGATCCGGCCCTCCGTCCGTTTGGCCGTCACCCTGGCGTCGAACTCCTTGGCAAGGCCCCCGATCAAGTCACGCTGGCCGGAGGGGATCATGCCGGTGCACGGCATGCCATTCGCCAGATTCCCACCCGCCTGTTTCTCCGGAGCCAGCAGCAGCACGCGCACGCCCATCCGCGCCGCAGCCACGGCCGCGATCGCGCCGGAGGGAGTCGCGCCATAGACGATCACCTCGTATGGCTCGGAGGACTGTGCGGCCGCGCGGAGCGACTGCAACGCCAGCGCGGCGCTCCCTGCAACCCGCAGCGCCTCCCGCCGGGATATTTTTGGTTCTGGAAGTCGGCTTAACCGACCGTTCGGGGCGCTCATCGTGCCCCGCCGCCAGCGGAAACGCGGGTGCCGGTGGCTGGCGCAATTCGCCGCAGGTGGCCGACGGATTCCTCCATTGCGCCGGCCAGCGCTTCTACTTGCTCCAGGGTGTTGGATGCCCCCAGAGAGATGCGTATGCAGCTTCGCGCCTCTTCCCGGCTGAGGCCAATGGCGGTGAGCACGTGCGATGGCTCGACGGAACCGCTGGAGCAGGCCGCGCCGCTCGAGACGGCAAAACCCCGAAGGTCGAGCGCAATCACCAGTGGTTCCCCCTCCACGCCCTCGATCCGAACGTTGCTCGTGTTCGCCAGTCGCTCGCTGCGCCCCGCGTTCACGCTGACGCCGTCGATTCGGGAAAGCAGCAACGCTTCCAGATGATCCCGAAGCTCGCGCAGCCGTCGCTCTTCCGCTTCCCGCTCGCCCCGGCTCAGCGATGCGGCAATGCCCAGAGCATGAATGCCCGGCACGTTCTCCGTTCCGGGTCTCCGGTCCCTCTCATGGTGGCCACCGTACAGCAGCTTTGCGAACGGCGCTCCCTTTCGAATCCGCAGCACGCCAACGCCCTTCGGGCCGTAGAGCTTGTGAGCGCTCATCGCCAGCAGGTCCGCCCCCAGCGCGCCGCAATCCACGTTCGTCTTTCCGCAGCTCTGCACCGCATCCACATGCAGCGGCACGCCCGCCTGGTGGCAGACGGCGGCAACCTCGGCGATGGGCTGCACGGTGCCGATCTCGTTGTTGGCGTGCATCACGCTCACCAGCACCGTCTCCGGACGCAGCGCCGCCCCAATCTCCTCCGGGTCCACCACGCCGCTCGCGTCCACGGAAACGTAACTGACCGATACGCCCAACTGCTCCAGCCGCTCACACGCGTTGAGCACCGCCGGATGCTCAATGGTGGTCGTCACGACGTGCTTTCGATCCTTCGCCGAGGCGGAAATCGCGCCGAAAATGGCAGTGTTGTCGCTCTCGGTGCCGCCGCTGGTGAACACGATCTCGCGCGGATCGGCGTCGAGGAATGCCGCCACCTTCCGGCGCGCCTCCTCCACCAGTTGCCGCGCCCGCTGGCCATCCCGGTGAATGCTGGAGGCGTTGCCGTAGGTTTCTTCGAGCGCGGAGCGCAGCCCTTCCAGCACCTCCGCGCGCAACGGCGTGGTGGCGTTGTGGTCAAAATAGGCGCGAACGCGGTTCATGGGTGAATGAGGAACCCCTGTGCGGTTTAGTGACAGAATGAATTCGAAAGACTGATTGCGTTTACCCGTTAGTTTAGCAACCCATGCCGTCCGCCACTTCACGCAAGCCCGCCGCCGCCACGATCGCGGATGCTTGCCCGCCCCTCATCACCCTGCTCACGGATTTCGGCTCGCGGGACGCCTACGCCGCCATCATGAAGGGCGTGATTCTCGGCATTGCCCCGCAAGCCCGCCTCGTGGATCTTTGTCACGAAGTCACCCCCTACCAGATCCCCGAAGGCGGCTTCACCCTGTGCCAGAGCTACCGCTGGTTCCCGAAAGGCACGATTCACTTGGTTGTGATTGATCCTGGCGTTGGAAGCGAGCGCCGCGCGATCGCGGTGGAGGCGCTCGGGCACCGCTTCATTGGGCCGGATAACGGCGTCTTCTCCATGCTCCTGCGCGAAGCGGCCGCGGGCTCCGGGGAGAAGCGCCCCTGCCGGGTGCGGGAGATCACAAACCGCAAGCTCGCGCTCCCCGCCACAAGCAATACCTTTCATGGCCGCGATATCTTCGCGCCCGCCGCCGCGCATCTCGCCGCCGGGGTGAAGTTCGCCGCTCTAGGCCCCTTGATTGAGGATGCGCTGCGCCAGGATTGGGATCTGCCCATCCGCACGGGAAAGCGCTTCTGGCAAGGCGCGGTCTTCAAGGCGGACCGCTTTGGCAACCTGATCACCAACTTCCGCGTTGGCGAGTTCCCCCTCACGGACGGAGTGTTCGAACTCCAGGCCGGCTTTGAGCGCATTGAGACCGTGCGGACCCACTTCGGCTCTGCCGCGGCCGGGGAACTGTTCCTCCTTGCGGGGAGCAGCGGCTTCTGGGAAATCTGCATCAACCAGGCTTCCGCCGCGAACATGCTCGGCCTCTCCAGCGGTTCCCCTCTGGAATTGGCGATCCTCCGCTAGCACCCTTACTCCGCGCTGGGCGCGTTCCCGCTCTTCAGCGTCTCCGCTTCGTGCATCCGCAGCACGCGCTCAATGCGGCGGTCGGGAATCAGCCAGATCATTGCGACGGACGCATAAATGGCAATGGCGATCCAGGCATTGACGAAAGAAAGCGGAATGGCAAGCAGGTAGAGAGCGGGAGACAGCTTCCCTTTCCAATCGCTCCCAAGCGCCCGGCCGAGCAAGGACTGTTCCCCCTCGGTGGCGAGGATGGCACGCTGCAACAGCGCATACGCGACGGCCGCCATCAGCAGCACGAAACCGTAGACCGCCGCTGGGGTGGAACTCCAATGATTCTCCCCCAGCCACGCCGTGGAAAACGGAAACAGGGAGAGCCAGAACAGCAGGTGCATGTTCGCCCAGAGAACGCCGGCGCTGACGCTCGTCGCGATCTGAAAAAGGTGATGATGGTTGTTCCAGTAAATCCCGACGTAGATGAAGCTCAGCACATAGCTAAGAAACACGGGGAATACCGGCCATAGCGCTTCAAGGCGGGCCTCGTGCGGAACCTTGAGCTCCAGCACCATGATCGTAATGATGATGGCCAGCACGCCGTCGCTGAACGCTTCAAGCCTGTTTTTCTTCATTCACAGATAGTAGCAACGCAGGGAAACACCCGACGGGGCGCGGCGCCTCCGGATGCCCCGGCATGCGCTCTCCCTCGGTATTCGAACGCAGCCCACGCCCTACCGGCTGAGCCGGTACGCCTTCGCCAGCAATCGCGGCGGCACTCCACACCAGTAAAGCGTCTGCAGGAGGATCCATAGAGCGAACACCAACGGAAAGCGCAAGCCGTCAAAGCGCCGGGACGAAGCAACCACTTCCACGGGAATGCGCCGAAAACCGCCCGGATAGCCGCGCCGCAACCGCCGCACCAGATCGACGTCTTCGAACAGCGGCTGCGGCCCGTAGCCTCCGCATGCCTCGTATACATCGGCCCGAACAAACAAGGTGGCGTCCCCGTAGTAGAGCCCGCAGCGGTTGAGAACCGCGTAGAAGCGCGTCATGAATCGCGCCGCCCATCCGCCGGTGAAGCGAAGCGTGCATGCGCCGGCCACCGCACCGGCATCCACGGCGTCGCAAATCCTCGTGAGCGCGTCCGCTTGTGGCCGGCAATCGGCGTGGACGAACCAGAGGATGGTGGCTCCCGGCCGCGTGAGCGCGTGGCACGCGCCCGCCGCAAGCTGTGCGCCTCTTCCCCGCTCCGCCCCGATCACCGCTTGTCCATGCTCCTCCAGCCACCGCTTCGTGCCGTCCGTGGATCCGCCATCGACGAACAGCGGCGACAAGCCGGAGCCCAGAGCGGAAAGAGAACGAACGATCTCCGGAATCGCTGCGCGTTCATTGCAAGTGGGCACAACAATCTGCACCCGGCGCGCGCATTCTGGTTTGGGGGAGGGGGAGGCCACGGAATGAGGTGCGGGAACGGGGAATGGGTTCTTCGCCGGTATTCCCCGTTCTGTACGCATCGTTACCAGCGGATCTTTGCCGGAAAATATTCCGCGATCAATTCTTCGTAGTAAGGGCGCAAAGCGACGGGGTCCGGCTTTGCCAGCCCCTTCGAGTAAAGGTCGTAGGGATTGAACGTCCTCACCCATGCGAACATTTCCCGGTCATGATCGTTCATCAGATGATCGTATGCTCCCTCCCGATGGGCGGGATAAAACGAGTGATAGCGAATCATGTATTGCGCGGGCTCCGGCATATAGTCTTTCGTGACATGGTAAAGATACTCGTCGTGTCCCCACGACAGGTTCACCTTGTCCAGGCCGCCGTTGCGCTCATAAATGCCGCATTCGGTTTGGAACTCCGGCCGGTTCTTGTCCGGGTTGTCATCGAAAAACTGGGGAAAGACAATCTTGTCGCTCCACGCGCACCCGACCGGGAAGGTGTCGCCCACCACCGCCCATTGCGGCTCCCCCCAGATCCACATCACCTTGCCCAGGTCGTGAATGAGTCCGGTGAGCTGCATCCAGCGCGGGTGCCCGTCGGCCCGGATGGATTCCGCGGCTTGCAGATTGTGCTCGATCTGAGACAGGTCCGTATCCGGGTCGCTGTCGTCGACAAGCGTGTTGAGGAACTCCATCGCTTCCCAGATGCCCATCTCGGTCCGCTCGAGCGGCAGATATTCCGCCCGCTTCCGCATGGCGAAGTCGTAGGTTTGGTTGGAATGGTTCAGGCGGTAGAACTCGCGCACCCGCGGATGCACACCATCCCCATAATTCCGGAAGTCTTCTTGAGCCTTGCCGGGCTTGTAACGTTCCTTGACCTCGTCATCCCATTCTTCGAGGGACGCAAGAGGCTGCGTGATTCCCATAGTAGTTCCCCTCCAATACGCTAGAGATTATCAGAATTTCCGCAACGTGAGAAGCCTCCCCGTCCGCCCGCTCCCGCGCCGTCGTGGGTGGGCCGACTTACATGAACTCCATTTAATGTTAATTCACGGGTCGCTTCTAAATAACTCTTGTATTGGCGGCAGACTCCGCATAGTATCTACTAAACCAGCGCCGCGGCAATGCGCGCATTGCCGCGGCGTGCTTTACGTATCCCGTGCGGTTGCACCATCGCGGAGTGCGTATGGGCGGAAATTGCTTCAGCGAGGTCTTGTTATGTGGATGCGGCTTCTGTTTCTTGCTCTCACCTTCAGCGCCCTCGTCATCGGGCAGACCGGGCTTGGATCGATCGCGGGGACCGTGGTCGATCAGACGGACGCACCCGTTCCCAGCGTGACGGTGAAAGTGCGGCAACTCTCCACGAACGCGGAGCGGAGCACCGAAACCAACTCGGCCGGGCTCTTCACCGTTCCCTCCCTGGTGGCGAGCCAGTACGAAGTCACCATCAGTGCGCCCGGTTTCCAAACCATCACGGTGGCCGATCTGCTTCTGAACGCCTCCCAGAATCTTTCGCTTGGGCGCGTCACGCTGGTCGTGGGCGGGGGCGCGGTTGTCACGGTGGAGGTGAAGGATGAGATCCCGAAGATCGTCACGGAGAATGCCGTACGCAATGAGACGATTCAATCCAAGCAGGTGACGGAAATGCCGCTGCAGGGGAGGAACTGGTCCACGCTGCTCAAGATCATCCCCGGCTCCTCGCCCCAAAGCACGAACGCCATCAATGGCCGGGAGGCTGGGTACGACGGTTACGCCGATTTTCGCATCAACGGAAAGGCGCCGAACCAGACCCAGGTAAACCTCGACGGCGGCAGCAACGTCGACCACGGGAGCGACACCAAGACCACCGTCACGCCGAGCCTTGAATCCATCCAGGAAGTCTCCGTGCTCACGAACAACTTCCAGGCGGAATACGGCAACCGCTCCGGCGTCGTCATCAACATCATCACCAAATCCGGCACCAACAACTGGAACGGCACCGTTTGGAACTACATGCGCAACGAGGTGCTGAACGCCCGCCCGTGGGACCGCGCTTACTTTGGCCAGCCGAACCCGCGTTACCGCTACAACTACTTCGGCGGCAACATCGGCGGCCCCATCAAGAAGGACAAACTCTTCTTCTTCGTTAACCACGAGAATCTGAAGCAGGATACTCCCACGCTCACAAACCAGATTCGCGTCCCCACCGAACTTGAACGGAACGGCGATTTCTCGCAAACGGTCAACGCCAACGGCACCCGGCCCACTATCTACATGCCGGGAACGCAGGCCTCCGGAAAGCCGGTGCTGGTGCCGAACAACATCATCCCTCAGAACCTGATCAGCCCCATCGGCCGTTCGATCATGAACATCTATCCCCTGCCGAACCTTCAAAATGAGACAAATAACAATTACCTGAACCAGTATGCAAAGGAAGACAAACGCTGGCTGAATGTGGGGAAAGTCGATTGGAATATCAATGAATCCATGCGCGCGTATGTGCGCTTCTCCTATGACTATCAGCATTACCGCGATATGGTTACCTGGGCCGCCGGAAGCAATCTCCCCTTCATCAATTCCGGCTGGAACCGGCCCGACAAGGCGCTCGTGGGCAATTTCACCAAGACCTGGTCCGCCAGCATGGTGAGCGAAACCATGTTTAACTGGCAGAAGGACTACGTGAACGCGGGCCTCGACGTCCTCAAGGACCCCTCGCTGATCGACCGGACAAAACGGGGCCTGGGCGACCTGCCCCTGGCATTCCCCAACGGCTCCAACATTCTTCCGCAGATTCAGGGAACCGGCTACCAGGACTTTCAGTTCAACCGCTTCCCCTGGTACGCAAAAGCGCCGGAATACCAGTTGACGCACACGATGAGCCTCATCAAAGGCACACACCTTTTCAAGTGGGGCGCACAATATATTCTCAACAAGAAGGACGAGATCAACGCCGCGACCGAAAAAGGGAATTTCAACTTCGGCGTCAACTCAGCCAGCGAGTTCGATATGGGATACAGCCCGGCGAATATCCTGGTTGGCGCGGTGAGCCAATTCACACAAGTGGATAATCAATCCCGCAAATACTCGAAGTATCAGGATTTCCACGCCTTCATTCAGGACACCTGGAAAGTCACGCCCACTTTTACCCTGGATTACGGCCTCCGCTTCTATCACATTCCTTCGGAATTCAATACGGATCAGGAGATCTCCAAGGACGCGGTCTTCCTCTCCAGCCTCTACGACCCTTCAAAAGCGCCCCGCTACTATATCGTGAACCCGAAGAACACGAAGACGCTGATCGACCCCCAGTTCCCGAACAATCCGCTTCCGGCGAACCAGTTCTCCGCCCTGCTCTATTCGCTCGTGCCGGGTTCGGGAGACCAGAGGAACGGGGTTGTGCCGCTGGGCGGGCAATATGGCGTATCCGGCGTCCGCAATCCCAAGTACATCCTGTTTGCTCCGCGAGGCGGTTTTGCCTGGAACTTCACGCCCAAGACCGTTCTGCGCGTCGGCTTCGGATGGTCTTACAACCGGCCGACGATCGGGCAATCCACGGGAACCTTCCAGAACGGAATGGCGCAGCAGATCGACTATCGCCTCACCAGCCTCTCCACGCTGCACAACCCCTCCGTCACGCGGCTTTCTCCGCTCACGTTTGGAGCGCGCGACGAAGCGAGCGCCGCCGTTCCCACCGTCTACGATTTCAGCGCCAGCATCCAGCGCGAGCTGCCGATGAACCTGGTGCTCGACGTGGCCTATATCGGCAACGTCCAGCGGCACCAGACCATGCAGTTCAACATCAACCAGGTGCTGCCCGGCACCGCCTGGAATGCGGCGTACAACGATCCGCGCCTGGCGGGCAACAACTTCGCCGGGCCGGTCTCCGCTTCCAACCCAGGCGCGCTGCCCGGAACGCAGTCGGTCAGCTCGGATCTGATGCGCCCCTATTACGGCTTCGGCGCGCTCAACCTGATCACCAACGTGGGCAACAACCGCTACAACTCCCTGCAGTGGAGCATCAACAAGCGCTACAGCCACGGGCTTACTTTCCAGTTCGTCCACACCTGGGCTAAGCTCATCAGCGGCATTGAAAGCCCAGGGCACTTCTATTCCAACTGGAAGAGCTACACGAACTACGTCGCCAATGAGCACCGCGTGCATGTGGTGGGCATCAACTACACCTATGACGTGCCTTCGCTCGCCATGAAGATGGGCTGGAAGAACGCCATCGCCCGGCAGGTTTTTGAGGGCTGGAACGTCGCTCACCTGATGAACTTCTACAGCGGACGGGCGCTGACGCCCACGTTCAATCTGCAATACGCGAACAACACCCAATCGGTCGCGAATCTGAACGCCATCTTCACGGGCAGCCCGGATATCGCGCCCCGCATCGTCCCGTCCGCGAATGTCAACACGGGAACGGGAGACATCGCGCGCCTGTTCGACATCGCGCCTTTCGGTGTGCCACCGTTGGGCGACGGTTCCGGCTCCCGCAACTACCTGTGGTCGCCGGGCACCTTCTCGAACGACATCAACGTCAGCAAGAACTTCCCCATCAAGGAGAAGATCGCGCTCGAACTGCGCGCCAGCTTCTTCAACCCCTTCAACCAGGTCCGCCGCCAGGATCTCAACACCACGTTCACGTTCAAGATGAAGGGCGCGGCGATGGCCAATGGGTCCATTCTTTACAATTCGCCGGAACAAAACGTGAGCAATTTGCTGGCCGCCAAACCGGGCGCCACGGAACTTGAAAAGTACAATCAGTTTCGCGGCGGCGTCGGGCACGCCAACCTGACCAGCGTGATGGATATGCGGCGCGTGGAGATCGGCTTGCGGCTGCGCTTCTGACGTGGGCGGAAGCCCTGGGCTTGCGAACCGTGCCAACGCGTTCCATCGGGGAGGGCCGCCCATGACCGGGAGACCCTCCCGCAAGCCTGTTCACCGCATTATGGCAGGACGAGCCCGCCGTGGCCGGCATCGGGCTCCGATTCGAGGAGTGCATCCTCCTCCTGCATCCTTTCGTGGTTCTGCCGCATCGCGTCGAGAAACGCCCTGCTCAGCTTGCGGCCGTTGTTTACCTGCAATTCGACCCGCTGGAGGAAAATCAGCGCGCCAAGAATCTGGCTGTCCCGTGGCGGGGCGACCACGGTTTCATCCCGAAGGCGCTGCTCCATTGTGGCGATTCGTTCGCGAACCGAGGAGGCGATCGAAGCGGCGAATCGGTTGTCCGGACGTGTCTCATAAACGAGGCCGGTCTCCAGCATGCGATAGGTGCGAATGAGCGCATCCAGTGCCTCTCGGACGTCGGTATCCACCGCCTCCGGTTGCGAGGCCGCGGCAAGCCACACCGATTCACCCAGGAAATACGCCAACTGCGCGTTCTCAATGAGGAATTCGCGGGAAATCTCCACGTCCTGGTTCGGCATCGAGTGATAGTCTAATTCCGCCATCGATTCGTGCTTGCGCGCCTCCCGCAGATACTCGCAGGTGAACGGGCAGCGAACGCTCATTTCGCGTTCCCGTCCGCAGCAAACCGGGCAAATCGAGGCGTTCAGCGCCGGGCACCAGCGCTTCGGCCTGCGCGTATGGCAAAGGGGGCATCGGTTGTTGTCGGGCATCGCTCCCCTCGATGGTATCGCCTCCCGCCGGCAAGACGCACAATGGTGCCGGCCCGTGCCGTTAACAATTCCTTCAATCGGTTTGTGTCAAGATAAATGCTGGGTTGCTGGGCATCGCGACGGCCCCGCCGCATCGCCGCGGGTGCAGGCTGGCGAACACACCGCCAGGTTCCCAACCACAGTATTTTTGATCGAGCCTCCAGGAGGAATACGCATGGAATTGTCAATCACCGCCGCGCCCATGAGTGACGCCGTTGCTTCATCGGGCAGGAGCCTTACTTCATCGGGCAGGAGCCTTACGGGCACCGTCCGCCGAGGCGTTGCGCTTGCCGTTTCAGCCTGGATGCTGACGTTCACTTTGCCGGCCGCGGAGCACATCGTCCCACGCGCCACGCTCCGCAATGCGGTTACCGAATCCCAGGCATCCAGCCGCGCGGATCGCGCCGAGTTGCTCCGGCTTTTGGAAGCGGCGCCTTCTCAGAAAGCGCTGGCATCGGCCGGGGTGGAATTCCATCAGGTGAAGCAGGCCGTGGCCGCCCTCGACGATCAGACCGCCGCCCGCCTCGCGGACCGTGCGCGCCAGGTGAATCGCGATTTCGCGGCCGGTGCGCTGAGCAATGAGACGCTCACCTATATCGTGATCGCTCTTGCTACCGCCGTGATCGTCATTATTGCCGTTAGCTAAGGCACTTGCCATGCCGCTGCTCGTGGCATTTTGTCTCCTGGTTGCCGCCCTGGCGTCGCCGCTTTCCGCCTTCGCGACGCCTCCAGCCGCGGCGGGACTGCGCCTGGACGTTCCGTTCATTCCCCAGGTGAAAGAGGGCTGCGGCTCCGCGGCCATCGCCATGGTGCTGGAGTGGTGGAAACAGCACGCGGCTTCGCCCGGCAATACGGCTACGGTCGATGTAATGGCAATCCATCGCGCCGTGTATTCGCGGAAAGCCAAGGGCACTCCGGCGGCGGAGATGGAGCGCTATTTCCAGCGTGAGGGCTTCCGCGCCTACGCCTTTCGCGGGGAGTGGGCGGATCTGGCGGAGCATCTCGGCAAAGGCCGGCCCTTAATTGTAGCCTTGCGCCCGCAAGGACAGCGCCAATTGCATTACGTGGTGCTGAGCGGAGTGAGCGAAACCCAGGTGCTCCTCCATGACCCCGCCCGCATCCCCTTTCGCGCGCTCGACCGCGCGGAGTTTGAAGCGCAGTGGGCCGCCTCCCAACGCTGGACGCTCCTCGCGCTGCCGCGGCCATGACTCTCGCGCGATCCTCCGCTTCGGGCGTTTTCGCGTGGACGATTGTTGCCTTGCTGGCCGTGCTTTCGGCGATTGGCCAGCCCGCCCCGCACCCGAATGACCCCGCCGCCGACGCCGCGCTGAAGAGTGCGCTCCATGCCGCGAACACGGGCGATCTCGCCGGTGCGAAAGCCGCTCTCCAGGCGGGCGCGCGCCTTCATCCCCAGGACCCGCGCTTCCCCACCGAACTCGCCGGGATTGCGTTCCTCGAAACTCGCAACGCGGACGCGAAGCGTCTCCTCCACCGCGCCCGCAGTCTCGGATCGGCGGATCCTTATGTCGGCGAATTCCTCGGCACGCTCTACCTCCTCGACGGCAACGTGGAAGCCACCCTCGCCTTGTGGAATCCGATCGGCAAGCCCAGGCTCGAAGCCGCCCCGTCCGATACCGGCCTCAACGGCATCCTCCGCACGAGCCTCGCGAGTGACACCGTTCCGTTTGCCTCCGCATCCATCCTCACCCGCAACGACGTGCTTCGCGCCGAGCGCGTCACTGAGCTGCTTGGCGTCTGCGGCAGCGGTCGCATCCGCCTCGAAGCCGCGGAAGTCGACCGCTACCGCGCGCCGCTCCAGTGCGTGGAGCGTCCGTCCTTCGGAAGAAACCGCATCGCCGATCTGCTGATGCTGGCGCGAGGCCTGGGCTATCAAACGGTGCATCTTCACTTGCCGAACCTCGGCCACCGGGCATGGAGCTGGAATTCCATGCTGCGCTGG
>JBDIBK010000113.1:0-12794 GCA_039812845.1 Bryobacterales bacterium
TGGCGCGTTGTGGGAACGACGCGCTCGGTGGAGAAGGCGGAGATGCTGCGCAAACTGGGCGTCGAACCGGCAGTGGTGGATGTGTTCGATGCCGATTCCCTGCGCCGGGCGATGCTGGAAGCCAGACCGGAGATTGTGATTCATCAACTGACGGACCTCCCCGCCGGCCTTGCGGCAGACAAGATGGCGGAAGGACTGGTCCGAAACGCACGGGTTCGGGACGAGGGCACACGCAATCTGGTTTCGGCCGCGGTTGCGGCGGGCGCGAAGCGAATGGTCGCCCAGAGCATCGCCCTGATTTATGCGGAAGGGACCCTGCCGCACGGCGAGGCGGATCCACTGATCCCCGACACCGATCCCGTTTGGGGAGGCACGGTGAAGGGCGTCCTAAGCCTGGAACAACAGGTACTTCATGCACCGCTTGAAGGAGTGGTGCTGCGTTATGGGCTGCTGTACGGGCCCGGCACCGGTTTCGACTCCCCGGCTGCCCCCGGCTCCGTGCATGCCGACGCGGCGGCAAAAGCGGCTGAACTCGCCGCCACCCGAGGCGCGCCTGGCACTTACAACATCGCCGAGCCGGGCGGCCCGATTGCGATTGAGAAGGCGGTCCACGCGCTCGGGTGGGATGCAAACTGGCGAGCCTAAGTGCCTTCGCGCGTCTGAATGGGTCGCTGTTTCGACAACCTGGGAAGATGCGTTCGATCGAGAGATGTTGTGGCTTAAGGGGAGCAGGCTCGTTCAAGGCACCGCTGCCGGGGTTTCACTTTCTTTTTGACTTCGCCGGGGCGCTTACGCACTGGGCCGGGCGGTGTCGCCGTTCGGCCTGGGGCTGGCTGATGCCGTCCCGCAGGTTTTCGGGCCGGTGGCCCCTTTGGACTGTTGGGGCAAATCCGCGGAGCCGGTTGCGCTAATCCACGTATCCGTGGAGTTTCAAGAAGGCGATGGTTTCCGCCAGCACCGGCGTATACCAGCGGTTGCCGTCTCGCCCATGGTTGAAGAATCCGTGCTTTGCTCCCGGGTATTCCTTCAGGGTGCAGTTGCCACCCGCCTTCTTCATTGCCGCGCAATATTCGCGGACCTGGCGTATGGGCACGGTGGTGTCGTCCACACCGTGGAAGATGAGGGTATCGGGGAGGCCCGGAGTCACCAGCTTCAACGGTGAAATGGCTTCCGCACCGGGCCCAAAGCGTTCGGACCACCGCTTTCCGGTGAGGTCCGTTACCGGGTTATAGGCAATCACCAGGTTGGGCCTCACCAATGCAGTGCCACCGGAGGCAGGCGTGCCGGTAGCGGTCATGAGGGCCAGATGGCCGCCGGCGGAACCACCCGCGGCCACGACGCGTTGAGGGTCAATACCGAGCTGCACCGCGTGTTCGCGGACGTAGCGCATGGCGCTGTAGGCGTCTTCCACGGAATCGGCGGGTTTGGATTGATTGCGGGAGGAAACGCGATAATCCACAAATACGCAGACCATGCCGCGATCGGCCAATGCCCGCCCGAATGGAACGAACTGCTTTACCGAGCCGCGGGTCCACCCGCCGCCGAAGAAGAACACGATGGCCGGCCGGGGGCGGACGAAGAAGGAGCCCGGCGTTTGCACTTGCAGATCCAGCGGAACGCCGCCGACGCGTTCATAGACGTAAGCCTGGGTTCCTTCCAGGGGCTCGCGCGGGGTCTGCGCGAGCAAACCCGTGCCAATCAAGAAGAGCAACGCAACCGTGACGGCGATCTGTTTCGCGTGAGTCAAGGAATGACCTCCATCCGGCGGGCTTTAGCGAATTCCTCGGCAGCCCGGCCTGAAACCTCGGCCATTGTATCGCGTGGCGCGTTCATGCGTGGCGCGCCCTGCAACACCTACTGGGCCGCCCGGCACACGCGCTCCCGGGTCGATCCGTCTTCGAGGTACGCCCAGGGCTTCAAGGGCAGGCCGCCAGAACTTCAGCTTCTATTTCTCGGGGCTGCGGTTCCAGGGGGTGGATTGGAGGGCGGCTTCCGCGGCGCGCCAGGTGTTGGCGTGGATTTCCACGGTGTCTTCGACTTTGGTTGCGTAGCCTCCGGCTAGGGTGATCATGACCGGGATCTTCATTTCGAGGGCGCGCCCGATCACAAAGCGGTCTCTTGCGTGCAGGCCGTCCTTGGTGAGGTTCAGGCCGCCCAGTTGATCGTCGAGATACGGGTCCGCTCCGGCGACGTAGAAGAGCATGTCCGGCCGGACCAATTCGAGCACGGGCACCAGGCCGTGGCGCAGCTTTTCCAGGTATTCGATATCTCCCACTCCGTCTTCAAGGTTGATATCGAGGTCCGAAGGGGGTTTCACGGCGGGGTAGTTGTGCAACTGGTGGATGGACAGGGTGAAGACGCTGTCGTCGCCGGCGAAGATTGCAGCGGTGCCGTTGCCCTGATGCACATCGACATCCACCACAACGGCTTTGCGGATCAACCCCTCCCGCTGCAGCACGCGAATGGCCACCGCGACATCGTGGATGGCGCAGAACCCCTCGCCGTGGCCGGGGAAGGCGTGATGAAAGCCGCCGCCCACGTTGTACGCCGCTCCATAAGTTAGAGCCAGACGCCCGGCAAGCGTGGAGCCGCCGGCCGCGAGCCAAAAGGCGTCCACCATCCGGCGGGAATAGGGCACTTCGAGCTTCAGAATCTCCTGGTAGGAGATGGTCCCCTTGCGGAGTTTGCGCACCCAGTCCTCGTCATGAACGAGGCGCAGTTCTTCTTCGGTGGCCATCTCCGGGGTGTGGAGATCGGCTTCCGCCACTTCCCCGCTCCGCAGCAGCAACTCGCGGATCATCCGGTATTTCTGGGATGGGAACACATGACGCCCGAAGTTGAGGTCATATTGCTCATGAAACACCAGTGGGACGCGGACCATTGTGTATTTATCATGTCACGCTCCACCGGCGACGGAGTGGAGCGCGGCGCGGAACGTGCGTCCGGTGCCCGAAGCGGGTAACAATGGGGGTAGACCGCATCCAAAGCAGTTTGCCACCGCGCCGCGATTCGAACCGGATTCCGTTGAACCGCGCGCGAGGGGCGATGCGCGACGATCCGCGGAAGGAGAGAACCGATTTCGAGATCGGAATGTGCGCTGGAGGCATGCAGATCCAGCGGCAGTTGCGAGCGAATGAAGAAGAGCCCACACCTGATTCCGAAATCGCTGGTTCGGCCGGTGAGCAAGCGCACGCGCAACTGGAAGCGGCGCACGCTGATCGGCGCCACGGGAACGGCGCTGGGCCTCACCGGGGCCGCCTATGCGGCGTACCGGGCCGCCCCCGGGTTCTGGAAGAATTTCTATGCCGATCTTCAACGGCCGCTGCGGGAACCCACTTCCATTCCCGACCCAAGCGCATGGCCCGAGACCGGCATCCACGCGGCCTGGCTGGGACACAGCACCGTGCTGCTCAAGGTGAACGGCTTCACGATTCTGACGGACCCCATCTTCAGCGACCATGCCGGAATCCATCTCGGCGTCGTTTCGGTGGGGGTGAAGCGCCAGTTCCGTTCGGCGCTGGAGCCCGAGGATCTGCCGCCGATCGATCTGATCCTTATCTCCCACGCGCACATGGATCACCTCGATATTCCGTCGCTTCGCCGCCTGCAGGACCCGGAAACCACGCTGGTGATGGCGCGGCACACCAGCAACCTCGTTCGGGGGCTGCAATTCCGGGAAGTGCGCGAGCTGGGCTGGGGAGACCGCACCCGCATCGGCCCCGTAAGCGTGCTGGGGACGGAAGTGAACCACTGGGGCGCGCGCATGCGCGTGGACACCTATCGCGGCTACAACGGGTATCAGATCAACGTGGATGGCGCTTCAATCCTGTTCGCGGGCGATACCGCGCAAAGCGACGCTTTCCGGGCGCTGCGTTCGCGCAAGCCGCACTCGCTGGTCATCATGCCCATCGGCGCCTACAACCCATGGATCAGCTACCACTGCACGCCGGAGCAAGCCTGGGCGATGGCCACCGATGCCGGGTTTGAGTACCTCATGCCCGTGCATCATCAGACCTTTCAGCTAAGCCAGGAACCCTCGCACGAACCCATTGAGCGTTTGCTGCGCGCGGCGCGCGGAAATGAAGACCGCGTGGCGCTGACGGACATCGGGGAAGAATTTCACCTGAGTTAGCACGCTCAGGGAAGCAGATCCCTCGATTGGCCCGTAACGGTGATCAGCGGATGCACGACGACCGCGCGAAACTCATATTCGCGCGCCGGATCGAGCCCCATCACCGTGCTTTGAAAACGGCCGTTTCGCGTGAGCGGCACGGGCGGCGAATCCATCCACGGTTCGGGATTGTCGTAAAGTTCATCCACGCGCTGCTTGCGCCGGTATTGGAAGCGCGCCTCCACGCTCTGGCCGCCGACGAGCCGCGACAGATCCGCTTCCAGGATGGCGATGCCGCGCGCCTTATCCCAAACGCTCCGCGCCGTTGCCACCTGAGGAGGCAGGAATCCCGGCAGGGCGTGGGTGATCTTCAGCACCACCGGATTCGGGCTCCGGCGGTTGTCGTAGAAACGCTGCGCCCGCGTCGCCTGGATCTTGAGCCCCTCGGCAGTCTGGGTGAAGGTCGTCCGCGGGACGACATCCGCGCGATATTCGAGAACCTCGCCACTCTGCCCCAGCACGGAAACCTGGGTCTTCTCGCCGGCCTTCACGCTCAGCAGGGTGATCTCTCTCGGAGTGCCCCACTTCCATTCGTTCTTCTGCTCCACGATCGCGTAGACGGTGTCGGTGCCGTTCTCTCGGGTGAACCAGATGTCGTTCTCGTTCGTGATCACCCAGGGGCGCACGCCGTGGATAGCGTCCCGGTTCGCCATCATCCAGAGCCCGATTTCGCGAAGCCGGTCCGATTGTTCACGAGGCAGTTCCCCGGTTGGCATCGGCCCGACGTTCAGAAGCAGGTTCCCGCCCTTCGCCCTGGTTTCCACCAGCATTTCGATGAGCTCTCGGGCGGACTTGTAGCTCTCGTTCACCGGGCGGTATTGCCAGGAGTTGCCCATGGTGATGCAACTCTCCCAAGCGCCCTCGGGCGCCGCGCCGGGGATGTTCTGCTCCGGGGTGGCGATGGCCCCGCGGGTAACCACCGTTTGCGGCTGCAAGTCCCAGGCCAGTTCGCGCAGCCCTTCCGGCGGCCCGTCGATGAAGAAGTAGTCCACGGGCCCGTAGTTGGTGAAAAGCTCGCGAACCTGGGCGCGGTCCAGCTCCATCAGGCCGGGGTTATTGGCGGGGTACACCTCATCCCGGTTGCGGTCAATCCGCTTTCCGTTTCGGTAGAGCCAGTGGAAATCGTCGGGAGAGAAGTAGAAGCCGACGGCGATCCCCTCGGCGCGGAACGCCTTCACGACCTCCGCGGTGAGATCCCGGCCAAACGGCGTGTTCATGACGTTGAAATCCGTCGAACGGGTGCGGAACATGCAGAATCCGGAATGGTGCTTGGTGGTGAAGACGACGTAGCGCATCCCTGCGAGTTTGGCGAGGCGCGCCCAGGCAGCCGGATCGAAGCGCTCCGGCGCGAAATAGCCGGGCAGTTCGGTGAAATAGCGCTCCGCGTACTCTTTGGACGCGCCGGCGAGAGAGTGGCTGATCGTGGGCCCGGTTGCGGTATCCACGCCCCAGTGGATGAACATGCCGAAGCCAAGATCGCGGAACCGCTCCACCCGCGCCGGTTGATTGCGGTTGCCTTCCGCGGACGGAACCGGCTGGGCATAGATGGCACCAGGCGCGCCAATCAGGAAACAGGGCAGCAGGAAGACCCAGAGCCTCCAGGAGCGGCAGATCCTCCTGGGAAATCGTGGCGGGAACTCACGGGCGTCTCTCATGTCCCCTATTCTCCCCCAACCGACCGGTCCGCCCCAGTTGAGGAGTTTTCGTTCCAGTGGGGGAGATTTCGGTCCGATCTTGCGAAGAAGCGGACGGGGAGGAAAGAGGCTCGGGTTGGGCAGCGTGGCGGGCGGTTCACAGCCGGAGCGCGGGCGACGATGGCCCGCCCGCCGCTCCGGCTGTGCTTTTGCGCCGGGCCGCATCCGTTGCGAGGCGGCCCGGCAGTGAATAGGAGACAGCGCTTAGAAGAACTTCGTCTTGCCGGGCAGAGGCATCGGCGTGGGTTCGAAGCTTCCGTTCCAATCGAGGTGATCCGGGAAAAGTTGCTGGGTGCTGTTCATTGCCATATCCCAGGTGATGGTCTGGCCGGTATAAGCCGCCATCCGTCCCATGATCGCGAGCAGCGTGGAATCCGCCATGCGCTTACCGTCGTTCAGGGCTTTGCCCTGGCGGATGGCGGCGAAGAGAACGTCATGCTCGTGCTGATACATGTCGTTCTTTTTGCCTTCGAAGGTCCATTCCGTTTGCCCGGTGATCTTGGGAGAAGTTCCGCGACCGATGGTGCAGACGCCTTTGGTCCCCATGATGTAGTCGGCGTTCTCGTTATAGCAGCCGGGGATCTGGCGCTGGCCCACGAACGCGCGCACATCGTTGGGGTAGAGGTAGTTGATCTCCATGTGATCGAAGATGTTGCCGCCTTCGGCCGGAATCTGCCGCCCGCCCACGGCCACGCAACTCACGGGGGGCTGATCTTTCATCGCCCAGGACACCTTGTCAATGGAATGCACGGCCTGCTCCACCAGGCCGTCTCCGCAGAGGTGGACAAAGTTGTACCAGTTGGCGATCTGCCACTGGACGTCCGACATGCCGGCCGGGCGCGCGCTTGCCGGGGGCATCGGCTTCACCGGGCTGGTGTAGTAATTGGCGTAGTAGGCCACCACGTCGCCGATGGCTCCGTGCTTCAGAACCTGGTCAAACGTGTCGACAATATAGTTGCTGTAGCGCCAGCAGAAGCCCGCCACCACATTGATTCCCTTTTGCTGCGCGATGAGGGACTGTTCGAGGACGCTGCGGACGCCGGGCGCATCCACCGCCACCGGTTTCTCCACGAACAGGTGTTTGCCGGCCTGAACGGCATACTTGTAGTGCATCGGCCGAAAGCCCGGCGGCGTCGCCAGCAGCACCACGTCCACGCCGCTGTCGATCACTTTCTGATAGGCGTCCAATCCAAGATATTTCTTGCTGTCTTCCACCTTCACTTTTTCCGCGGCGCGGTCTTTCATCACCCGATTGAGCGAGGCGAGCGATTTCTCAATCCGGCCTGGATCCACATCCGCCACCGCGGTAAGCACGGAGTAATCGTCCGCGCGCAAAGCCTGGGATGCCGCGCCGGTTCCCCTGCCGCCGCAGCCGACCAAGCCAACCTTGATACTCTTGCCGATGTCGGCCGCCCGGAGGATCGCTGGAAATCCGGCCACCGCCGCTCCCACAACCCCGGCCCTCAGAACATCCCTCCGCTGCGTGCCGGCGTCCGCGCGTACGTCACCACGATCTGTGGCTTCGAGCGGTCTGGCTGACTCGTGACTTTCCATTGTGAACTCCTCCTTCGATGTGTTTGACAACTTTCCCGTATAAAGTGTATCGAATTCAGCGAAACATTCCGGTGGCACGCGGGGGGGGCCGGCCAAGCCGGGCGCAACGCCGAGTGATCCGATTTCTCTCCGATTTCGCCTATCTATACAGAGGCTGTTTTGCAGCGATCTGGTTACTTCGATGACAAACCATAGAGCAACCGTAGAGTTGATGGGCTGGATGCTGGTGATCCTGGGCGCGGTGCTGACGCTGATGGCGGGACGCCAAGTGGCGGGGCTTTTCGCGGCCGATGAAGGATGGATGCCCGTTTCCGCCACGGTCCTGAGCGCCCGCGTTTCGCCTGCCGGAGGCGTGACGGCGGCTGCCAACCGGCGGCCAACGGGCCGGAATGCGCTCTCCCCTCAGGAGCATCACGTCTATCAGGAAGTGGTGTACTTCGTGGATGGCAAACGCTATTCCTCGGCGCTCGACCGCGGACGGTTTGAAAGCCGCGCGGCCGCCTTTGCGGCGCTGACGGAAACGGAAGCGCCCGGCTCCCAAATCTCGGTCTGGGCCAACGCCAACGACCCAGCGGAAGTGGTGATGCAACCCGCCCGGCGGGAAGCGGGATTGGGCTCCGTGACGGTCTTCGCGCTGCTCGGCATGTTCGCCTTCCCGTTCGGCATCTCCATCGTCCGTTCGGCATCGAACAATGCGGGAGTCTCCGCCGTTCGTCCGGGCCGATACCACTCCCGGCCGCTGACGACGCACTAAAGAAGCGTGGCCGCTTCGCTTTCGTCTTCGCGCTCCCTCTGAACGTGAATGTGCTGAACCTCACAGGTGGAGGTGTGGGCGGACACCGAGGCGGGCAGGTGGGCCTGCCACCATGCGCGCGCTTCCTTGCGCCGCCAGGATTGGGCATCGTGGCAGTGCGCCAACAAAACGGACAGTTCTTCCGCGCTCTGAGGCCGCCGGTCCGGCTCTTTTTCGAGACAGCGGAGCACGATGCTTTCGAGATCCGCCGGCACTTCATTCTCCGTGCGCTGCGAGGGGGGAACCGGCGCCTCCGTGACATGCTTCAGGATGGTGGCGACGGCCGTCGCGCCCTCAAATACGGTTTGCCCGGTCAGCATCCAGTAGGCCACGCAGCCAAGCGAATAAATGTCGCTGCGGGCGTCAATCTCCTTTGAGCCGCGCGCGGCCTCCGGAGCCAGATAGGCCGGGGTGCCCGTGGTGGTGCCTTCCTGGGTGAGGCTCTGGTCCCGGCCGCCGCCCACCTGCTTCACCAACCCAAAATCCAGCACCTTCACGAAGTCAAAATTGCGCCCCAGGCGGCAGACGAAGATATTCTTCGGCTTGATGTCGCGGTGAATCAGGCCCAGGTCGTGAGCCTCGCTCAGCGAGTCGCAGATCTGCAACAGAAAGTAGATGGTTCTTGACGCGGGAATGGGGCCGAAGCGCTTCAGCAGCGAATCGAGGTCCATGCCGTCGAGCAGTTCCATCACGTAGTAGAAGCGCCCGTCCTGGGTGACGCCGAAATCGTAAATCTCGACGCTGTGCGGGCTGCGGAGCGCGGCTGTGGCACGGGCCTCCCGCTCAAAACGCGTCAACGCGGTTTGCGGATTCGTCGAACCATTGCTCGCGGCGCTGACCACCTCCGGCCGAATGAGCTTGATGGCGGAACAGCGGGACAGCATCCGGTGCTCGGCGCGCCACACTTCCCCCATGCCGCCGGAGCCGATGAGGTTTGTCAGCTTATAGCTGCCAATCTGCCGCGCGCTCTCCAGGCTCTTGCCGAGCGAATAGAACTTTGTCGAAAGGACAGCGGTGATGATGGCGGTGACGTAGACCGGCACAAAGCGAATGACCCAGGATGTGGCATCCAGGCTTCCCATCCACCCCATTTGCTGGTTGATCTCAAAAACAAGCGGCGCCATGGATGCCGTAACCAGGGCGATGGGAAATGCGACCCGCGCCTTCGCGGGAATCGTGAACCCGAAGATGACAATCCAGGGCAATATCAGGGCGTAATCGTGCTCCGAGGAGACCGGATGACGCCGCAGTTCACACAAGCGCAGCATCTCGAGTGCGAACGCCCCGAGATACTCAAAAAGCACACCGGCCCGCAAGGCCACGAACGCCGGCACGCGGGAGGTGTTCGAGACGATCGCAAGTGCCGCGCCGCCGAGCACCAAAATGGCCATCGCACCATAGACGGCAATCGCCTCGCCTTGTGTGGACGGGCCGCTGGGATCAATCACCTTAGAAATAGTGAAGAAAAAGAACGATGCCGCCACCGACATCCACCCGATCCAGCGCAAGCGGATGAGGGCGTCCCGAACCATGGAAGGCGTCAGGTTGAAGCAGGCGCTGATCGAGCTGGACGCAGAGTCTGTCCTGACTCGAACGCGCGGCGCGGATTCGTCCGAACCCCAGGTAGCCATGAAACTCCAGTTTAGCGACTATCCTCGCGCATCTGGATCGCGAATGCCATCCAGCATGGCACCGGCGGGCCAACGGCAATAGCCCTGTTATATTGGGACGGCTATGATCTTAGCGACTACAATGGAGTATACGTTGCCCCTTGCCGGATTGGGTCCATTTCCCCATTTGCGTGCATGAGTTGACGTGTTCCATGGTTATGGGCTGTGTCCGTCCCCGGCTAATGTCGGATCGCAAGGGAACTCAGGTCGCATGCTTTATCTGCTGCTGAGCGACATCCACGCCAATCTCGAGGCACTCGATGCCGTCCTTGCCGACGCCCGTCGCCGCTATCCGACGGTAGATTCGGTTCTCTGTCTGGGCGATCTGGTGGGCTATGGGGCCGACCCCGAGCCGGTTACCGACCGGATCAAGACGATCTCTAACGTGGTTATCCGGGGCAACCACGACAAGGCGGTGGCCCTGGGTGAGAATCTCGACTGGTTCAATCCCGCGGCGCGCGACGCCACCTACTGGACTCTTCGCCAGTTGCATGTGGAGACGGTGGATTATCTCCGCAATCTTCCGAAAGGGCCGGTAGCGGTGAATGGATTTCAGATTTGTCATGGCTCGCCCATGGACGAGGACGAATACATCATCACCAGCGGCGACGCGGGGCATCTGGACGGCCAATTGCAAAGCGGGGTCGTGTTCTTCGGGCACACGCACTTGCAAGGGGGGTTCCGCATCCGCCGGGGGCAGGTAATGGAAATCCCGCGTCCCACGCCGCACGATACCGAGTCGGTCCTGATCGAAGAAGACTCGTATTATCTGCTCAATCCGGGGAGTGTGGGCCAGCCGAGGGATCAGGATCCGCGCGCCGCGTACGCGGTGTATGACAGCGCTTCCAAGCTCTACACCATGCACCGGGTGGAATACGACATCGCCTCCGCGCAGCGCAAGATTCTCGACGCGGGCCTCCCCGACAAGCTCGCCTTCCGCCTCGCTATCGGCCGCTAACGCCGTTCCGGATTTTCCCGCTCCCATTCCTCCGCCAGAGCCGGGCAATCTTCCCAAAAATGTCCTGATTCGTTTGCAAGCAAAGTTCAACTTGGAAGGCTAAATGGACTGAAGCCCCGGGCTGGGACCCGGGGCTTCTCAGAGGGGCTATGCAGTGGGCTGGGTCCCACTGCTGGGGATGTATTCAGTCAAGGATGACTTACTGTTGATCTCATCCTAGCATTGAAGAGTTAGAGACCGCAATGCCCTTTGCAACAATTTTTGAAAAATAATTCTTTTTGTCCGTTTTGTTCTCCGCGGACCCAGGGAAGCTGCGCTTTGGCGTTCAAAACGAGGGAGTTCCGCGGCAGTCCGCCGTCGCTTTGCTAACATTGCAGGTTTGAGGAGTTCCCAACGTGGTACTTTCCGACGTCGATATCAAGAAGTACATTGCATCCGGCAAGATCCAGTTCGCGCCGGAACTGCAGGCCGAGCAGTTTGGCAGTTGCTCCGTGGATCTGCGGCTCGGCAATGAGTTCAACGTCTTCGAATACCAGCGGTATCCGTTCGTCGACTTGAAGAACCCGGTGGGGTACCAGGACCTCATGCGGAAAGTGACCGTTTCGGACGGCGAACCCTTCGTTCTGCAGCCAAGCGACTTCGTGCTCGCCATCACGCAGGAGGAAATGAGCCTCTCGGACGATGTGCTGGGGCGGCTGGAAGGGCGTTCGAGCCTCGGGCGGCTGGGAATTATCGTGCATGGCACGGCCGGGCTGTTCGATCCCGGCTGGACGGGCAAGGCCACGCTGGAATTGAGCAACCTCAGCCGCCTGCCGGTGGCGCTTTACCCCGGAATGCGAATCTGTTCGTTTACTTTCGAGCAGCTATCTTCCGCATCTTCAAACCCGTACCGGACCAAGCCGGGCAACAAATACGCGGGGCAGCAGAGCCCCATCGGAAGCCAGCTCAGCAACGAAGTAAGCAAGCTGCGCTAGGGCAGAGCCGCGCGGACGCTAATTTCGCCCCGACGAGCCGAAACCGCCCACGCCCCGCACGCTGGCGGCCGGCTCCGCCTCTTCCCACTCCACAGCCTCATAGCGTGCCAGAACGAGCTGCGCGATGCGGTCCCCCACGGCGATCGGGAAATCCTCCCGGCCCAGGTTGAGGAGAATGACCTTCACCTCGCCCCGGTAGCCGGGGTCAATGGTTCCGGGTGCGTTCGGGACGGTGATGGCATGCTTCAGGGCAAGCCCGCTGCGCGGCCGCACCTGCCCTTCGCAGCCAGGCGGAATCTCCAGCATCAGCCCGGTGGCCACGGCATAAGGCACGCCGGGCCGCAGCACCACTTCTTCCACGGAGCGCAGATCGAGACCGGCATCCTCCTCCGGCCCATGCGCATAATGCGGCAGCACCGCATCCGCGTGCATCCGTTTCACCTTGATTTTCATTGGCCGCGCCTCTCCCTCTTCGCTGCGTAAGCAACCCATCAGGATAGCGCGCCTTCGCCCCGAGAGCGGCGGCGAACGGTTCGCGGAAGCCGCTGGCGATACCGCTTGTCATACGATGAAACGGAGTGCCCGGCAAAGGCCGGAGCCGCGCCGCCCATGAAGATCCGTCCCCAGCTGCTTCGATTCGCCTCTATCGCCTGGGTTGGCGCGGCGCTTTGTCTGCCTTTAAGCGCGCAGCCCATCCGGGTTGGAAGCGTGTTCGCGCGCTATACGCCGACGGGCGAGATCTTCCCGCAAGACCGGGTGCGTTCCCCGCTGGAAGCGCTTTCGCCGCCGCTGGTGCGCGGGATGTGGAATTCCTTCCGGATCATCGTGGATGTGGAGCCGGGAACCACATTCCGGCTCTTTCTCGCCCAGAACCCGGAGGACTCGATGCAGACCCGCGTCTTTCGCGAGATTGTGTCGAAAGGCCCGCGGGGCTGGCAAATGGAGCGCCGGGTGTTCACGCCCCTGCCCTTTCGCAGCAC
>JBDIBK010000114.1:0-12681 GCA_039812845.1 Bryobacterales bacterium
CGATGGTTTCCGATATTCGGGTGATCATCGTCAAGCTGGCGGACCGGCTCCACAATATGCGGACCCTGGATTCGCTTCCCCGCGACCGGCAGGAGAAGATCTCGACGGAGACCGTGGAGATCTACGCTCCGATCGCCAACCGCCTCGGAATGGGGAAACTCCGCGCGGAGCTGGAAGACCGGGCGCTGCGATTTCTGGAGCCGGAGGCGTACAAAGAGGTTGTGGAACTCATCGAGCTGCGGCGTCAGGCGAACGAAGACACGCTGCTCGAGATTCAGCGGATCATTGAGGGCGATCTGGCTCGCGATGGAGTGCCCGCGCGCGTTGTCGGCCGCATCAAGCGCCCGTATTCGGTTTACCAGAAGCTGAAGCGGCAGAAGATATCGATCGACGAAGTCTACGATCTGCTCGCCTTGCGCATCATCACGGATTCCGTGAAGAACTGCTATGCGGCGCTCGGCATCATCCACAACATCTGGCGTCCGATTCCCGGCCGCATCAAGGATTTCATTGCGATTCCAAGGCCCAACCTCTACCAGAGTCTGCATACGTCGGTGATTGGTCCGCAAGGCCAGCCGTTTGAGGTGCAGATCCGCACGGAAGAGATGAACAAGCTCGCCGAAGAGGGCATCGCGGCGCACTGGAAGTACAAGGAAGGGAAGCTTGGCGGGGGGCTGGACGATGCCCGCGTCGCCTGGCTGCGGCAACTTGTCGAATGGCAGCGGGAGCTACGCGACCCCGGTGAGTTCATGTCCACGCTCCGGGTGGATCTCTATCCGGAGGAAGTGTATACGTTTACTCCCAAAGGGCGGGTGGTGGCGCTTCCGCGGGGGGCGACGCCGATCGATTTCGCATACGCGATCCATACCGAAGTTGGCCACACCTGCGTGGGAGCGAAGGTGAATGGCCGGATTGTCCCGCTGCGCTACACCCTCAAGAACGGCGAGGTGGTGGAGATCCTCACGCAGCCGGGGCACCAGCCCAGCAAGGACTGGCTGAGCATCGTACAGACCGCGCGCGCCCGGAACAAGATGCGCGCGGTGATCAACGCCTCGGAGCGAGTGAAGGCACTGGAGATCGGGCAGAAGACTCTGGAGAAAGAATCAAGACGGCTCGGTGTGGCGATGAGCCGGTTCACGAAAGCCGAGATGCTCTCCGCCGCCGCCGACTACGGCTATAGCAAGCACGAGGACCTGCTGGCCGCCATCGGCTATGGAAAGCTGTCTCCGCGCAAGCTGCTGGAGAAGCTGTCGGGAACCACGCTGGGAGAGGCTCCGGCGGAGAAGGGGAAAGCGGAGGCCGCCGAGCCGCTTCCCACCGCCCGCGATGCAACAAAGGGCGACCTCACAATCAAGGTGCGCGGCGTGGACGATGTGCTGGTTTACCGCGCCGGATGCTGCAATCCGCTTCCGGGTGAACCTATCGTCGGCTATATCACCCGCGGCAAGGGCGTGGCGGTGCATTCGGTGAACTGCCGCAATGTGCAGAGCCTTCTCTACGAACTGGAGCGCAAGATCGACGTGGAATGGGACAGTGCTTCCCGAAGTTTCCCGGTGCGCGTCTCGGTGTATACCGACGACCGGCCGGGCATTTTGAACCGGCTCACCTCGATTCTCAACGACGAGCAAAGCAATATCCGCAGCCTGGAGGCGCGGACCGACAATACGCGCGAAGCGGATGGCGCGCTGGTGGAGATGACGGTGGAGATTCGGGACAAGAAACAATTGGAGCGAATTACCGGGGCGATTCGGCGCATTTCCGGCGTTCGCGATGTGGAGCGGATCTATGAGCGAAACTAGTCAGCACCCCGCGGAAGCGCGGAATGTGGCGCCGACGCCGGAGCATTTTGCGGTTTCAAAAAGCACGGGAATCAAAATCGATTGGAGCGACGGAGAGCAGAGCGATTTCACGCTGGAGTTTCTCCGGGAGCGCTGCCCCTGCGCGCAATGCACGGGCGCGCACGGAACACCGCCCCAGGCTCTCGACTTCAGCAACCCGCTGCAGATCTACCGGGAACGATTGAAGATCACGCAAGTGGAACCCATCGGCCATTACGCCATCGGCATTCATTGGAATGACGGGCATAAGACGGGGATTTACTCGTACCGGCTTCTGCGCGAATTGCACGAAGAGCTGGCTAGCAAGCGGCGCTCCTCCGTGCTGCAGTAGCAGGAGCCCACCGGCCGCGTTAAGATAGCCTCTTATGCCAACAAGTAACTTTGTAGTGGTTGCTCATTTTCGCGCAAGGCCGGGCAAAGCGGAAGATCTTGAGAGCCTGCTGCTCGGGCTTGTGGGGCGCACGCGCGAAGAAGACGGCTGCCTCCTCTACGATCTGCATCGGGATGAGACGGATGCCTCCCAATTTCTCTTCTATGAGATCTGGGCGAACCGGCAAGTGTGGGAGGCTCACATGAACTCCGCTCACATTGAGGCGCTCAAGACGGTGGTGGAGGACTATCTGGCGGAGCCGCTTCAAATCTGGCAGATGCGCCAGATTGAGCCAACCACAAGGGCTTAGCCGGTTCACCGGAGGCAAGGGCTAAGCATTCGGCACGAAGAGCCACACCGCGGTGTAAATCAACGCGGCGGCGGCGGCCGTCAATGGAAAAGTAAGAATCCAGGCGCCCACGATATCGTTGGCCAAGCGCCAGCGCACCGCTTTGGGCCTGTGGAAGCTGCCGACCCCGGCAATGGCCCCGGCGATGGTGTGCGTGGTGCTGGCCGGGACGCCCAGCCCGGTTGCCAGAAAGACACTGAGCGCACCGGCCGTCTCCGCCGCGAATCCGCTGCGAGGCTTGAGTTTCGTGATGCGGTGGCCCATGGTCTCAATCACCTTCCAGCCGCCGCTCGCGGTGCCGAGGGCAATCGCTGTATAGGCGCTGAGCACTACCCAGGTGGGGATGCCTTCGTCGATGCTGCCCTGGACTTTCGCGGCCACAAGCGCCCCGGTGATGATGCCCATGGTCTTTTGGGCGTCGTTCGAGCCGTGGGAGAGGCTGAAAATCGCCGACGACAGCAACTGCAAACTCCGAAACCACTTATCCATTTTCGCGGGGCTGGAATGACGGAATATCCAGTGGATGGCGATCATCAGCAGATACGAGAGCACCATGCCAAGGAGCGGAGAAAGGACAACGAAAATGAGCGGCAGGGTCCAGCCGTGGGGGCGCAGGGCGTCAAAGGCGGAGGCCCAGCCTTTCAGGTGAATCACGCGGGCCATGGCGGCGCCGGCGTAACCGCCGATGAGGGCGTGCGTTGCGCTGATGGGAAGGCCCATGTGCGAACTGCCCCAAAGCCAGGCGGCCGAGGATACAAGCCCCGCGAGCACGGTGATGGGCGTGACATACTCCAGATTCACCATGTCGCCGCCGACCGTCTTGGCAACGCTGGTGCCCACCAGAAAGAACGCCGCGAAGTTGAAGAATGCCGCCCAGATTACGGCCTGAAGCGGGCTGAGCACTCGGGTGGCAACGATGGTGGCGATGGAATTGGCGGCATCGTTGAATCCATTGAAGAAGTCGAAAAGAAGCGCCGCCGCCACAATGACGATCAGCAGGATCATTTCTGGGCTCATGAACTGAATCTGCTTCCTGATACGGCGTAGTCTAGCTGTTTTTCACCACCATATTGGTCATAATGTCGCCAACATCGTCGCAGAAGTCGATCGTGTCTTCGAGCAGTTGGATGATGTCCTTGACCTTGATGACCTCGGTGGCGTTGTTCTCGCGGGTGAAGAGATCGACGAGCCCGTCAAGCATGGCTTTGTCGGATTCCTCTTCGAGAGTGCGGACAGTCTGGCAGTGGGGCTGCACGTCGCCGCCCGACTTGAGCAACTGAATCGCCTTCTCCAGTTCATGGGCGGAGCGCAGCAGCAGTTCGCATAGCGAAGTCATGCCGGGGGAGACGTGGCTGGGTTCATAGGCGACAATGCGGCGCGCCACTTCGTCCGTGCCGTCGATCGCGTCCTCCAGTTTCGAGGAGAGCGTGTAAATATCTTCCGGGTCGAAGGGAGTGATAAAGGTCTTGCGGAGCTTTTCGTAAACCTCGCGGTAGACGATATCTCCCTGCCGCTCGAGATCGTAGATCGTCTTCGCATTGCGGATCATCGTCTCACGGCCGTCTCTCAAGCCGTCGGAGAGCAGTTGAGCCGCCTCGCGCAAGATCCGCGATTGCTCGCCGAAATACTCGAAAAACTTCTCTTCGCGCGGGATAAATCGAAGAGCGCACATGCGTTGTTAGATCCTTTCGGCCGGCGATCCTGCACCCGGTGTCGCGGGGGCCGTCATGAACCGGCAACCTGAACTTTTCTCAGCATCGGTCAAGGCTTACATCCCGGTTAGAATCGGAAACGCTTCCGGAGCATCCTCGCTCTGGCCCTGAAAGCGCGGATCGAGAAGCCGATCCGGATCCAGATTGCCCATGGCGGCGATCAAGGTTTCCTTAATGAAGGGGTGGTCCTGTTCGAGTTCCGCAAGATAATCGCGCAAGGAACGCCGCACCGTGCCCGTCTTCTGCGAACACCCGCAGGGGATCACCGGGGTGCAGCGGTCTTGCACCCAACGCCGGGTGAGATCTTCCGTCACATACACCAGGGGCCGAATCAAGCGGAACTCCCCTTTACGAGAATACGTCACCGGGGGAAGCGCGCTCAGCTTGCCTGTGAACATTGCGTTTCTCAGCAGCGATTCGCAGAAATCGTCGGCGGTGTGGCCCAAGGCAACGACGTTGCAATCGAGTTCCCGGGCGATTTCGTAAACGGCTCGCCGGCGGAAGCGGCTGCATTGGTCGCAACCGTGCGTGGGGTCGTCCTCAAGCAGCTTGAGCGATGGCCGGTCTTCGAAGCAGCGCCAGGAGATCCCGGATTGCCGCAGATGCTCGCCCACCGGCCCAATGGGGCTCATAAACTTGCCCTGCTCCACCGTGAAGGCTTCCACGCTGAAGCGGATCGGCGCGCGTTTCTGAAGGAGCAACAGGGATTCGAGCAAAGTGATTGAGTCTTTGCCCCCGGATACGCCCACGGCAATGCGGTCGCCATCGCGAATCATTTCGAATTTCGCGATGGCTTCGCCAACCTTGCGCAGAATGGTCTTTTCGAGGTCCAAGCTCTTATTATACGGGGCGGAGGGTGGGCGTTGAGGCACGGGGCAACATTTGTTCGAGGACCTTGCGCGGCAACGCCCACTCCTGCCAAAATTCCCAGCAGCGAGTGCTTCACCCGACATGTCGAGTTCAAACAAGGGTGCGAAAGTGATTCCGATTACGCGGGGCTTCCGGAACCGGGAGGCCGCACCGGTTTCCGAGGAGCCTTATCACGACGATCCTCTGCGGCGGTTTCTTGATGGCCTCGATTTTCGCGTGCGCGCGGTGCTGGTGGAGAAGCAAGGGAAGTGGCAGTTTATGGAGCGCGCGAGCGATGGGCCGGATGAACGGGTTGCGTTCGCGGAGAAAGCGCTTTCCGGCTTATCGGCCATACTTGCCCGGATTGGCGTGCGCGGCGAGGAAGGCGAGCGCATCACATTGTCGCCCTTGCCCGGCTTCGATCTGGCGGTGATGCTCCGCGATGGAAAGCCGTGCTATGCGGTCTGCCTGGCCAAGGAAACCAGCGTTTACATCGCCGAGGCCACGCTTCCCATGGTCGCGCGCTATTTTGATGAACTCCGATAGAGGCAATTTCTTTTTCGGCGTGAATCTCACGCGCAACCCTCCGGCTTTCGATGTTTCCTTGCTGCGTGAGGCGAGCGGAGAAACCGTCAAGAGTGATCTTGCACAAAGCGAATGATGCGTTCGAGAAGGGGCGATTTCCGGATGCTTGCGAGGGCGATGATCGAGTTGTGATCTTCCTCCGGGTAGACTTCGGTTTCCACGCTCACGCCGTGCTTCCCGAGGTTTTCCGCGAAGGGGCCGGTTTGCCGCAGCACCAATTTCGCATCGTGCCCCCCGCGGACGACCAGGAACGGCGGCGCACCGTCCCGGACGAAGCGCGCGGGGGAGGCGTTGAGGCGATCCTTATCCGTGGCGAAGGCGTATTCAAAGCCGGCCGGCACTTCGTAAATTCCGCTAATGGCAATGACGCCCCGGATTACGGAGGGCGGCAGGGAATGGAAGCGAAGGTAGCGAGGATCCAGGGCCACCAGAGCGGCAATCTGCACGCCGGTTGAGTGTCCGGCAAGAAAGATCTTGCCGGGATCTCCGCCGAAACCGCTCATGTTGTCGCGCACCCAATTGACCACGGCGGCGATGTCCCGCTCCGGTTCAGGGAAGCGGTAGCCGGGCGCCTGGGAATAGTTAGGAATGACGGCCGTAATGCGATTGAGCGCAAGACACACGCCGAGCGGAATGTACTGACGGCGGTGGCCATTGCGCCACGCGCCTCCATGAACAAAAATCACCACCGGATTCTTGCCCGAACTCATGTTGCGATAGATATCCAGGCGGCGCTGGTCCGCATCCGCGCGGGTGCTGAGGCGGTAGGAGATGCTGTGGGCCACCTCGATGGGGGGCGGGATCTCCAGGCTCATTCGCGAGACGAGTTCTTTGGTGCGGGGCGAGGCGGCATCCGGCGCTTGCGGGGTGGGAGGGGCGTTCTTTGCGGGAGGCTGCGCGATCGCGGATGCCACACCCGCATGCGCCAGCGTCGCCATCATGGCTCTGAGCCAGTCGCGGCGGTGAAGCTGAGTGTGCGATAGACCGAGGACGCTGGATCTCAAGAGAGGAGGGAAAGGAGGGGGATTCTGACCGGTGAAAGACACGCCTACTTCTTCGCGGAGATCCGATACACGTAGATGGAGTGCGTTCGCTGATAAACCATGATTTTCTCCACCTTGCGCGGTTTCCATCCTTCAATTTCAAAATCGTGGGAAACGACGCAGGCGCCTGGACGCAACTCCTTTTCCAGCTTCGGGCGCAGACGGAGATTGGCTTCGCTGATCAGGTAAAGCGTCACGACATCCGCGCCTGACAGATCTGCGTCCATCATGTCCTGCTGCAGCACGCGGACCCGGTCCTGAACGCCCGCGGCAACGGCCGAATCGGTGGCCACCTGCGCCCACTTCGGCGAAAGCTCCACTCCCACCGCGTGGGCCCCATGTTTCTTTGCGGCCGCGACGAGAATCCGCCCATCTCCGCAGCCGAGATCGTAAACCGTTTTGGAACCATCGACACCGCAGAGCTCCAGCATTCGCTCCACAACGTTGTGCGGGCTGGTGACGTAAGGGGCAAGGCTCTTCTTCATATCCTGGCCGTGCTGCGAGAACGCGGGCGCACACGTCAACAGCGCGAACAGGACAATGGAAATCGTTTGAGCGAAGAGTTTCATTGGCCTATGGTTGGAGGCGGTGCCAGTTTCCTGGCCCGGTAATCTTCAATCTCCGTGAACATTTTACGCAACGCCTGATAAAGATCCCGCGGGCGATAGACGGTGAACTCGGCACCCCGAAAATACTTTACCGCGGACCCGATCGCATCGCGCCATGGGTTCTCCCTGGGGTTCAGATTGTAGTTCACGTAAAACAACGGGAACTCCACATGGCCCGCATCGCTCAACAAGTCCACCGGCGGGTTTTCATCAAGCAGCACCTTCGGCCCCACAAATACCATCGCGTCCAGTGGGCTCTCGCTGGACATCTCCGTCGTAATCAGATTCGTCAAGAAGCGGGTGTCGCTGTTCTTGTCGGCCAGCAGGCTGTAGCGAATGGTTCCCTGCTGCAAGGAATCGATGGCCTTCCCGATGGCTTCGTAATCGACATGATCCACAGCTGTCTGACGATACAGAACCCTTTGCTCCCGCACGTTGAATGCAACCAGCGAAATCTGTCCCACCCGATCATCCCGCGAAACGCTCTTCACGATCGAGAGGAGCGCGGCCAAGTCCACAGGCTGAAGCACCGCGGACTTCGAATTCAAGGGCGCAAAGTTAACCAGCAGCTTCACATGGAGTGACGCACGGCTCGCATCTTTCGGTACACGCTGGTCATGGAAGTCCTGAAAAGGATGCGCTGGCGGAGCCCGCACAACACCGGGAGTGAGCGTAATCGGCAGCGCTTCCTCCTTTGTGTACGGCTGCACCTCAAAGGTCCAGGAAGAGGCGCACACCCTCTCCCGGCGATCGCGCATCAGCCAGTCCACCTTGTATTTCCCAGGACCGGCCAGCACACTGCCTTCCAGGTACGCGCTGCCTTTCGCCGTCTCGCCCTCCGCCACTTCCGGAAAATCCGGCACGCGGAAGCGCTGAGAGAAATACCGCTTTTCCCTGGGCTGATCCACCGGAAAAACGCGAAAGAGCACGCTCAGGATGTTATCGCCGTCGCCCATTTCCGAAAGGGGCAGCTCCACATGGTAGCCGGCGTGGAAATTCATATCGAAGCCGAGCACGGCATCGGAGCGCTCCACTTTGCAGCGCAGATCGCTTCGCGGAATGCCCGCTTCGAAAATCGCGAGGTCGGAAACCGGGATGTTTACCCCCGTGTTTTCGGCGGGCTGCACCATCTCCTGCGGCGCGGAGGAGGCGGACGCCGCGAGGCAAAGGGCCAGAATCGAACAGGCCGCGGAGCGGAGAAGCGAGAACGGGTCCATAATGCTCTGAGTTCGGGCGTTAGCGCACGTGTTTCAATCCGGACATCGGCACGGTCTATTAGAGAACCTGCATGCAGCCTCGCCGAATCGCGTCAAAGCCCGGTGCCTACACTTTATTCCAGAAACGGTTCTTCTACCAGCCCTCCGGCTGCGCTAAACTCAAGAATTCATGCCAAATCTACTGGAAGGCAAGCGCGCCGTCATTCTGGGCCTAGCAAATCGATGGAGTATCGCCGCTGGGATCGCCGAATCCTTTAGCCGGGAAGGCGCGGAACTCATCCTTACTTATCAAGGCGAGCGGCAGTTGAAAGCCGTGGAAGACCTGGCCCAGGAACTGAACGCGGCGAAGCTGCTTGCGTGCGACGTCACCAAGGACGACGAGGTGGCGAAGCTGGTGGAAGAGCTTTCCGCGGATGGCAAACCGCTTCACACCGTGGTGCATTCGATTGCATTCGCCAATCGGGAGGATCTCGGCAGGCCATTCCTGGAAACGTCGCGGGACGGCTTTCTGCTCGCGCACGAAGTTTCGGTGTACTCGCTGGTGTCGGTCTCCCGTGCCTTGTTGCCACTGATGACGGAAGGCGGATCCATCATGACGCTCAGCTATCTGGGCGCCGTCCGTTCCGTACCCAACTACAACGTCATGGGCGTGGCGAAGGCGGCGCTTGAATCCACTGTGCGCTATATGGCCACGGAGGTGGGCGTGAAGGGGATTCGTGTGAACGCGATTTCCGCCGGCCCCATCAAGACCGCCGCTGCCCGTGCGATTGGCGATATCAAGATCATCCTGGACCACGTGGCGGAACGATCGCCCCTGCGCCGCAATACGACGCAGAACGAAGTGGGCGATACGGCCGCCTTCCTGGCCAGCGACCTTTCCCGCGGCGTCACGGGCAATGTGATCTACGTGGACAGCGGCTTTCAGATCATCGGCTTTTAGGCGGACGGACGGCCAGGAGGGACGGGCCAGCCTGGGGTGTTGCCGCCTCGCGGAGAGCGGAAGAGTAGAATGGTCCACGGGGGGCCAGCACACGATCCTTCGCGTGGTCCCGCGGTTCCCCGCGAAACAAGCAAGCATCCAACCATGATTGACGTTCAGAACCTGAGCAAACGTTATGGCGGGTTCACCGCCGTCGACGACATCAGTTTTCATGTGGAACCGGGCCGGATTGTCGGCTTTCTTGGCCCCAACGGCGCTGGAAAGACCACCACGATGCGGGTGCTTACCTGCTTTCTGCCGCCTTCGAGGGGCAGCGTGAGCATCGCGGGCCACGACGCGCTGGAGGATCCGCTGGCCGTCAAGCGCGCTGTCGGCTATCTTCCGGAAACGCCCCCGCTCTACCCGGACATGCCGGTGGAAGGCTACCTTCGTTTCGTGAGTGAGATTAAGGGCGTGCCCGCGAAGAAGGTCTTGGGCCAGGTGGAGCACGCGATGAAGCGCTGCGCCCTGCTCGACGTGCGGGACAAGCTCATTTCGAAGCTGTCGAAGGGTTACCGGCAGCGGGTGGGCCTGGCGCAGGCGCTGCTGCACGACCCTCAATTGCTCATTCTTGACGAACCCACATCGGGCCTCGATCCCAAGCAGATTCTCGAAACCAGGGACCTGATCCGGGAACTTGCAGGCGACCATACGGTAATCCTCAGCACGCACATCCTGCCGGAAGTGGAACAGGTGTGCGAGGAAGTGATCATCATCAACAAGGGCCGGCTGGTGGCCACGGATTCCGTGGCCAATCTGCGCAACCGCCTGCGAGGGGCGGATGCCATCGCGGTTGAGTTTCTTGCCGAGGGCGCGACGCTTGAGGCGCACAACGCCGAACCCGTTCTGGCGGCGATCCCCGGTGTGGCGCGGGCGCGGTACAAGGGGCGACAGGACGGGCGTCTCCAGTTCGAATTGGAGGCCGAACCGGGGCGGCAAATCCGCTCCTCCGTCGCCGCCGCTATCCTAGGCCACGGCTGGCAGCTTTACGAGATGAAGTCGATTACCTATAGCCTGGAGGAAGTCTTCCTGGAGGTCACCGGAGCGGGTGCGGGACTGGACGCATCCCATTTGCCGGGGGCTTCCGCCGGGGGGATGGAAATCCAATGAGAAACATTATTTCCATTGCAGCGAAGGAGCTTCGCAGCTATTTCGTTTCCCCGATCGCCTACATTGTGCTGGCGATTTTCGCACTGGTTTTCGGCATCTTCTTCACGGTGAGCGTGGAGAGTTTCATTCGCTACGTGCTGGCCCAAGGGCAGATGGGCGGCAACGTCTCTCTCGACCTTCATGAGACGCTGATTGCCCGGCTCATGGGCACCATCAACACGATCGGGCTCTTTCTGGTTCCCATGATTACCATGCGCCTTTTCGCGGAAGAGAAACGCACCGGCACGATCGAGTTGTTGCTGACCTCGCCCGTCCGCGATTACGAGATTGTGCTCGGCAAGTGGCTGGCGGCGGTCGCGTTCTACGCCGCCATGCTGGTGGTGTCGTCGCTTAATTTCGCGATCCTTCTCTATTTCAGCAATCCGGAATGGAAACCGATTCTGGTGGCGTATCTTGGGCTGTTTCTGACGGGCTGCGCCACGCTGGCTTTGGGCACTTTCGTTTCCACCACCACGCGCAACCAGATCATCGCCGTGGCGGTGACTTTCTTCGCCTGCCTCGCGCTCTGGATCGCCGATGCGGTCACCGTGTTCAGCAGCGGCGCCTGGGCGGAAGTGATCGGCTATCTCTCGCTGATATCGCATTTCAATGATTTTTCGCGCGGGTTGCTGCAGGCGAAAGATGTCGTGTTCTTCGCGACATTCACTTTCTTCTTTCTCTTCCTCTCCGTACGCTCCCTCGAATCGCTGAGGTGGAGGTCCTAATGCCAGCGGGGAATAGATCCTTTCTCGACAGATACTGGCGTGAATCCCGCCAGAATCGGTACGGCGCATATCTCGTCGTTTACGTCGTCGTCGTGCTGCTGCTGCTCGGCGGAGTGAACTATCTCACGAATCGCTTCAACAAGAGCTACGATTCCACGTCGACCGGGCGTCTGACGCTCTCCGATCAATCCCGCAAGGTGGCGGACTCTCTGCCAGGGGACGTCTCTCTGCGATACTTTTACGGCACTGGCGGCGCGGAGCCGGCTAAGGAATTGCTCTCGCGCTACGCCGAGTTGAACGGCAAGATCCACGTTGACTATGTGGATATGGACCAGAAGCCCCTGGAAGCGCGCGCCGCCGGCGTGACCGCGGCCGGGGAAGTGGTGCTTTCCATGGGCCAGCGCTTTGAACGCGCGGCTTCGTTAAGCGAAGAAGAGATTACGCGCGCGATGATCCGGCTCACGCGAGAAGGCAGCCGCACGGTCTGCGTGCTGCAAGGCAGCGGAGAGCCCTCTCTCGAAACGCGCGAAGCCGACGGATTTAGCAACCTGCCGGTGCTGCTGAAGGCTTCGAGCTACGAGATTCGCCCGGTGTCTCTCGCGGATGCCACGTCGGCTCTGCAGACCGCCGAGGGTCACGCCGGCTGCTCGGTTCTGATCGTGGCCGGCCCGCGCACGGACTATCCTTCTCCCGTGGTGGCGGCCATCCGCGCTTACGTGGAGGCCGGAAATGCGGCGCTGTTCCTGCTGGATCCGCCGGGGGTGGTGCAGGGGCTTTCCACCGCCGCCAATGAGGAACTGGCCAAGGTGCTGGCCGGCTGGGGCGTGGAACTCGAGAAGAACTGGCTGATTGCCCCGCGAAACCTCGAATCGCTGCGATTCGGCCCGCTGACGATCGCCGTGAGTGAGTACGACCGCCACCCGATCACGAGCACGCTCGGCGACAACCTCACGCTTTTCCCCGAGGCGCGGGCGCTGCGGATTGTCGAATCGAAGACCGCCGATGTGACGCCGCTGTTTTCTTCGCCCGCTGGAGCGATGTCCACGGACTCGCTGGGCGGAGAAGGGAAGGAGATCGATCTCTCGAAGCTGCCCAAGGGTCCGTTCGTGATGGCTGCGGCCGGTACGCTGAAGTCCGCCGCACCGCCCGCGCCGGATGCCGCCAAGCCCGCCGCCAATGCGCCATCCGCCGGGCGCTTTGTGGTGGTAGGCAACAGCCGATGGGCGCAGAACGGCAGCCTCGGGCAGTATGAAAACC
>JBDIBK010000115.1:0-12663 GCA_039812845.1 Bryobacterales bacterium
CTCCATGCGGTCCCTGGCGGTTTGCGCGCGCAGACAATCGAGCGTGCGCAAGACGGTTTCGCGCCGGTTCGGAACGATGAGCACCACGGAAATGGCGACGTTCGAAGACAGCGAGGATGCAGCAATTTCCATCCGTATCATCAGACCACAAGGGGAACTCGTTTCGCCATGCGATTCGTGCGATCGAGGCAGCCGCTACGCCGTGCTGTCCGAGCGCTGCGCAGCGAACGGCAGATAGGCGCGCTTGATGGTCTTCTTCGGGTCGAGCGAGGCGGTGTCCGCGCCCAGTTGTTCGAGGGTTCCTTTCACGGTCACCAGGCTCATGATCTTGCGCTGGATTTCCGGCGACGTGGCCACGGTATCGATGAGGTAGGGCCAGATGCCTTCGCGGCCGGTGATGCCGCGCACGTGAATGGTTTTGCCCTGATGCTCCACGGTGAACTCGCGCATGTGGAAGATGATGTCGTTGATGGTGTAGCCATTGAGGGTGACGGTGGGGTCTCCGTAGAGGCCGAAGAGCACGAGGGTGCCGCCGTCTTTCACCATGCTCAGGCATTGATCGAGCACCTTGCGGGAGCCGCCGGCGATGTCGATGATGGCGTCGAAGCCCGGGCCGCCGGTGAATTCCGCCACGTCCGCGGCGAGCGTGGGGGAGGCGGAATTGAAAACGGCGTCCGCGCCAAAGGTCTTCGCGCGTTCCAGCCGGCCCGGATCGATCTCAAACGCCGCCAGCTTCTTGACGCCGAAATTCTTGGCGAACAACTGTGTCATGAGGCCGTGATAGCCGCAGCCCACGATGCCCACCGAACCGAGCAGGCTGTTATCGAAAAGGTACTTCGCTACCAGACAATCGTTGCCCACGCCTTCGAGCAGCGAGGGGAAGAAGTCCGGCTCACTGAGCACCTTTGGCACGACATGCGCGCAGTATGTGGGAATGGTGGCGTACTCCGCGTAGCCGCCATTCAGGGGGCGCAGATACTCGCCGTTGACGCTGGGCCCCCAGAGGCCGATGATGCCCTCTTCGGGGTAGCCGGGCATGATGTAATGGCTCTCCGCAACCACGCGCTGGCCGAGCTTGTAGCCGCGGACATTCGAGCCCACGTCGACAATCTCGCCGAAGAGTTCGTGGCCGGGCACAATGCCTTCCTGCACGTGCGGGAACTTGCCGCGAAAGAGGTCTTCATCGGTGCCGCAGACGGAGACGCAGCGGACCTTCACCAGCAGCTCTCCGGGCATCGGGCGGGGCATGGGCACTTCCGCCAGTTCGATGTGCGGCCCCTCGGCGGTGGCTTCCTTTCGGTAGACCCAGGCCTTCATGGTGCGGCGCGGCTTTGCCGCGAGGGCGCTGGCCGGGACATCCGCTTCGCCGCCCAGAATTCCCTCTTCGCGGCCGGCGATGGAGAAGGCTTCCACGCAACGGTCCACCTGCTCCCTGGTGTGGGCGGCGCACAACTGCACGCGAATCCGCGCCGCGCCTTTCGGGACGACGGGGAAGCTGAAGCCGATCACGTAGACGCCGAGTTCGAGCAAGCGCTCCGCCATCCGGGAGGCGAGGCGCGCATCGCCGAGCATGACCGGCGCGATGGGGTGCGTGCCTTCCGGCACGTCGAAGCCCACATGGCGCATGCTGGAGCGGAAGAGCTGGGTGTTCGCCTGGAGCTGTGCGCGCAGTTCCGCGCCCTCGTCCGATTCCACGACGTCCATGGCGGCCATCGCGCCCGCCACGAGGCTCGGGGGAACGGAGTTCGAAAACAGATAGGGGCGCGAGGTGTTGCGCAGCCACTCGATGAGCACTTTGCGGCCCGCCGTGAAGCCGCCGCTGGCGCCGCCGAGCGCCTTGCCGAGCGTGCCGGTGATGACATCGGGCTGCACGCCGAAGTGCTCGCCCGTGCCGCGGCCGTTCTCGCCGATAAAGCCGGTCGCGTGGCAATCGTCGACGGCAAGCAGAGCGCCGTACTTGTGGGCGAGGAGCGTCAGTTTGTCGAGCGGCGCGAGGATGCCATCCATGCTGAAAACGCCGTCGGTGATCGCGAAGACGGCGCGATCCTGCGTTGGATCTCCGGCGCGGGATTCCTTGAGCGCGCGTTCGAAATCCTCAGGGCTGCGTTCGTCGTAAGGGAGGCGCCGGCACTTGGTGAGGCGAATGCCGTCGATGATGCTGGCGTGGTTGAGGCGGGCGCTCAGGATGACGTCGTCCGCGCCGACGACGCTCTCGAACAGGCCGCCGTTGGCATCAAAGCAGGAGGAATAGAGGATGGCGTCCTCCATCCCGAGAAAGCGGGCGATGCGCTCTTCCAACTGTTTGTGGATCTTCTGCGTGCCGCAGATGAAGCGCACGGAGGAGAGGCCGTAGCCGTAAACGTTCAGCGCATGGTGGGCAGCTTCGGTCACGCGCGGGTGGTTCGCAAGGCCCAGGTAATTGTTCGCGCAGAAATTCAGCACGGGCTGGGGGTTCCCGGAGAGGAAAAGTTCCGTCGCCTGGGAACTGGCGATGATGCGCTCATGCTTGCGCAGCCCGGCGGCTTCCCGTTCTTTCAGAGCGGCTTCCAACTTTTCGTAGATTGTCATGGACCCCCGACTTTCCGGCGTGTGGCTTCGCTGCCGCTGCCTTTGACATCCATCATACGGGAAGGCTTCCCGGCGGAAGCGCGCCCCGCACCGTAACAAGTCTATTTCAGCGCGGGGCTGGCCGCGAACGACGGCGTAACCCCCAATTCATGGAAGAGAAAGGTGTAGACATCCGCGGTCAGCGCGATGGATTTCTCCGTGTTGCTGGCTCCGTGGCCGCTTTTCGTTTCGATGCGGATCAGGGCCGGATGCCCCTTCGCGGCCTTCTCCTGCAGGGTGGCGATGTACTTGAAGGAGTGCGCGGGCACCACGCGGTCGTCGTGGTCGGCGGTGGTGACGAGCACGGCGGGATACTTCACGCCCGCGCGGATATTGTGCAAGGGCGAATAGGAGTAGAGGGCTTTGAACTCGCTGGGGTTGTCGCTTGAGCCGTAATCGGCGATCCAGTTCCAGCCGATCGTGAACTTGTGAAAGCGCAGCATGTCCATGACGCCCACCTGGGGCACGGCCGCGCGGAAGAGATCGGGCCTCTGATTGATGACCGCGCCCACCAGCAGCCCGCCGTTGGAACCGCCCTGGCAGGCCAGTTTCGCGGGCGAGGTGTAATGGTTGGCCACCAGCCATTCGGCGGCCGCGATGAAGTCGTCAAAGACGTTCTGCTTCTTGAGCTTCATGCCGCCCTGGTGCCAGGCCTCGCCATACTCGCTGCCGCCCCGCATATTCACGGACGCATAGACGAAGCCCTGTTCGAGAAGGGCAAGCCGCATGGAATTGAAGGTGGGATTCGTGGAGATGTTGAAGCCGCCGTAGCCGTAAATGAGAGCCGGGTTCTTTCCATCCAGCTTCAGGCCGCGCTTGTGCACCAGAAACATCGGAACCTTCGTGCCGTCTTTGCTGGTGACGAAAACCTGCTTCGTCTCATAGCGCTGGGGATTGAAGCCGGGGATATCGGGCGCGCGAAACATGGAACTCCCGCCGCTGGCGATGTCGTAGCGGAAGATGGTGGGCGGGTAGTCAAAGGAACTGTAGGTGTAGAAGACAAACCGGTCGTCGGCATTCCCGTCAAAGCCCTCGGCGTTGCCCAAACCGGGGAGCTTGATTTCCGCTTCGAGAGCGCCGGCGACGCTATAGCGGTAGACCCTGGTGGCGACGTCTTTCAGATAGCTGGCGAAGATCCGGCCCGCGGCCGCTTTCACGTCGCGCAGCGGTTCCGGTTTCTCGGGGAGGACGTCGGCCCAGGAGCCGGTGGATATGGTGAACGCGGCCACTTTGCCGTTCGGCGCATTGGCGTTGGTGCGGATGAGCAGCTTTCCGCCGACATGCTCCACGGCTTCATAAATGTCGTTGCCGATCTCGCTGACGATGGGCCGGAAGGCCGCGCCTTGTGCCGAAAGATCCTTGTAGTAGAGCGCGTTTCCGTCCTTGCCCTTCCCGCGGTCCGATACGCTGAGAATTGCGTAGCGCTCATCCTCGGTGGTGGTGACGGTGTGAAAGCGCTGCGGGTTCGCGGGATCTTCGAAAATCAGCGCGTCCTTGCTTTGGGGTTCGCCCACGCGGTGAAAGAACACCTGATGGTTTTCGTTCTTCGCGGAAAGGATGTTTCCGCCCTCCGGCGCGGGATAGCGGCTGTAGAAGAATCCGTTGCCGGCCCACGCGAACTCGGACACCTTCACCCACTTCAATTCGTCGGGAAGCATCTGGCGGGAGGCGACGTCCATCACCTTGACGGCCTTCCAGTCCGACCCGCCGTCGGAGAGGGCGAGCACGACGTACTTTCCGTCCTTCGAAAGAACGAAGCTGTCGAGGCGCGTGGTGCCATCCGGGGAGAGCTTGTTCGGGTCGAACAACACTTCAGGCTCGCCGCTAATGCCTTTCTGCGCGTACCAGACACTCTGGTTCTGCAAGCCATCGTTCTTCTTGAAGAAGAATTGATCCCCGCGCCGGATGGGAGCTTCATACCTGGCGTAATCGTAGAGCTGCCGCAGGCGGTTTCGGACGGCCTCCCGGTAAGGGATCTTAGCGAAGTAAGCGCCGGTCACCCGGTTTTCCGCTTGCACCCAGGCGGCGGTTTCGGCGGATGCGCTGTCTTCCAGCCAGCGATAGGGGTCCGGGACTTTCACCCCGTGGTAGGTGTCGATGTGCTCCACCTTCTTCGTGGCGGGGTAAGCGATCTGAGCGGCCAGCCAGGCGGGGGAGGCGGACAAGGCCGCCGCGGCGATCACGGAATACAAAGTGGGCCTCCGGGGGAACTGCATCGGGATGGGTCCTTCGGTGATGGGTCTGTCTGATGAACGTGCTTCCGGAGCGGCGAAGACTTCGCGCTTCCCGCTCCGCATCTTCCATTTTCCTATAAGTGCGGTGCCCCGCCGAAAGCAGGCCGGGGAAAGGGGCGGCTACACTGGAGAAGTGCAAACCGTAATTCCACCCCGAGCGCTGTTTTTCGACCTCGGCAATGTGATTGTGCCCTTTGATATCCAGCGAGCCTATGCGGGGTTCGAGGCGGTTTCCGCGCTCTCGATCGAGGAAATGGCGAAGCGTTTGCGAGCCGGGGATCTGGTGCGGCGGTACGAATGCGGGCAGGTGGAGGATGAGCCGTTCTTCGAAGCCTTCTGCGAGTTGACCGGCGTTTCCACGACGTTCGAACGCTTCTGTGAGATTTGGAACAGCATTTTTCTGCCGCCAACGCTGGTGCCGGAGAGCCTGCTGCGGGCGCTCTCCCGTGAACACACGCTCCTGCTTCTTTCGAATACCAACGCGATTCATTACCGCTTTCTGGAGCGCCATTACGCGCATCTCGGGCACTTCCACCACTACGTGCTTTCGCACGAGGCGGGAGTGCAGAAACCGGCGCGCAAGATTTACGACGACGCGCTGGCCGCCGCCGGGGTGCGACCGGAAGAGGCGTTCTTCACCGACGATCTTCCGGAGAACATTGAGGCCGCGCGGAAGTTGGGAATCGATGCGGAGGTTTTCACCGGAGTGGAGGCGTTGCGAGGGCACCTTGCGGCACGAGGCGTTTCCGCCGACGGGAGGGCGTAGCCTTCCCGCGGATGCCGCGAAAACGCCACAAAGCATTGGCCGTCCGCCGCTGTGTTAGGCTGGTAATTGCGTCCAAAGCCGTTATGGCGGCCATTGTCAGTGAATCCATTACGCTTCGGACCTACCCGTTTGGCGAATCGGACCTGGTAGTGAGTTTTCTCACTCGCGACAAGGGGAAGCTTCGGGGAGTGGCCAAGCGCGCCCGCAAACCGAAGAGTCCGTTTGGCGCAGGGCTGGAGCGGCTCTGCTGCTCTCGCATGACGTATTACCAGCGCGAGAACCGGGAACTCGTGACGCTGAGCGGGTGCGAGATCGTCCATTCGCCGTTCTCGCTGGCCGGGGACTACGCGTCGGCGCTTACGCTGGATTTTATGGCGGAAGTGGCCGAATGCCTGTTGCCTCCGGCATCGGCGGACGACCGGTTCTACCGGCTGATTCTCGCGGTTACGAGCCATCTGGAAGGGCGAAATGAGGGGGCGGTCTGGCGATCGCTGGCTTACTTCGCGTTCTGGGCGGTGAAGCTCTCGGGGTTTCTTCCGGAGCTGCGGGTGTCCGAGGATTCGATGGCACTGGCCAGGGAGATGGCTGCCCAACCGGTGGAAGCCGTGCGGCCCGAACCCTGGGGGAAGGGAGCGAACGCGGACTTGCGGCGCTTTCTGATCCACGAAATTGAGATGCATGCCGAGAAGCGGCTGCTTACCGCTCCGCTGGTGGAGGCGCTGCCGAATCTTTGAGCGATAGCCGCCCTGGGCCAGCCGGAGAGGGTTTGAGATGGACGCGCGAAGGTGTCCGAAATCCTGCGTTATGGATTCATCATCAACGATTTCCTACCAAGATTTGATCTTTCGCCTGAAGCGATTCTGGGCGGAAAAAGGCTGCATCATCCAGGAACCGTTTGACCTGGAAGTGGGCGCGGGCACGATGTGCCCGGAGACGTTTTTGCGGGTGCTGGGTCCGGAGCGGTACAACGTCGCCTACGTGCAACCCAGCCGGCGTCCCGCCGACGGGCGCTACGGCGACAACCCGAATCGCCTCTACAAGCACATGCAGTTTCAGGTGATCCTGAAGCCCACTCCCACCGACATCATGGAGCTGTATCTCCAGAGTTTGGAAGCGCTTGGCATTGATTTGTCAAAGCATGACATTAAGTTTGAAGAGGATAACTGGGAATCTCCCACCCTTGGCGCTTGGGGGATCGGCTGGCAGGTGATGCTGGACGGTTTGGAGATCACGCAGTTCACTTACTTCCAGCAGTGCGGCGGGTTCGACCTGGACCTGATTCCCGTGGAACTCACCTACGGGCTCGAACGCCTGACGGCGTTTCTGCAGGGTGTGGAGAGCGTCTACGATATCACCTGGACGCCGGGCTTCCGCTACCGGGCCGTGCGCCACGCGGACGAATTGCAAAGCTCCGTCTATAACTTCGAGATGGCCGACATCGGGGCGCTCTGGAAACTGTTCGAGATTCACGAGGCGGAAGCGCAGCGGCTGATCGACCTTTTCCCGGACTATCCGGAACGGAAGCGCTTTCCGGTGCTGAGCGCGTATGAGCAGGTGCTGAAGTGCTCCAATCTGTTTAACCTGCTGGATGCCCGCGGCGCGATCAGCGTCACGGAACGGGTGGCGGTGATCGGGAGGGTGCGCAAGATCGCCGTGAACGTGGCGCGCCTCTGGATGGAGCAGCAGTTCGGGCCACCCGCGGGCGATTTGGTTCCGGGCGCGAACGCGAAGGAGGTGGCTGCCTGATGCTGCCCTTTCTGCTGGAAATTGGCACCGAAGAGATCCCGGACTGGATGATTCCGGGAGCGCTGGAACACCTGGAAAAACTGCTGACGGAACTGCTGGCCAAGCACCGGCTTTCCCACGAAGTGCTGGAACTCGACGCCACGCCGCGCAGGCTGGTGGTGCGCTCCAAGGGGATCGACCCGATGCAGGAGGCCACCGAAAGCCTGGTGACCGGGCCTCCCGTGAGCGCCGCCTTCAAGAACGGGGAGCCGACCCCGGCCGCCCACGCGTTCGCGAAAAAAATGAACACGGATGTGGCTTCGCTGCGGCGCGAAATGACGCCGAAGGGCGAATATCTGGCGTTTACGCAGCGCACCGAGGGGGCATCCGCGGCGAGCATTCTGGCCGAGGCGCTGCCCGCCCTGATTCTCTCGATTCACTTCCCGAAGAATATGGTGTGGGCGGGGAAGGGAACGAGCCGCTTCATCCGCCCTATTCGCTGGCTGGTGGCGCTGCTCGGCGAGAACGTTTTGCCCTTCGCCATTGAAGGCGTGCGGAGCGGAAACCGGACGGAAGGACACCGGCGGCTGGGCAAGACCGGGCTGGCGGTGACCCACGCGAACTACGAGAGCGTGCTGCGCGAGAACGGTGTGATTTTGCGGGCGGCCGAGCGGCGCACGCGCATCGTCGAGGGTGCGGAAGCGTTGGCGGCGGCGAAGGGCGTCAAGGTTGCTCTCGACCCGGAACTGCTCGAAACGCTGGTCTACATCACGGAATTCCCGACAGCCATTCTGGGCAGCTTCGCGGAGGAATATCTCTCCCTGCCGGAAGAAGTGCTGATCACCGTGATGCGGCACCATCAGAAGTATTTCGCCGTCCATCGCGCGGACGGCACGCTGGCACCGCACTTTGTGGCGGTGATGAACACGGCGGCCGATCCGGACGGGCTGGTGGTGAGCGGCAACGAACGGGTGCTGCGCGCCCGCTTCAACGACGCCCGCTTCTTCTGGGATTTCGATCAGAAGACGACGCTCGCCGAACGGGTGGAATCTTTGGGCGCCGTCACCTTCCATGCGAAGCTGGGCAACTATCTCGAAAAGACGAAGCGCACCCAGGAACGGATAGCCGCGCTGGCGGTTCTCGCCGGCGCCGACGTCGCGCAGGCCGAGCGCGCGGCGCTTCTCGCCAAGTGCGACCTCACCACGGAACTTGTGAAGGAGTTCACGGAGTTGCAGGGGGTGGTGGGCGGACTCTACGCCCGGCACCAGGGCGAACCCGAGGGCGTGGCGCGGGCGATTTACGACCAGTACAAACCGGTGAGCATGGAGGGCGAGATGCCCTCCACTCTGCTGGGGCAGTTGCTTTCTCTGGCCGACAAGGCGGACACGCTGGCGAGCTGTTTTTCGATCGGTCTGATTCCCAAGGGTTCGAGCGATCCGTTCGCGCTGCGGCGGGCCGCGCAGGGCGTGGTGCGCATCCTGGCGGAATCCGAGGCCGCGATCTCGATCGACGCTTTCCACGGCGATGATGCGGCCCTCGCCGAATTTTTCAAGGACCGGGTCCGGTATTATTTCCGCGATGTGCGGGGCTTCGCCTACGACGAAGTGAACGCGGTGATGGCGGCGGGCTTCGCGGATCTGAAGGATGCGGGCAGCCGTCTGGCGGCGCTGCGCGAGGTGCGCCCCACGGAGAATTTCGAGCCCATCGCGGCCAGCTTCAAGCGGATCAAGAACATCCTGAGGCAGGCGGAATTCGCGGGCGGCGCGGTGGAGCCGGAGCTGCTGACGGAAGCGGCGGAGCGCACGCTTCATCAAGAGTTTTTGCGCGTGCGCACGGGCGTCCATCGCATGCGCGAAGAAGGGAATTACCGCGGAGCGCTGGCGGAGATCGCCAGTTTGCGCCCCGCGGTGGACGCATTTTTTGACCAGGTGCTGGTGAACGCCAACGAAGAACAAGTCAGGCGCAACCGGCTTGGTTTATTACACCAGTTGCTCACGGAGCTTTCGTCGATCGCCGATTTCTCAGAGATCGTCACCCGGTGAGAAATTGCCCCTTCCCGACGGAGGGGCCAGAAGCCGGAGGATGCGGGCGCCGGCAGATGTTCGCTCGTTTCAAGTAAGGAGATTCATTCGCGATGATGCAATACGTCTATTCCTTCGGTAAGACCACCGATGGCGACGGCAAGATGAAGAACACCCTTGGCGGCAAGGGAGCGGGCTTGGCCGAGATGGCGCTGGCCGGTATGCCGGTGCCTCCCGGATTCACCGTGGTCACCGAAGTCTGCAACCTCTATTTCGATAACGGCAAGAAGGTTCCGGCCGAAGTCGACAAGCAGATGGTGGCGAAGCTAAAGGTGCTTGAGAACGAAATCGGGCAGAAGCTGGGCGACAAGAAGAACCCGCTGCTGTTGAGCGTCCGCTCCGGCGCGCGCGTCTCCATGCCCGGCATGATGAACACGATTTTGAACCTCGGGCTGAACGACGAAACCACGGCGGGCCTGGCCGCGAAGACCGGCAACGGGCGCTTCGCTTACGATTGCTACCGCCGGTTTATCCAGATGTTCGGCGAAGTGGCTTTCCACATCGATATGGAGAAGTTCGACCATATCTTCGACGAGCAGAAAAGGAAGGCGCGCGCGAAGCTGGATACGGATCTGAGCGAAGCCGACCTGAAGCAGGTGGTGGAGAACTACAAGAGGCTCTTCAAGAAGGAGATCGGCCGCGAGTTTCCGCAGGATCCGATGGAGCAGCTCACACGCTCCCGCGACGCCGTGTTCGAAAGCTTCTTCACGCCCAAGGCGATCTACTACCGCAAGATGAACAAGCTGCCCGACGATATGGGCACGGCCGTGAACATTCAGGCGATGGTGTTCGGCAACATGGGCGATACATCCGGGACGGGCGTGGGCTTCACGCGGAACCCCGCCACGGGCGAGCACAAGTTCTATGGCGAATTCCTGATGAATGCGCAGGGCGAGGACGTGGTGGCGGGCATCCGCACGCCGCAGCCAATCGCGGCGCTTCGCGAGATCATGCCGCACGCTTACGATGAGCTGGTGGAGATCACCACGCGCCTCGAGAAGCACTACCGCGATATGCAGGATTTCGAGTTCACCGTTCAGGAAGAGAAGCTCTACATGCTGCAGACCCGCAGCGGCAAGCGGACCGGTCCCGCGGCGGTGCGCATTGCGGTGGAGATGTGCGAAGAGGGCATGATCACGAAAGAGGAAGCGGTGATGCGCGTCGAGCCGGATCAGCTCGATCAACTGCTGCACCCGTTGCTCGAGAAAGGTTCGCTCAAGAACCTGACGCACATCGGCACGGGCTTGGCTGCATCGCCGGGCGCGGCGGTGGGCAAGGTGGTGTTCGATTCCGACCACGCCGTTCACCTCGCCGGCCACACGCCGCTGATTCTCGTTCGCAAGGAGACCTCGCCGGACGACATTCACGGCATGGACGTGTCGAAGGGCATCGTCACCATGGTGGGCGGCCTCACGAGCCACGCAGCCGTTGTGGCGCGCGGCATGGGCAAGCCCTGCATCGTCGGCGCCAGCAGCCTCAAGGTGGACGAGAAGAAGCACGTTCTGACGACCACCGTGAACGGCAAGACCGTCACGGTGAAGGAAGGCGACTGGCTCTCGATCGACGGCACCACGGGCGATGTCTACGTCGGCCAGGCGGCAACGGTGGATCCCGACACCAAGTCCGGGTTCCTCGCGAAGTTTATGACGTGGGTGGACGAATCGCGCGGCGGCTTCAACGTGCGCACGAACGCGGAAACCCCGCGGGACGCGAAGAAGGCGCGCGAGTTCGGCGCGGAAGGCATCGGCCTCTGCCGCACGGAGCACATGTTCTTCGAAGAGGGCCGTGTGGAGCACGTGCAGGCGATGATTCTGGCGCAGGACGAGCCGAGCCGCCGGAAGGCGCTCAGCAAGCTGCTGCCGATGCAGCGCCGGGATTTCGAGCAGTTGTTCAACACCATGGACGGCTACCCGGTGGTGATCCGCACGCTCGATCCGCCGCTGCATGAATTCCTGCCGAAGCGCGAGCAACTGATGGTGGATTTGTGCCGACTGCCGCACGCCTCCATCAAGGAAAAGCGGGAGCTCGCCGCCACCTACAACGTGGAAGCGAAGGCGCTCAAGACCCACCTGCCCACGCTGCTGAACCGGGTGGAAGAGCTGCACGAGTTCAATCCGATGCTGGGGCATCGCGGCTGCCGCCTGGGCATCACGTATCCCGAAATTACCGAGATGCAGGCGCGGGCGATCTTCGAGGCGGCCGTGAAGGTCTTCAAGAAGGGCAAGGTGGTGATCCCCGAGGTGATGATCCCGCTGGTGGGCAACGTGAAGGAGCTTGAAAACCAGAAGGCGATCGTCGTGAACGTGGCGGAGGAAGTGATTGGGAAAGCCGGCCTCAGCGGCAAGCTGAAGTACCTGGTGGGCACCATGATCGAGATCCCGCGCGCCGCGCTCACCGCGGACCAGATCGCGAAGGAAGCCGAGTTCTTCAGCTTCGGCACGAACGACCTGACGCAGACGACGCTGGGCATTTCGCGCGACGACTACATGAAGTTTTCAAAGCACTATGAAGACCTCAAGATTTTCGCCGCCGATCCCTTTGCCGTGCTTGACCAGGGCGGCGTTGGCCTGCTGGTGCAGCAAGCCGTGAAGCTCGGCCGCGAAGCGCGTCCGGACCTCGAAGTGGGCATCTGCGGCGAGCATGGCGGCGAACCGTCGAGCGTGGCCTTCTGTTACAACGTGGGCATGGATTACGTATCCTGCTCCCCGTATCGTGTGCCCATCGCCCGTCTGGCGGCGGCGCAGGCGGCCATCCGCAAGAACAAGGCCGGTGTTCAGGTGGCGAGCACGGTCTAGCGCCGCGCGGCCATCGCGAATCTCACGAAAGCAGGGCGGCTCACGCAGGGTGGGCCGCCCTTTTTCTGTGCGCGAATTCAGGTGCGGCGGCCCGCGTTAGCCAAACGTGGCGATGACGGGCAGGTGGCCGCTTAGACCGAAGGAAGCCGGGGCTGTTGCGCGTTTTTGCGGGCATGCACCATGCAAGCGGATCGCGAAGCGCTATGCTACTCGAATGTGGAATTCTCCGGCCCGCGTCGCGGTTCTGGGTGTCGCCTGTGTTATCGCATTCCAGTGGTTCGTGGTGAAGGGCATGGGCGGCAACTGGACCATGCTGTTCTATGCCGGATCGCAGTTTCCCCCGCCGCCGGAGCTCGCCGGGAGGATGTACCAGTTCCCCGATTCCCTTGGGTTTGACGGTCAGTTCTACTATTACATCGCGCGCGATTTTGCCAATGAGCGCGGCACCAGCGCCT
>JBDIBK010000116.1:0-12616 GCA_039812845.1 Bryobacterales bacterium
TGCCGCATGTTCAGGATGATCTCCACCCCCGCCAGGTTCACGCCGAATTCCCTGGTGAGCTGGAGGATCACTTCGAGACGCTCCAAATCTTCGTCGGTGTAGAGGCGCGTATTCCCCTCGGAGCGCGACGGAAACAGGAGGCCTTCCCGCTCATACAGGCGCAAGGTTTGCGGATGGATTCCGTACTGCTCGGAAACCGCCGAAATCATGTACGCCGCCTTCGCTTTTTTCCTTGCCGCCATGGTTTTCACTTCGCCGCGTATGTCATCGTACCGCCGCGGCTAGACTTTCGTCCATAGTTCTTCGCGCGGGTCGGCCTGGTCGGCCGCCTGCAACTCCTTCAGCAGATCGCGGACTTTCTCGTCCCGTGTGTCGGGAGCCCGGAGGACGATCTCGACGATCTCATCGCCGCGCTTCCCGCTCTTCGAATTCATCACGCCTTTCTCTCGCATGCGCAGCTTCTGGCCGTTCTGCGTGCCGGGCGGGATGCGCAGCGTGGCGCGCCCGTCAATCGTCGGAACATCGATCTTCGCGCCCAGGCCGGCCTCGCTCACCGTGATCGGGAGCTTGACGTGAATGTCGTCGCCCTGCCAGTCAAACACCGGGTGCGGCTGCACGCGGGTGGTGATGTAAAGGTCTCCCGAAGCGCCGCCCGCCGCGCCGGCGTTGCCCTTCCCGCTGATGCGCAAGCGCGAACCCGTGCGGGCCCCCGCCGGGATGCGCACCTCCACGGTGTCCTGCCGCGCGACACGGCCGTCGCCGTGGCAGGTGGGGCACTCGTTGCGCAACCGGCCGGTGCCTCCGCAGCGCGAGCACGTCACTTTGAATCGCATCGCGCCCGCGTTCTGCTCCACCGTGCCGCCGCCATGGCATTGCGGACAGATGGTCTCGGACCCTCCCGCCGCCCCGGTTCCGCCGCAGGTGGCGCACGGCTCCTGGCGATGGATCGTCAGGCGAACCTGCGCGCCGCGAATCGCCTGCCAAAAGTCGATGTCGAGGCTATATTCGAGGTCCGTGCCCGGCTGCTTCCGCGGCGCGCGGGAAGCTCCGCCGCCCGAACGCTTGAAGAACTGGTCGAACAGGTCGCGGAAGCCGCCACCGCCGCTGTCTCCGCCGGGAAAGCCGCCCGCGCCCGCGCCTCCGCCCGCCGCCCCGGCGAAATCTCCAAAATCGAAACCGTTGAAATCCATTCCGGGGCCGGGGCGGTAGCCGCCGCCGGGGGGAGGGCCGCCGGGTGGGATGTTGTCCGAGTAGAACCCGTACTGGTCATACACTTCCCGCTTTTTGGGGTCGTTCAGAATGCTGTACGCTTCCTGCACCTTCTTGAAGCGGTCCTCGGCTACCTTATCGCTCGGGTTGAGGTCCGGGTGGTGTTTGCGCGCAAGGCGCTTGTACGCCTTCCGGATCTCTTCCTGAGAAGCCTTCTTTTCGACACCCAGGGTTTCGTAATAGTTCTCGGTAGCCATGAGGATGATTCACACTGAATTCCGGCGGCGGAGACAGGCGGCTGCCCGCCTCCGCTGCCTGATCGAAGCGCTGCGAACGCTTACTTGCGGTCTTCGACGTCGACGAACTCGGCGTCCACGACGTTCTCATCGGCCTTTTTCTCTCCCGCGCCGCCCGACGCCCCACTGGCGGCACCGGCCTGGGGATCCGCCCCCGGCTGCCCCGCCTGCTGCGCGGAGGCCGCATACATGGCCTCCGCCAGCTTGTGGCTGGCCTGGGTGAGCTGGTCGTTGGCCGCGCGGATCTTGTCGAGGCCGCCCTCCTTGATGGCGTCCTTCGCCGCGGTGAGCGCGGTTTCCACGGTCTTCACTTCGGTTTCGCCCAGCTTCGAGCGGTTCTCGTTCAGCATCTTCTCCGTGTTGTAAATCATCGAGTCGAGCTGGTTGCGCGCTTCGATCTCTTCCTTGCGTTGACGGTCCTCGCCCTGATGCGCTTCGGCGTCCTTGGCCATCTTCTCCACTTCTTCCTTGCTAAGGCCGGAGGAGGAGGAGATGGTGATCTTCTGCTCGTTGTTCGTGGCGCGGTCCTTCGCGCTGACGTGCAGAATGCCGTTGGCGTCGATGTCGAACGTCACTTCAATCTGCGGGACCCCGCGGGGCGCCGGCGGGATGCCCACCAGTTGAAAGACGCCCAGCAGCCGGTTGTCCGCCGCCATGGAGCGCTCACCCTGGAAGGTCTTGATCTCCACGCTCGTCTGGCTGTCGGAGGCCGTCGAGAAGACCTCGCTCTTGCGCGTCGGGATGGTCGTGTTGCGTTCAATGAGCTTCGTGAACACGCCGCCCAGCGTCTCAATTCCCAGCGAAAGCGGGGTGACGTCGAGCAGCAGCACGTCCTTCACTTCACCGCCGAGAACGCCGCCCTGAACGGCCGCGCCCACCGCAACCACCTCGTCCGGGTTCACGGTCTTGTTCGGCTCCTTGCCGAAGAGCTCGCGCACTGCGGCCTGCACCTTCGGGATGCGGGTGGAGCCGCCCACCAGCACAACCTCCTGGATGTCGCTCGGCTTCAGGCCGGCGTCGGAGAGAGCGCGCATGCAGGGCTCGAGCGAACGCTTCACCAGCGGATCGATCATCTGCTCAAAACGGGCGCGCGTGATCTTCTGCAGCAGGTGCTTCGGGCCGCTCTGGTTGGCCGTGATGAAGGGGAGGTTGATCTCGGTCTCCATCGTGGTGGAAAGCTCGATCTTGGCCTTTTCCGCCGCTTCCTTCAGCCGCTGGAGCGCCATCTGGTCGCCGGAGAGATCGATTCCTTCACTCTGCTTGAACTCGGAAATCAGCCAGTCGATGATGAGATGGTCGATGTTATCGCCGCCCAGGTGCGTATCGCCGTTGGTGGACTTCACCTCCACGACACCGTCGCCCACTTCAAGGATGGAGATATCGAAGGTGCCGCCGCCAAAGTCGTAGACGGCGATCACTTCGTTGGTCTTCTTATCGAGCCCGTAGGCGAGGGCGGCGGCGGTGGGCTCGTTGATGATGCGCATCACTTCGAGACCGGCCACCTGCCCGGCGTCCTTGGTCGCCTGGCGCTGCTCATCGTTGAAGTAGGCCGGCACCGTGATCACGGCCTTCGAGACCTTCTCGCCCAGATAGGCTTCGGCCGCTTCCTTCAGTTTGCCGAGCACCATGGAGGAGATCTCCGGCGGAGCCAGCTTCTTGTCGCCAATTTCGACCCGGGCGTCGCCTTTCTCACCCGCCGTCACCTTGTAAGGAACAAGCTTGCTCTCTTCGGACACCTCATTGTAGCGGCGGCCCATAAAGCGCTTGATGGAATAGATGGTATTCTCCGGATTGGTGACGGCCTGCCGCTTGGCCACCTGTCCCACGAGGCGCTCGTTGTTCTTCGTGAACGCCACCACCGACGGCGTGGTCCGCGCGCCTTCCTGATTCGGGACGACGACGGGCGTGCCACCTTCCATTACGGCGACCACCGAATTGGTGGTGCCAAGGTCAATGCCAATAATCTTGCTCATGATTGCCTGTTCTTCCTCCGTAAGAGTCTTGCGGCGTTATTGCCTCAGATTGCGAAACGAACCCAACTGGCCCTGGCGCGTCCGGGAGAGACCCCCAGAATCGGCACATGGGCACGCACGGAGGCGCCGCGACATGAGCATCTTACGAAACGAAGCCATTGCGGTCTCTCGCGTCATCAGTTTTAGTCCTTTCCCATTATCGAATATGAGTGGCTTGTTGTCAACTGCTGCGGTGCTTTTCTTGAGTCTATTCATAGCATCTTGCGCTCCGCCCCCCGAAGGCAACCAATCTGAACCGCTCACCGTGGCGGCGGCCGCGGACCTGAGCCCCCTTTCTGAGCCAATCAGCGCGCTCTACCATCAGACTTCCGGCAAACAAGTCCGTTTCGTGATCGGGTCGAGCGGGATGCTGGCGCGGCAGATCGAGCAGGGCGCGCCGTTCGATGTGTATCTTTCCGCCAACGCGGTTTACGTGGAGGAACTCGCCAAAGAAGGGAAGATTCTGCCGGACTCCGTGAGGGTGTATGCGCTGGGCCGGCTCGGAATCTGGGCAAAGGGGAAGCAGATCCGGGTGGCCCGCGAGTTGCTGGACCCCGAAATCCGCCGCATTGCGATCGCCAATCCGGCGCATGCCCCCTACGGGGAGGCGGCGCGGGATTACCTCGAACGGGCGGGCATCTGGGCGAAGCTCGAACCGAAGATCGTTTACGGAGAGAATGTGCGGCAGGCGGCGCAATTCGCCGGGAGCGGAAACGCGGACGCGCTGGTGAGTTCCTGGACGACGGTGCGGCCGCTGAAGGGAACGCTTGTGCCGGAAAGCGAGCACGCCCCCATCCGGCAGGCGGGCGGCGTGGTGGCGGCAAGCGGGCACAGGGCCGAGGGGCGGCAATTTCTCGAAATGCTGATCGGGCCGCCCGCGCGGGCGCTCTTTCAGGCCCACGGATTTGGCCTGCCGCCGGGGCCGCCAGAGAGGAACGCGCCAGGACGGACGCCCTGATCCAGCGGCATCCGCATCCTCGCCCCACGGAGGAATTCCGCGGCAGCGGCGGCCCTCGCTCACGATATGATGGAGCGTACTCGCGAAGGCACCTCGCGCCACGGACGCATTCGCGGGGAAGGCAGCCGGCGGGAAGGAAGGGACGCCCGGCCGCCGGATCATTCATGGAAACGTGCACGCCATCTTCGCCGCGCGAGTTCGCGCAAGCCTGGGGAAACGCTTACCGGGAAGGCGCGCGGCTGCGCGTGCGGGGCGCGGACACGAAACTCCGGTTTGCGGGCCCGGTGGCGGAGGCCGATGTCGCGTTCGACACCAGCGGCCTGAGCTTCCTCGGCGAGTACGACCCGCGCGACCTCACTATCCGCGTGGGAGCGGGGATGCCCTTCGCGGACCTGGCGCGGACGCTCAAAGCCGAAGGACAGATGCTGCCTCTCGACCCTCCCTTCCACGACGGCGCCACCGTGGGCGGCGTGGTGGCGGCGAACCTCTGCGGTCCGCGACGCCGCGGTTACGGCACAGCGCGGGACTTTGTGATCGGGGTGGAATTCGCCGATTGGCAGGGACGCCTGGTGCAATCGGGCGCCATGGTGGCCAAGAACGTCGCCGGTTATGACCTCAACAAGTTGTTCGTGGGAAGCTGGGGCGTGCTGGGCCCGATGCTGACCTTGAACTTTCGCGTGTCTCCGCTCGAGAGGCAAACCACAACGTTCCTGGTGCAGGGGCGCACGGAGGCGGAATACCGGTCAGTGAGGGACCGGACACTGCGCGGCTTTGCACAGCCCATCGCCATGGACTATATGAACGCCACCGCCGGCGAACTGCTGCGGCTCAATGGCAGCGCGCTTCTCATCCGGTATGCGAATGCGCCAGCGGTGATCGAGCGGCTCCGCGCCGCGCTGGATCTGCCGGAGCCGGTGGACGCCGAATTGGAGCCCTACCTTTGGCTCCGGTTGCGGGAATGGTTCCACCACCAGGTGACGGGTTATGCCGACGGCGCACTGCTCCAGTTGTCCACGGTGCATTCGCGCCTGTTTGCCGATGCGGCTTCGCTCGGCGGCCGGGTGATGGCGCGGGCCGCGTCCGGGGTGATTTACGCTTCGTACCGGGATTCGGAATCGGCGCTCGAAACGATGCGCTTTCTCGAACGGCAAGGGCGCACGGTGACGCTGCTCAGCGCCTCCATCGAAGCCCGCTCGGAGCGGGCGGCTCGGGAAGCAAAGCCAGGCGCGGCGATGCCATCGGATTTCCCCGTGATGCGGAAAGTGAAGGCGCACTTCGATCCTCAAGGCCTGGTGAACCGCGGGAGGCTCTATGGCTGGCTCTGAAGCGGGCGACAACGGGCTTACCGTGCTGCGAACTACCGGGCCGAAGCGCAAGGATCTGGACACCTGCGTCCACTGTGGGCTGTGCTTGAACGCCTGCCCCACCTACCGCGAACTGGGCCTCGAAATGGATTCCCCGCGCGGGCGCATTTACCAGATGATTCGGGTAAACGAAGGGCGCGCGGAACTGGACGAGAACTACCGGAACCACATTGAGCTGTGCCTGGCCTGCCGCGCGTGCGAGACGGCCTGCCCCTCCGGAGTGCCGTACGGACGCCTGGTGGAAGCGGCGCGAGCGGATATTGAGATGCACACGCCGCGCCCGTTCTTCGAGCGGGTGCTGCGCGATTTCCTGTTCGGCAGGGTGCTGCCCTCCCCGTTCTGGCTGCGCGTGCTGGCGGCGCCGCTCTATTTCTATCAGCGGAGCGGCCTCGAAGGCGTCGTGAATCGGTCAGGGCTATTGAATGCCTTCCCCCGATTGAAAGAGTTGGCCGCGCTCAGCCCGCGCGCGACCCTGCCGAGCTTCTTCCGGCACTATGGAAAGACCTTCCCCGCGATGGGAGAGAGGCGCTACCGGGTGGCGTTCCTGGGCGGCTGCATGGCCAACGTGAGCTTCGCGAATCTGCACGAGGCCACCGTGCGCGTCTTGCAGCGGAACGGCTGCGAGGTGGTGGTGCCGAGGGGCCAGACCTGCTGCGGCGCGCTGCATGTGCATGGCGGCCGCAAGCGGGATGCGCAGCGTCTGGCCGCAACGAATATCGCTGCGGTCCCGGCCGACGGGTTTGACGCGATCCTGACGAACACGGCGGGCTGCGGCTGCGCGCTGAAGGAATACGGCCACTTGCTTGAAGACGACCCCGCCTACGCAGCGCCGGCCGGCCAGTTCGCCCGAAGAGTGAAAGACGTGAACGAGTTCCTGGCGGCGATCGGGCCGACGCCCCCGGAGCGGGCGTTCCCCGCCACGGTGACCTACCAGGATTCCTGCCACCTCACCCATGGCCAGAAGCTGCCCTTGCCTCCGCGCCGTCTGCTGGCGATGGTGCCGGGGCTTACCTTCACGGAGATGCCGTTCGCCGACCATTGCTGCGGCAGCGCCGGCATCTACAACGTGCAGCATACCGATATGTCGATGGCGCTGCTCGAAAAGAAGATGGGCAACGTGAACGGGACGCGCGCGGAGATCATTGCGTCGGCGAACCCCGGCTGTCTGCTGCAGTTGCAGGCCGGTGTGCGGATGCACGGCCACGGCCAGCGCGTGCTGCATGTAGTCGAAGTGCTGGACGAAGCTTACGGCGGCAAGGAAAACGTGCCGCCGGGCCGAAAGGGCGCTCCCGGAAGCCGACCATAGACGCCGGCCGCGGGGAGTGACTGGCCCGCGCCCGCTCTATTCCGAACCCTCGCGCGCGATGCCAGTTTCCCGCTCCGCGATGGCCGGTTCCCGCTCCGCGAGAGACGGCACCGCGAGGAAGTGCGCTGGAAGCGCGGCAGCGTTCAGGAAGCGAGCCGGCAGACCGGGAATCCACACTCGGAACTCCCCTCCGCGCTGCGCCAGGCCGGGTTCAGCCGGGTCCGGCCGCTGCACCGTGGACGCCCCCATAAACGCATAGACCGGGGTATTCAAGCGCACAAGCACCAGGCGCGAGCCGGGGTCGGCGCAGCCCAGCGAAATGTCGCCGGCGGGAACGAACCGCCCATTCGGATCGATGCGGCAGCCGGAGTGGTGCAGGAAGGCGCGAAACCCGCCGATGACGCGCTGATCCTGCAAGGCGAAATCGTCGAAAAGCATCCACCATTCGCACGCGCTGGCGGCGTTGGCAAAGCGGGCGAAACGGAAGAGCTGAGTGCCACTGGGAAGCACTTCTTTCGATTCCGGGCTGCCGCCAAGAAACACCGATCTCGAATGGCTGGTGGCGACGTCGGCGTACGCGCACAATTCATTGTGTAGAGCCATAACGGTTTACGGATCTGGCAAGCAAGAACGCTCTCCAATAAGGGTAGCGGATAGAACTGGCCCGCGTTCGGAAAGCGTGCCGTGGCGCGAGAGACTGCGCGCTCATGGTGATGGCATTACAATCGAGAAAGAATGCACCGATACTATCTTCACCAGGACCAGATCTTGCCTCACACGGAGAAGGGGCTATCCGCCGGACAGGTGGGTTTGATGAACGGATGGGGCGTCTTCAGCACGCTTCGGGTAACGGACGGAGTGCTCTTTGAGTATGACCGGCATTGGGCTCGAATGATGCGGGACGCGGAGGCGATCGGCGTGCCGATGCCGTGCGGCAAGGAAGAAATGGAGGCCCGGCTCCATCGGCTGGTGGACGCGAACGAAGCCCCGGATGCCACCGTGCGCGTTGTGGTGGTGAGGAACCGCGGAGGGATGTGGGAAGGAAGCGGCATCGAGCGCGACAGCGACCTGATTGCCTTCAGCGCACCCTTGAAAGATTGGAAGGATGGAATCGCGGTTGGCGTCCAGGAGCACGCGCGCTTTGCGGCCTGTGAGTTCGCGGGCGCCAAGATCCTCTCCTGGGCCATGAACCTGCGCTGGCTGGAGCGCGCGCAGGAGAAGGGTTACGACGAAGTGCTGCTGCTGAACGAGCATGGCCGCGTGAGCGAGTGCACTTCGGCCAATGTGTTCGCCAAGTTCGGCCACGACGTGCAAACGCCCCCGCTTTCGGAAGGCTGCCTGCCGGGCGTCACGCGCCAGTTGCTGCTCGAAACCATTCGCGTGGATGGCTACACCGTGCGCGAGGCCCCGCTGAGCGTGGCGGATTTGCGCCGCGCCGATGCCTGCTTCATTACGTCGAGCACGCGGGACGTGCGGGCCGTCGCCTCCATTGAGGGCGAAGCGCTGCGGCAGGACGCCGCGTTCATCGCCGTGTTTCAGGAAGGGTTCAAGAAGCACCTCGCCGCATACGTGGAGCGGCACCGGCGGGCGGTACGGCGCTAGCCGCATCAGGTTAAGATTTCTTTATATGCCCGAACCCCTGAGCGATCCAAATCCCTCGTCCGCGCTGCTCCAGAACCGCGGCGGCCGTTTGCTGACGTTGACGCTGAATGCACCCGCATCGCACAACCGGCTGACGCTCGCGATGTGCCGCGAACTGGCGGAGGCGCTGCGGGACGCGGACCGCGACGCATCCGTGGGAGCGGTGCTGCTGAAAGGGGCGGGAGCGGCCTTCTGCATCGGAACAGACGCACAGGAACTGCTGCTCGAAGACGCCGTGGACGCGGCGTCGGTTCTCGAGGAACTCTTCACCGTGGGCAGCAGGCTCACGACTCCGCTGGTCTGCCAGGTGCATGGCGCGGCCCATGCGGCGGGCGTGGGGCTCCTCTGCAACGCCCACGTGGCGCTGGCCGCGCAGGGAACGACGTTCGGCCTGTCGGAAATCCGCATGGGAGACTGGCCCTTCGCGGCGTTTCGTTCTCTGGCCGCGGCGGTGGGCGAACGAAGGGCTACCGAACTGGCGCTCAGCGGGCGGATTTTCGGCACGAACGAAGCGCTGCAATACAACCTGATTCACGCCGTGACGCCCCCGTTCGAACTCGAGGAACGCGCGGAAGCGACGGCGCGGCTGCTGGCCGAATCGAGCGGCGAACTCGTCCGGCGGGGGCTGGACTTTGTGGCCCGCACGCGCGCAATGCCTTGGGGCGAAGCGGGTGCTCTGGCGCGGCAAACATGCTCGGAGTGGCTCCGGCATCCCGATTTCGCCGAGGGCGCCGCGGCCTTGGCGGAGCGCCGCAAACCGGACTGGCCCTCCCTGCGTGAGAGTGCGTAAGAGGCGGAACTCTGAGCGGGGTCTCTATATAGGTGATGCACCCAATTGAGGCGAAAGGGACGAGATGAACGACCGCATGAATGCGGCGCTGAAGCAGTCAGCCGTGCAGTTGGTGGATATCAGCGGGGTCTCCCGTCTGGTCAAGTTCTTTCGTGCGGGCGCCGGCTGCATTCTTGGCTTCCATCGGGTGTTGCCCGAAGGCACGGAGATCTGCACGCCTGGGCACGCAATCGGAGTCAACCAGCTCCGAACGGCCCTCTCCTTTGCGCGCCGCTCGGGGTGGCGCTTCGTCGCGCTGGACGAAGTTCCGGACCGGCTGCGGAGCCAAAGCCGCGAACGTTTTCTCGCCCTGACGCTCGATGACGGGTATCTCGACAACCTGCTGCACGGCGCGCCCGTATTCGAAGAGTTTGCAGCGCCGTACACGCTTTTCCCGTACACCAACGCTCTGGATCGCATCGGAATCGACTTCTGGATGCTGCTGCAATCCCTCCTGCTCTCCGTGGACTCGCTTCGGGTGGAGCACCCCTCGCATGGTGTGCTGGTGTTCTCAACCGGCTCGATGCCGGAAAAGCGGGCCGCCGTGGAAGCGCTGTTCCATCTGAGCGGGCCGAAAGAGGAAACACATCGTGCCGTCCTGGCCGCCGCCGAAAGCGCCGGTCTGCCAATGCAGCGGATTCTTGACCGCGATTTCCTCTCCTGGGACCAGTTGCGCTCCCTGGCCGCCCATCCGCTGGTCACCGTCGGAGTGCATACGGTTTCCCACGCCAACCTGGCTTCGCTCGACGATGAATCCTGTTACCGGGAAATCGCGGATGCAAAAGCGAAGCTGGAGTCGCGGCTGGGAACCAGCGTCCGGCATATCGCCTACCCCTTCGGCTCCCCCAGGGAGTGCCGCGCGCGGGAGTTCGGCTATGCGCGGGAATTGGGCTTCGCTACCGGAGTGACCACCACGCGCGGAAACGTATTCCCCCGCCACGCGGAAAATCTCTGGTCCCTCCCCCGCCATCTGATTTCCGGCGCGAAGCACAGTGCGGGCATTCGATATCTTCGGATGAGCATGAATGGCGTTTGGGACACGCCGCTGAACAACCGGCTTGTCGGCCGGTTACGCAATTAAATCATCCGGGAACCCGACGCCCTCGCAGGGTTGATTCTGTGCTCGGAGAGCAGGCTAGGGGCATTCATCGATGCCGACACCCGCCCGCCAATTCGAATGAAAGTATAGTATCCGCCGTCCACCAGTCATTCCACGCAGTCGAGACCGCTCGAACCCGGGCTATTCTGGGGCCTCCGCCTTCGCCGTCACCGTCAGTCTCAGGTGCGCTTCCCCCGCCGCTTTTGCGGTTCGCGCCGCCCTCGGAATCGGAATCACGCTCCCCCGCGCCGTCACGGGTGTCGCTGTGCCGCGCGCGTCTTCCTGCGCGGCGATGTCCAGATTGACCCCCGCCACAAACAGTTCCGCATCCTGGCCCTTTGGGATCGCCGCCGCATACTCCGCCCCCTCCGGCGTCTCGCGCAGCAAGGGCAACCGCCTCATCCCGCGCGGGCCGCGCACGGCCAGATAAAGCACGGTCGCCCGCCGCGCGCCGTCCTTGGTGCGCAGCGTCCGCGCCGCCTGGGGATCTTCCACCGCCACTCGCAGCAATTCTCCCATCGCCACTGTCGCCACAATGCCGTCCCGATCTTCGCCGCCCACCTCCAACTCCACCGCCGCGCTCTCTTTCGCATCGGCCGCAGCCCATTCGCAAGGGTCGAGCAGTTCCGAACCCGCTTTCTGGACGCACAAACGGTAGCGGCCCGGCGCGACGTTTTCGAGCGTGAAGCTGCCGTCGATTTCCGTTTGCGCCCGCGCCGTCACCCCTTGCGGACGCGCCGTTTCCGTGGCCACCTGCGCCGGCTGCACCACGGCACCAAACACACCGTTGCCCGCCTCATCCACCACCCGCCCGCGCAGCGTCGCCCCCATCTGCTGGGCCGTCGCCGTCGCGCACGCCAGGCCCGCCACCGCCGCCAGCGCGCACGCGCGCCATTCGCTTCCCCGTTTGCTCATCGCGCCCCCCTCTAATTTGTCGTCCAGGAATGCACCCACGAAATGCTGGCGATGTTGCCGCTCAGATCGCTTCCCCCCACGTAGACATACTTCGTTCCGGTGAAGGTCCCGTGCGCGATCACCGGCACGGTGATCCCAAAGCGCTTCGTGCTGCTGTCGTAGGTCTTCTGCGCCGCGGCGGCGTTCACCATGCACTTGCCGTTGCTGAGCGCTCCTCCGCCCGGCCCCGCCCTGGAAACCCCGGCCCAATGCACATCGTCGTCGTCCATCAGCACAATCATTTCGGCCGGCGCGAAGTAGAAGAAGCGGCACGCATTGTCGCCCCCTCCCGTCTTGGTTACCAGCGTCTGGATATCGTCAATATCCACGTCATAGAGCGCTGCGTTGTTCGGGTCCACCAGGGAGACGTTGAGCTGCGCACTCGGCGATCCGCTTCCCGAGGCGGCCGGGCTCGAAGGCGGGGCCGTCGCCGCCGGAACCGTCCAGGTGCCGTAGGGCGAATAGCCCGCAGCGGCTCCCGCCGCATCCGTCGCCTTCAGCCGTGTGGTGTAGTTGCGCACCGTTCCCGTCGCAAAACCGATCCCCAGATACAGCGTCAGTGTGTTCCCCGCCGGATACGCCTTTAGGCTCCCGCCCACCAGCGAACAGCGGGAGTTTGACAGATTCCCACCGCTGGTGTCGGCCACAATCTGCCCGCTCACGAAGCCGGTTCCAGCGTTGTTGTAGAGCCTCACCGCATTCGTGCTTTTGGAGGAAACGAACCAGCAGGAGTTCGCAAACGGCGCGGTGGACACGGTGCTATAGGTCACCTCCGCCGTGGCGATATCCGCCGCACCGTTGCTGTCGGCGAACTCATACTTGAACACCGTCGCCCAGCCCGCACCGTTGCTTGGAGAGGCCCCCTGAATGGTGGGGGGCGAGTTGGCCGGCGGCAGCAGCGTCACCGTGGCGCTTGCCGCTTTCGTCCCGTCCTCCGCGCTCGTCGCC
>JBDIBK010000117.1:0-12606 GCA_039812845.1 Bryobacterales bacterium
CGGCACCGGACGAATATGCTAGCGTTGGTACGAAACGGAGGGGGATTGGGAAGCGATCTTGGAACACCGGAAGTGGCCGAAATGCCAGAGGCGCTTCCATCGGGAGACGCCGCGGAGCACGCGGGTCGCGGGCCGGCGGCGGGCGGAAGCGGCACGCTGCGGCGGCGCAAGGCCATCGTACTGGTGCTTTTCTGCACGGTGCTGGGGGCGGCGGCGCAGTTGCTGCTGAAAGTGGGGTCGCAGGCGGTGAATACGGCATCGCTCTACGCCATCGTATGGTCAATGGCGACGAATGTGCCGCTCGTCTCCGGCCTGGCCCTCTACGGGCTGAGCATGGTGCTGTTCGTCCATGCACTGCGGAATGAGCAACTGAGCCTGCTCTACCCCCTGATTTCGCTCACGTACATCTGGGTAACCACGGTATCGATCCTCTTTCTTAACGAAAGCGTCTCGTTCTGGAAACTGGCCGGGGTGGTGGTGATTGTGGCGGGCGTCGCGTGCCTGGGAAAGGACCCCTCCGCCGCATGAGCGCCACGACGTCGAGCGTCCTGCTGGTGATTGTCGCCAGCTTTATCGGATCTTTCGGAGCGGTGCTGCTGAAGGCCGGCTCCATGCGCGTGAAGCGGGGAATTCGGGATATGATTTTCAATCCGCGAATCCTGCTGGGATGCGTGACATATGTGCTTTCGTCGTTCTTCTTCATCCTCGCCATCCGGCAGGGGGAACTCTCGTTCCTTTATCCGATGGTGGCGCTGAGCTACGTCTGGACGCTGCTCTGGTCCCGGATCTTTTTCGGTGAACCGTTCACGCGCAACAAGTTCGCCGGGATCGCTCTGATCCTGGCGGGAGTGGCGCTGCTGAACGCAGGACGGGGTTAGCGAGCGGCCTGGTGGGCCGGGGCATCCTCTTCCTCTTCGAGTTCGTCATCGAGGTCGTCGGGAAGGCCAAATTCCCCTTCGAGAGGGACCTTCTTGGGCCGCGCCCGCAGCCGCTTCGCAATCAACTGCGCCTTGACCTTCTCAAATTTCGGGGTGCCGAGTTCTCCGCCGTTCTCGACGACTTCCGGGTCCATGATTTCCTGAGCCACCCACAGGTATTTCTGGAAGAAATTCCGGATCCGGTCCTGGGCGAGGCGGTTCTTCGAATCCACGAAGAGCTGCACCACGTCCTCCGGCGGAGACTTGCTTAGCAGCAGATAGATATCCTCCGGCTTGGTTCCGCGGAGCGCGATGAGCTTTTTCTCCAGGCGGCGGCCGCTGGCCGGAAGCTTTTGCCAAGCTTCCACATCCTCCGGCTCCAGTTCCAGCGCATCGATCAGCCGCGATTTCTGTTTGGACGTATAACCCTCCGTGGCGATGTTCAGGAACACGGGCAGATAGTTGCATTCCCAGACGAGATCGGGCGGCATCATCTCTCGGATCTTCGCGAACTTGCCCAGGGAGGCGAGCGCGCCACGAGAAAGCTTGCCCTGGAAGCTGAAGAGCTTGTAAAAGCCGCGATCCTCCAGTTCCGAGACGATGGCGGCGCAGTTCGGGTCATTCGCAATATGACGCAGTTCCGTGCGCAGCTTGTAGGCGGGAATCATGGTTTCGACCCCGGCGAGCCGCGCATTCTCCAACTGCCGCAACGTCTTCTCGGAGATTTCATAGCCGAGGCGGATTTTGTAGCGAATGAGGCGGAGCATGCGAACGGGGTCGTCGTAGAGGCTGTAGTTGTACGTCGTGCTCAGTTCGCGCCGCTCGATGTCGGCGACGCCGTTGGCGGGATCGATCAGCAGCCCAAGCGACGCGGCGTTGAGCGAGAGCGCGATGGCGTTGACGGTGAAATCGCGGCCCAGGAGATCTTCGTGGATGGTGGCTGCCGCCACTTTGGGAGGCCCGCCGGCTTTCGGGTAAGTCTCCTTTCGCGCCATGGAAATCCGCACGGTGACGTCCCCTGGGAAGAGCAGATGGGCGATGTGGCGGGTGTTGTCGTAGCGGACGAGTTGGGCGTCGAGACCATCGGTGAGCTTCTTGGCGATCTTGAGCGTCTTCCCTTCCATGGTGAAATCGAGATTCCGGATCGGGAAGCCGCCGATCATATCCCGCATCGCGCCGCCGGTGATATAGATGTTGAAACCGGCATCGGCGGCGATCTGCTGAACCTGTTTGACGACGCGATTCTGCGCCGGGTTCAGGTGGCTCTCAAGCATGAACATGTAGTCGCCCATTCGACAAACTCCTCTCGCTACCGAAGCTCAACTCAAATCTCCCCCGGATTGCGGCCGGGGCGGTCAATTCCGGGGATGGTGCCGGTCAATTGTCTCACGAAGGCCGCGCGTGACAACGTGCGTATAGATCTGCGTGGTGGAGATATCCGCGTGCCCCAGGATGGTCTGCACGCTGCGCAGATCCGCGCCCCCTTCAAGCAGGTGGGTGGCGCAACTGTGCCGGATTACGTGCGGGGTAAGACCCCGGAAGATTCCCGCCTGCTTCCCGTAATTCACCAGCAATTTCCAGAAACCCTGTCGGGTGAGGCGCGTGCCCCTCGCGCTCACAAACAAATAACGGCTCGTTCGATTCTTCAGTAATGCGGGGCGGCTGGAGGCAATGTAACTTGCCAGCCATGCCGTCGCCTGGCGTCCCACCGGCACCACGCGCTGGCGGTTGCCTTTGCCGGTGATGGTGGCCAAACCAAGCGAAAGGTCCACTCCGCCCAAGTCGAGCCCGCACAGCTCCGAGACGCGCAGACCGGAGGCGTAGAGCAGTTCGATCATCGCCCGGTCCCGGAGCCCTTGCGGCTTGGCTGTATCGGGGGATTCGAGCAGCCGCATCAAATCCTGACGGCTGAGCAGATGAGGAAGGCTTTTCAAATGGCGGGGAGGGTTGAGTGCGGCGGTGGGGTCACAGCTAATCTGGCCCTCCCGCACCAAGTAAAGGAAGTAGTTCCTGAGCGTGGTGAGGTGGCGCGCGATGGTCCGGCTGGAAAGGCCATCGGCATAAAGCGAATCCACGTAGGCGCGAACGGTGGCGGTATCGCAACCCGGCGCACCCGCCCCGGATGGAGCGGAATGCGCCAGATATTCGGCAAACCGTTTCAGATCAAACTCATAGGAAGCAAGTGTATTCGCGGAGAGTCCCTTATCCACCCGGCACCAGGCCAGGTACGCGCGCACCGCTACCGCTGTAGAAACAGGGGCTCCCATTTAGCCAATGATACAATATACCTGATTTTGGTAATACCTAAGCAAAGCGGCGGGTGTGGCAGTTGCTGACCTCCACCAGAAAGAAAATCGTTGTCCGTCGCTTTGATCGCGAATCCATCCACGGATTCGTTAACCTCGCGACGTATCTTCAGCCCGATTCCGTGGAGCTTCTTCTCGTCTCCGGAGTGGCGCAGCGGGTGCCCTACGGCGAGATCAAAAGTGTGGCTTTCGTGAAGGATTTTGACCCGCCGCGCGGCCAGACCGAACTGAAGGCCTTCCAATCCCGGCCGAAAATCGAGGGGCTCTGGGTGCGAATGCGGTATCGCGACGGCGAACTCGCCGAAGGACTGCTTGCAAACAATCTCGTCCAGGTGGAGGAGCACGGCTTCCAGGTGACACCGCCGAATTCTTCTGGGAACATCCAGCGGCTGTTTGTGCCGCGGGTGGCGCTGGAAGAGATGGTGGTGCTTGCCGTGGTGGGCGCGAAAGCGGCACGGACGAAGCCAAAGGAAGAGCAGATCGGCCTTTTCGGCGACTGAAGCGGAAACCGCGCGGGCGGGCGCGCCCGGCGTTCCGCGCACGCCGCGCTCGCCGCTAGCACTCCTGCCTGGTATGCGCGTTCCCGACGAGATCGTAGACGGCGATTTCCTCCCAATCCTTCACCGCGACGTTGTGAACGAAGTTGAAGGTCTCCACCAGAAAGCGGCGGCTGCTGGGGTATTCGCGCCAGCGCCTCCGGGCTTCATCGGCAAGCTCGCCGATATCCTCGTGTTCCGTATCAATCGCAAGCGTCACGTGCGGATGGAAGTCAAACCGCTCCGCATAGTGCAGCGCGCCCACGTTCAGTTGCTTGTGCAGTTCCAGGAGCCGTTCGCGCCCAAGGCCGATATTGGCATAGATCACGGAGGTCACATTAAAAATTTCGATATCCGTGATTTGCAATTCAAATGGAGCGATGGTACGGGTTTGCGCGGCCAGAACTTCCAGCGCCTCTTCCACGGAACCGCTCAAATGGCGCGGGGGAAGCACAGTGACGTGGGAGTGAGAGCGGCAACCGGGAACAAGCGAGCAACTGAGGTCGTCAAGAAAACGCCCCAATGGCTCCGGGATATACGTTACCAATGCGTAACTATTGAAAACCCTTGCTCTGTAATGGGCCAGATCCATTTTTCTCCACCTTGCCAAAGGATCCAACGGGACCCTCTCACCTTCGCCAGCGGGAAATCCCGGTCAGGATTCCGATTCCGCGACCTGGGACGCGACCGCATCTCGTCCCGAATCCTTTTCCTCCGGCGCAGGAGCGGCGGCGGGCAGCCACGCCGCTTCCTCGAAGCCGGAATACGTGCAGACAAAAACCGATTCGCTCTCCGTAACCAGCAAGTCTCCCACGCGAAGATCTCTCGATTGTTCACGGAGCAGCGCCCAGGCATGGTACAGGCTGTCCGCCAGAACTTCGCCGTCGTCCAGGAAGTCGTTTACTTTGAGTGGGCTGAGAGGTCCGCCGATCGGGGACCATTTACACTTCTCTTGCAGGAAGGGCCGAAGGCGTTTGATAAAAAAAGTTGCCATACTCTCCGCAGTTGCCTGACAGGAGGGAAACCAACACTATCAGAGACGTTCCGGGGCCTCGAAACGCTTCGAGAACCAAGCGCGATCAAATGGCCCTTGGCAAGGATTGCACGATTGAAGCGGTTTTTCAATGGCCTGTTGGCTCCATGAGTTCCAGGAATACCCGTATCGGCGGCAAAGCGCTCCGGCGACACTCGGTACGGCTTATGAGTTCGCGCGCCAAAATTCCGGTAAAGGATGCGGGTGCATTAAGATGCGAATATGCACTTCGATCCCGCACGGTATGGCGCGTCCGTGGCGGCCCTGCTCGCCCTGGACGGCGGCGGCGAGCGGCTGATGCCTTTGGCGCGCGGAAAGTGCTCTTCAGAAAAGGCTGCGCGACGGCTGCACGAGGGGGAATGCCGGGAAGATCTGGCGAAGGGACGGCACCCGGATGCCGCGGTCGCCGGGCTGTGGCTGTATTTTTCGTGTATGGAGGAATCCCACCAAGCCTCGCAGGCCATCCATAGCGCGGAGGGCGCATATTGGCACGCGATTCTCCACCGCCAGGAACCGGACCCGTGGAACGCGAAATACTGGTTCCGGCGGGTGGGCAGGCACCCGATTGACGCGGCGCTCGCGGATTCGGCCCGCGAGATTGCGGCACGGCATGGGTCCCACTTGGCGACGCCGGAGCCGTGGGACGCGGCGTGGTTCGTGGACCTGTGCGATTCCGTTGGGCCGGAACCGGAACATCGCCACCACCGGGCTGCCCTGGAGATCCAGCGGGCGGAATGGCAACTGCTGTTCGACTATTGCGCGGGACCGGTTCGCTGAACGGGCATGGTTGACAAGAAGTCGGCCTCGGAAACGCCGATTGGGATCGAGGAGATATCCGCTTGAGTCTTAGACGATGGATTGTCCTGTTGGTGCTGGCGACGCTGGGCGTGATCGCCCTTTTCAGCTTCTTGCGATCCGCGCCGCCGGACGTGCCGTTCGGCAAGGTCAGCCGGGAAGACCTGGTGAGCACATTGGTCACGAACGGGCAGGTGGAACCGCGGCACACTGCGGAGATCCGGTCCGCCGAGGGCGGGAAGGTGGCGACGATCCAGGTGAAGCAAGGCGACCCGCTGCGAGCCGGGCAGCCCCTGCTGGAATTTGATGCCGGCGAGGCGCAAGCGCGGATTCACGATGCGGAGGCGACGCTTCGCTCCGCCGAAGCCCGGCTGCGCCAGCTTCGCGCGGGCGGGCCGCCAAAGGCAAGAGCGGAACTGGATGCAAGCATCGAAGCCGCCCGGCTGGAACAGCGGGCCGCGAAACGGGAAGCCGAAGCCCTAGGGCGGCTGGTGGAGCGGAAAGCGGCTGCGCCCGAGGAATTGCGGAGGCAGGAAGCGGAAGTGGCGCGGCTCAACGCGCGCATCGAGGGGCTCGAACGGCAGCGCGGCACGATGGTGTCCCCGGCGGACAGCGCGGAGGCGGAATCCGCAGTGGAGCTTGCCCGCACGGCGCTGGACGAGGCACGGCGCATGGCGGGGCAGCGCACCGTCCGCAGCCCCATCGGCGGCGTGCTGTATGAATTTGCGGTGCAGCCCGGAGCATGGCTAAACCCTGGGGACCTGGTGGGGCGGGTTGGAGACCTCGGCACGGTGCGGCTCTCCGTTTTCGTGGACGAGCCGGAGCTGGGAAAGCTGCAATTCGGGCTGCCGGTAACCATCCGCTGGGACGCCAAGCCGGACCGGGAATGGACCGGAAAGGTGAACCAACTGCCCTCCCGCGTGCAGGCATTCGGTACCCGGCAGGTGGGGGAAGTGATCTGCCTGATCGATAACCCGGGCGGCGAACTGCTGCCGGGAACGAACGTAAATGTGGAGATCGAAACGGCGCGGGTGGCGAAGGCTCTGGTGGTTCCCAAGCAGGCCCTGCGCCGCCGGCTTGGGGTGGACGGGGTTTGGAAGCTGTCCGGATCGTCGATCCACTGGCAGCCGATCGAAACCGGCATTTCGAACCTGACTTCGGCGCAGGTGGAGAAGGGCCTCAGCGAAGGGGAATCCGTCGTCCTCACCTACGACCGCGAACTGCGGGAGGGGATGGAAGTGAAGCCGGTTTATCCCTGACGCCGCGGCGGAACGCAGCGTCCCGCGCGAAAGGATGCCGTGCGCCCGGCTACGTGATCGTCTACACTTCTAGACAGATGGGTATTCCAACCGCAAACCGTGCAGCGCCGTGCTCCCGCCGCAACGTGCTGCGCAGCCTTGGCGCGGGCGTTGCCGCCGGCGCGCTCTGGCCCACGGAAGCGTGGAGCGCGAGTGCAAGCGGCCTGCCGAGCGCGCCCGTGGCCGTGGCGCGCTGCCACGCGTACGATGGCAATCTCCCTTCGATCCTCCGCGGGCTGGCCGATCAGATCGGCGGCCTCGCTCCGATTGTGAAGGGCAAGACGGTCACGATCAAGCTCAACCTAACCGGGAGCCCCGCACTTCGATTTCGAGGACGCCCGCTCGGCAATACGCACTACACCCATCCGCGAACCGCCGCAATTCTCGCAACGCTGATTGCCGAGGCGGGCGCACGCCGGGTTCGTTTCGTGGAAAGCTGCTGGGGCACCGGCGGGCCGCTGGAAGAGTATCTGCTTGAATCCGGCTGGAACGTGCGCATGCTGCAGAGCGCGGCGCCAAAGGTGGAGTTCGTGAACACCAACGCGCTCGCCAACCCAAACCCGGTGACCGCGGCCCGCCGCTACGCCCGGTTCCAGGTTCCCGGAAAGGCGTACATTTTCCCCGGCTACGACTTGCATCCCGTGTATGCCGAAACGGACGTGCTGGTTTCCATGGCGAAGCTCAAGGACCATGTCACGACGGGCGTCACGCTTTCGATGAAGAATATCTTCGGCTGCACGCCGGCTTCGATCTATGGCGACGACGCCGGCATCGACGAACCGAACGAGAAACCCACCACCGGCCGCGGGACGGTGTGCCACAGCGGGAACCGGCAGCCCGCGAAAAGCGCGCCTTCCGAGATCAACCGGGCGAGCGACCGCAGCCAGCATTACCGGATTCCGCGCATTGTGGCCGAACTGAACGCGGCCCTGCCGATCGGGCTCTCCTTCATCGATGGCGTGGAGACGATGCGGGGCGGCGAAGGCCCCTGGGTGAGCAACGTGGATTTGGTGAAGCCCGGCCTGCTGATTCTGGGCACGAATGCGGTGAACACGGATGCCGTGGCCACCACCCTTATGGGCTATGACGCCCGCGCCGCCCATCGCACTGGCGCATTCTCTTCCTGCGACAACCAGTTTCTGTTGGCGGAGCAGCTCAAACTGGGCACGGCCGACGTCAAACAGATCGACGTTCGCGGCCTCTCGCTCAAGGACGGGCTATTCCGTTTTCGCTCCGCCTGATCCGGGCTTCCGCTCCAGGACCAGAATCGCCACGTCGTTCACCTTGCTGATATCTGCCCCCGATCCGTCCTCGAAATCGAAGAGTTCCACGCCCGCCGTGCCCTCCGGGACCAGGAGCGTCGCCTTCGCGAATTTTCCAAGCGCGTGGACGGTGATCGCCTCCACCGGGTAGTCCGAGTAATTCACCAAAAGCAGAGCCAGTTTGCCGCCGTCCGGCGAGGCTTTCAGATTGGAGAGCATGGCGGGGGCGCCAAATACGCGGACGGCGAAATTATCGCGGCCCAGGGTGCGATTGATTTCGCTCCAAACCTCGTCGAGTTGCTTGATCTGATCTTCGGTGAACGTAATCTCGCTGGGGGGCGGCAGGGCGAGCTTCCATTGGGGCGGGCCGTTGATCAGCATCACGCCCTTGCGCGCTTCCTGGCGCAGCGCCGCTTTCTGCTCTTCGGTGAGCGATTGGGGCGCGATATTTAGCATCAGTTTCAGCTCCGGCATCGCCGCCGTGCCCAGCGCGCCGGGAGGCACAACGAAGGCAGGCACGTGCTTCGAACTCACCATGTCGAGCACACTGCCCGAAACCAGCGCGCCGGAATCCACATCCTGAACGATGGCGAGCTTGCTGTAATCGGGCAGCGCGGTGAGATCGCGGTGCTGCCGGTAGAAGCGAAGCACGGTGTTGATGCGATCCCAGGTCTTCAGCGCGTCCGCGTCTCCCGCGAGCAACCCCTTGGCCAAGGCACCGTCGAAGGAAAGCACCCAATGCGCGCCCGCCATGGCTGCATCGCCAATGGATTGGAGATACCGCTCCGGCGGAACGGCACGGTCTTCCGGCGGGCGGTTGGCGATCCATACCGGGACACCCGCTGGGGCTTCGGCGCGCGCGAAGCGCAGGAAACCGGAGTTGGTTTCAATCCATGGCGGGCCGGATGGCGCCGCCTCCGCTTCCCCTTCATGGCCGAGTTTCACGCCCGGCCACAGGCCCTGATAACTGCCGAGCACCGCCGGGGCGTCCGCTCCGGTCTGGCGGAGAGGCATGTGGCTGCGGTCGGGAAGCCACGCGACGCGCTTCCCGGCCGCCGCGGCCAGCGTGCGCAGCCGGCCGGCGACGGATTCAGTGGCCGTCCCTTCCAGGTACAGCGCATCCACATCCGCGGCGAGGGCTTTCGCCGCGTCATCCGGAGATTTTGAGACATCGGCAAGCAGATGGAGCTTGCGCGCATGGGCGGCGGAGACGAACGCCGGGCTCAAGGCCGCGCTCTCCACGATCAGGCAGTTCACCGGCGACTTTTCGAGCAGCGCGAGAGACTTCGCATCGCCCGACGGCCACCGGGCCGGAACGCAATCGTTGAACGAGAAGATGGATGCGGCGGCAAGCAGGAAAGCAAGCATCATCGTGGGCCGATACCCCTTTCCTTTGACTGTATCAGAGGCTCTTGCCACTAAGGCGCCTTGGCCGGGCGGGCCGCTCCTCCCCGATCGATCGCCTCGCGAATGCGCCTCTCGGCCTCGGCAAACCGGCGGTCTTGCGGCCCCCTGGCGCTCAGTCGCTCGCCGATTTCACGCAGCGTCTTAAGGAAGACGTCGAGATCGGAATGGCAAGCCTCAAAAAGCGCGTAGAGCAAGGGATAGGCGCGCGTGTAGGTATGGTCGAACGCAAGCCCCGCGTTGTTGCTCGCGGGCAGGCATGGATTGATGCTGTGGGCGTTTCCAAAGGTCTTGCAGGCGCTCGCATGCTGCGCGAACAGCCGCTCCTTTTCGGCGGCGGTCTCGGCACGGCCCCGCTTGCCCGCTTGATGAGCGGCATAGAGCGCGCGCAGCTTCACGTGCAACTTGTTCACGGCCTCCGCTTTGCGGCTGAATGTGCGCGCATCCTCGGAGAGGTGGGTGGCCGTGGCGGTATCGCCTTCGCGCATCGCGAACTCCGCGGCCGTGAGAATGCCAAGTAGCGTGGTCGCCGATTCCGCCACCTCGGTTGGGAACCGGCGCAACTGAGGATCTTCGTGCGCTTCCTCGTGCGCGGCCACCATCAATGCGCGCTCGTCGCTGGCCGCTTCAAGCGATTGCGTCACGGGCGTGTTCACCATGGCCACGGCTTCCACGCGGTGGAAATAGACGTCGTACTTCGCAGTGTCTATCCGGCAGCCGTGCTCGTTGCTCTCTTTGTAACGAAGCCCGTTGTAGTCTTCCGGCAGTTCCCATTTTCCGGTGGAATAGCAGAGATAGTACGCGGAGCGGCGAGGGTCCGCTCGACGGAAATTGCCGGTGCGCGGCATGCCCTTCTCCTGGGAGAATTCCTGCAAGCGGGCGATCTGGCGCTGGCGTTCCGTTGGCGGGGTTGCATCGCGACGGGCGCAGCCCGATGTGAGCGCAAACAGCAGGAACAGAAACGCGAAGAGCGGGCGCATCAACGCTCCAGCACCTGGCGCGTTCCCCGAATCACCGCATCCCGGGGCGCAATGCGGCCCATCAGGGCGAGGATTCGATTCCTGAATCCGTACACCACGGTGCGTTTCCCTTCGAAGAGGGCGGCAATGCCGAAGGCCGCCACCTGCCGGGCCGTTGGCAGCTTCCCTTTGCCGAGCTGCCGGTCCTGCGCTTCGGCCTTCTCAAAGAATTCCGATTGCGTCGGGCCGGGGCAGAGCGTCGTCACGTTCACGCCGGTTCCCCGCAGCTCTTCGTTGACCGCTTCCGAAAACGAGAGGACGAAGGCCTTGGTCGCGAAGTAAACGGCCATCAGCGGACCGGGCTGGAAGGCGGCGGTGGAGGCGACATTGAGCACCCGGCCGCGCCCCCGCTCCACCATCCCCGGCAGAAACCGCTTGGTGAGTTCGACGAGAGCGCGGACGTTGAGATCGATCATCCCGAGTTCGCGCTCCCAGGGAGTCTCGGCGAAGTTGCCCAGAAGCCCGAACCCGGCGTTGTTCACAAGCACGTCAATCTCAACGCCCTCGGCGGCAATCGCCCGGCAGAGATCGAGGGCAGCGCCGGGTTCCGACAGATCCGACGCGATGACGAGGGTGCGTACCCGATACTCCCGCTGGAGCTCGGCGGCGAGCGATTCCAACCGGTCCTTGCGGCGCGCGCTGAGCGCCACCGCATACCCGCGCGCCGCGAGCAATCGCGCAAACTCCATGCCAATGCCGCTCGATGCACCGGTCACGAGCGCCCAACCTGCGTTATCGCCAGCCATAGCTTCCAGTATCGCCCGAGTGGATTGGCGGCCCGCGCTAGCGCAGTTGTTCTCCGCTCGGGAGAGTCCAGGCGGAGGGGTGCTGCTTCATTCCCACGTGCGGGTAGTATTCCGTGGCCTTGGGGGCGGAGAGGAGGATAATGTTCGCTTGCGGGCACGCCTGCTGCGTGAGCCGGATCAGTTCCTTGCCGATCCCCCGCCGCTGGTGAGAAAGCCGCACGGCAAGGTCGGAGAGATAGGTCGCGTACGCGAAATCGGTAACGCAACGCGAGATGCCCACCAGGAGATCGCCATCGTAGGCGGTGACTACCAGGTTAGAGTTTCGCAGAACGGATTCCCAGCGTTCGCGATCCTCAACGGGCCGGCGTTCGCCGAGCGTAGATTCCCGGTAGAGATCGAGTACGGCGTCCAGATCGAATGTGAATCCGCCTTTTGCCACGCGGTAAGAAATCATTTCCGTAGGGTAGCGCGAAGGATGTGCGCACGGGCTGCCGAGCGCGGGACGAGGAACGGCGGTGCTCGCCTCTCCGCCGCCCGCGGGCGCTCAGCGCGCGACGTGGATCCGGTTGCGGCCGGAAGTCTTGGCCTGGAAAAGCTGTTCGTCGGCGCGCTGCAGCAGGGTGTTGACGTTGTCCGTAAGGGTGGCGAGAGCTCCGCCGACGGAGATCGTGATGGGAGGGCAGTTCTCGACATCGGTCCAGCGGTTTTCCTGCACCCGCATGCGGCACCGCTCCGCGCACACTTCGAGCTGCAGAAAATCGTCCGCGGTGACAATCGCCAGGAACTCATCGCCGCCCCAGCGGAAGAGCATGTCGTTGCCGCGCAGAGCGCTGCGCAGCACCGTCGCCACGCCGCGAAGGGCGAAATCGCCCACCGGATGCCCGTTCTGATCGTTGATCTGCTTGAAGTTGTCGATATCGAAAATCAGCAGGCCGAATTTGGTGTCTTCTTCCTCGAAACGCTTGATCGCCTGGGCGAGACGCCCTTCGGCGGCGCGGCGGTTGGGGAGACCGGTGAGCAGATCGTTGTAGGCGGCATTTTCCAGTTGCTTCAGCCGCCGCAGGACATCGGCCTGGTCCTGAAGGTAGTCGATGTTGTTGCGGATATCCGCCCAACTGGCGACCGCGCCGATGACGCCCCCATCGCCGTCTCGCAGCGGGGCGGCCTGCATCGAAAACGGGATGCGCAAACCATCCTTGCGCCGGATGTGAAGTTCCAGAGTGGAAGGCTGCCCCGTGGAAATGGCGGTGCGGAGCGGGCATTGCGCGGGCAAGATCGGCCTGTCAACCA
>JBDIBK010000118.1:0-12602 GCA_039812845.1 Bryobacterales bacterium
CGGGTGCTGCGCGCGCTGGAGCCGGTGGATTTCGCGGCGAAGGATTTGGGGGTGCTTTCGCTGGTGCTGCGGCGATTTGAGGCGGAGCGGTTCACTTCCCCCCTCTTGGCGGCGCTCCGTGAGAAGCTGCACGCCGGCGGTGCCGCGCCATCGGAGCGCATCCGCGAACTCAGCCGCTTGAGCGAGCTGCTCGATTCGCGCTTGAACCAGGCGTTCGCGGTGATTGCGCCCATTCTGCTCTGGAGCACGAATTGCGCCATCGCCATCGAAGGCTGGCGGGCGAGGAACGGGCGGCACCTCGAAGAGTGGCTCGATGCGGTGGCGGATCTGGAAGCGCTGGGGTCGCTCTCCCGCTACGCTTCGGAGCATCCGGACGATTGCTGGCCGGAGTTTTCCGCGAGCGGGCGCGGTTACCGGGCGGCGGGGCTCGCGCATCCCCTCATCCGCGCGGATCTGGCCGTGCGCAATGACGTACACCTGAATGAGCGGGAATCGCTCTGGATCGTGAGCGGCTCCAACATGTCGGGCAAGAGCACCCTGCTGCGGGCGGTGGGGCTGAGCGTGGTGCTCGCCCACGCCGGCGCGCCGGTTCGTGCGTATTCCTTGGAACTCGCCCCTTTCCGCGTGGGGGCTTCGATTCGGGTGAGCGACAATCTGCAGGAGGGCGAATCCCGCTTCTACGCGGAGATCCGGCGGATCCGCGACGTGCTAGAACTCGCCCGCGCGCACCCGCCAGTGCTGTTCCTGCTCGACGAAATCTTCAGCGGCACGAACTCCCACGACCGGCGATTGGGCGCGCAGGCGATCCTGCGGTCCCTGGTGGAGCGCGGGGCCACCGGATTGGTCACCACGCACGATCTCGCGCTGACACGGATTGAGGAGACCCTCGGGGGCAGAGCGCGCAACGTGCATTTCGAAGACGAGATCGTCGACGGCAAGATGCGCTTTGACTACCGGATGCGGGAAGGCGTGGTATCGCGCAGCAACGCGCTCGAATTGATGCGCTCGATCGGGATCGACCTCTAACCGCGGCTTCGGCGCTCGGGCTCCGACAATCAGGTCTCGGGGCAGCCGCTATCGCGTTTCCCAATGCTATGCTGAACGGGAAAAGCTATGCCTACTTTGGTAACGGGCGGCGCGGGCTATATCGGCAGCGCGACCGTCGATCTGTTGTTGGAAAACGGCGAACCGGTGGTGGTGATGGACAACCTCTCGGAAGGCCACCGGGACGCGGTGAAGCCTGAGGTTTCGCTGTATGAGGGCAGCATCGGGGACGACGCGCTCGTTCGCTCCATCGTCGAGACGCACGGCATTGACGCCTGCATCCATTTCGCCGCCCATACCAATGTGGGCGACTCCGTGGCGGCGCCGGGGCGCTACTATGCCAACAACGTCGGCGAGGGCCTCTCGCTGCTGAATTCCCTTACCGCCGCCGGCGTGAAGCAGATCGTCTTTTCTTCCACCTGCGCCACTTACGGCGAGCCCGTGCGGATCCCGATGGATGAGGATCATCCGCAGCATCCGCAGAGCCCTTACGGGTGGTCAAAGTTCTTCGTGGAACGCATGCTCGAAGACTTTGACCGGGCATACGGCACGCGCTTCGTGGGGCTGCGGTACTTCAACGCGGCCGGGGCTACGGAGCTCCGTGGCGAGGACCACAAGCCGGAGACGCATCTCATTCCTCTGGTGCTTTTCGCCGCGCTCGGCAAACGGAAGCAGATCTCCGTCTTTGGTTCCGATTACGGCACGCACGACGGCAGTTGCGTGCGGGATTATGTGCATATCGCGGATCTGGCGTCGGCGCACTGGCGCGCGCTGGGCTACTTGCGCAAAGGGGGGAAGAGCGACTTTTTCAACCTCGGAACCGGGCGAGGGCAATCCGTGCTGGAAGTGATTGAAGCCGCCCGCCGGGTGAGCGGCCGCGAGATCCCCGTGACAATGGAAGCCCGGCGTCCGGGGGACGCTTCGTATCTGGTGGCCAATGCGGAGAAGGCGGGAGAGTTCCTCGGCTGGCAGCCAACGTATCTGGAAATCGAGCAGACCATCGAATCCGCGTGGAAGTGGCATTTGGCGCACCCGGATGGGTACGCCCGATAGCGGGCTTCGAGCCGGCGGATAGAGAACTGGGCGATTTCCCCGTTGATTTACGGCACGAAGCCACTCGCCTCCTGAGATTCGCTTCTGCACGCGAGCGCCATTGGGTGCGTCTTCCCGTATGGATGCCCCGAATTGCCCCGTTGCTCATTGTGGCGCTGCTGATCCCCTTGTGTCCGGCACTCGCACACGCGCAGGGGCGGCAGCAGGTAACCCTGAAGACCGGCTTCACGCTGGAAGCGGACCGCGTGGATGCGGATGGGGACTCGCTGGTGCTGCATGCAGGCGAGGGGCGAATTTCCGTGGCGCGGGCCGAGGTAGAGCGCATCGAAGATCTTCCATGGGTTGCGCCTCCCGCGGCTGCCCCCACTTCGGAGCCTGTGAAAGCTCCGCCGGTGACGGAATTGCTGCGGCATTCCGCGGCGCGGCACGGTTTGCCGGAAGCCTTCGTCCGCAGCGTCGCGGAAGCGGAAAGCGCGCTGCAGCCGGAAGCGGTTTCTCCGAAAGGGGCGCGCGGGGTGATGCAACTGATGCCCGGCACGGCCGCCGCGCTTGGCGTGAACCCGGACGAACCGGCGGAGAACATCGATGGCGGCGCGAAACTCCTGCGGGAACTTCTGCTGCGCTATCGGAACCACCCGGACCAGGTGCGGCTGGCGCTGGCCGCCTACAATGCAGGCACGGGAGCGGTGGCCCGGCATGGAGGCGTCCCCCGGTACCGGGAAACGAATGCGTATGTCGAACGGGTGCTGCGGCGATACCGGGCCAGGACCGCCGCGGCGGAGACCGCTTCGGCAAGCGCGCCGACCTCGGAGCGCTGAGCGGGTGCCCTGCCTCCCCCGCAAGTTGCGCTTGTCGCACTCAGCGGCCTATTCCCACTCAATTGTGCCGGGCGGCTTGTGCGTCAGGTCGTAGAGCACGGCGGAAACGCCGGGGACACTCAGCAGTTCCTTGCATAGCGGGCGTAAGGTTTCCATGGGCATGCCCACCGATTGCGCGGTCATGCCATCGACGGAGTGGATCGGCCGAAGCACCACGGAATCCGGTTTCTCGGCCGTGCCCAGGGGAACCAGGACCACCGGGAACTGCCACACCCGATCTTCAAAGCCGCTCTCCACGGACACCCGGCGGACGATGGCGTCCAGTTCCCGAAGGCGGTCCAGCCGCTCTCGGGTGATGGAGGCTTTGCGGACGCGCAGCTCCTCGATAGGCGCCTGGGCGTCCCCCACCTGAATGACCACCCGGTTGAAGGTCGCGCAGGCATTGATGTGGTCGGTGGCGCGCTCGTAGGCGTCCTCCCAGTCGCCCCTGGCGAGCGAGGCCGGGGTAGACATGAGCAGCACCGGCTTGTAGCTTCGGGAATCGCCCTGCACGCCCACGGAGCGCACGGGCAGCAGCCAGCCGCCGGCGATCGCCTCCGGAGCGGCAATTTCATCGGCGCAGAGGCAGCGGATCGCGAGCCCCGGCCCAGGGAAGGGGTGACGGTCCAGCAGCGGCGCGGGGATGCCAAGCTGGCGGCCCACTTCGCGCACTTCGTCCTTATAGAGGTTGTGCAAAGGCTCGACGATGCTGCCTTCGGCGATGAGGCGCTGCACCCCCTCCACGCGGTTGTGGTGCGTCTTGATCAGGTCCGCCTTGGCGCTGCCCCCGGATTCGATGGTGTCGGGGTAGATTGTGCCCTGGCCCAAAATCCAGTTCCCATCCAGGAAATGCTCGGTTTCGAGGATGCGGTTCTGCACTTCGAGAAACTCCTGGCCAATGCGCCGCCGCTTTTCTTCGGGTTCCACGATCCCCTCAAGCTGCGCGAGAAACCAGGGTTCCGCATGCTCGATATGCACCGAAGAACCGCCGCCGATCTGGGCGAAGATCTCCCGCACGAAGACCGTTTCGTCCTTGCGCATCATGCCCGTATCGACGTAGATACCGCGAACCCGGTCTGAGCCGAGGGCACGCAAACAGAGCGTGAAGGCGACGGTGGAATCGACGCCGCCGCTGATGAAAAAGAAGACGTTCCGGTCGCCGACGGTGGCGCGAATCTCGTCTTCGAGCACGCCGGCGACACGCGAAGGGTCCCAATCTCTCTGGCACCCGGCGATCCGGAACAGAAAGTTCTCCAGAACCTCCCGGCCCCGATGGGTGTGGACCACCTCCGGGTGAAACTGGACGCCGTAAATGCCGCGCCGCTCATCGGCGATGGCCGCGAAGGAGCAGGTGCCGGTGGAGCCGATGCGCTCAAACCCGTCGGGGAGCGCCGTTACCGTGTCGCGGTGGCTCATCCAGACCTGCGCCGGTTCGGGCGAAATCCCATGGAACAGCGGGGATTCGCCCGTGGCCTCGAAACTGGCCTTGCCGAACTCGCCCCGCTCCACTTTTTCAACCCGGCCGCCAAGCAGTTGCACCGCAAGCTGCAATCCGTAGCAAATGCCCAGCACCTTCACCGGCAATTCGAAGAGGGCGGGATCAATGGTTGGGCTGCCTTTATCGTAAACACTGCAAGGGCCGCCGGAGATGATGACGGCTTTCGCGTGGGCGAGTTCGCCGGCGGGCGTTTCCGAGGGCTTCACTTCGGAATACACGCCGAGTTCGCGCACTTTTCGGGCGATCAGGTGACAATACTGGCCTCCGGTATCGAGGACGATGACCTGAGCCTTCCCTGGAATCACCTCCCTGGCGGGTGTGTCAAATTGGGGGGAGGGAAGCCGGTTGTGCTGGGGAGGGGGCTGGGAAACGCTCATGGTGTGGTACGCGGGGTGAATGCACAAAGTGACCCGCCTGCCGCGGCGCGGGTCACTTTGTTCGTTATACCACGATGCCGAAAAGGGTCCGGCAAACTGGGAAGGTCCGGGCCTGGCTACTGATCGGCGGGTGCCGCGCCGGTCCGCTGTGCGATGACGCGGCGGGCCGTCTCCTGCAGCGTTTGCGCACGTGCCATCGCGTCGATTGCCTTGGCCACCAGGCTGTCGTCGCGAACCATCAGGCTTTCCGCCTTTTCGTCGCCCAGTGCGTACGTAAACAGAGAGCGCTTGATTTCTTCCCGCACCCAATCGCGGTTGGTTGCGAACTCCTCGTCGGTGACTTCGATTTTCTCGTCGGCGAGGAAACGATGGAACTCGTCCACGATGGCGTCGGTGACGACGAAATCCTCGCCGATCTGTGGGGGATGCTCAGCAAAATACTTGGCTGCGAACATGGAGAATCCCATGAATTGGTCGCGGACCCGGTACTGGAACGCGTTCGTCTTCGGGATGTCCACCTTCTCGTCGGGAGTGATGCCACCGCCGCCGTAGACGGTGCGGCCGGAATCGGTCATCCCCACATCGTCGGGATCTTTCAGGTCGCCATCTTTGCGCGTGTAGTAGTCGTAGAAGGAGATCTTCGAATAGTCGCGCTGAATCAGCCGTCCGCTGGGCGTATAATATTTCGCGGTAGTGAGCGCTAGGCCGGTATCTTCCGAGAGTGGATAAACGGTCTGGACGAGGCCCTTGCCGAACGTCTGTTCGCCGAGGATCCACGCGCGATCGTGATCCTGAAGCGCTCCGGCGACGATCTCCGCGGCGGAGGCGGAACTTCCGTTCACCAGAACGACGATCGGGTAATCCGCTCCACGGCTGCCCCGGCGCGTCTCATACTTGCGCTGTGGCGACGAGCGGCCACGGTGCGAAACGATGAGTTGGCCCTTCTTGAGGAAGTGGTCGGCCACATTGACGCCCTCGTTCAGGATACCGCCGGGGTTATCGCGGAGATCCAGAATCAGGCCCTTGATATTCTCTTCCTTCAGCCGGCTCAGGTTTTCTTCCATCTCCGTGCTGGTGTTCTCATTGAACTGCTTGATCTGCAGATACGCGATTCCCGGCCGGATGTAGAAGGCATCGGCAACGCTCTTCCGCGGGATCTCATCGCGAACGATGCTGAAGTTCAACTCCTTGTTCCCGTTGATGCCGCGGCGCAGCATGGTGACCTTCACCGTCGTCCCGCGGGGCCCCTTCAGCTTCTCGGCCACCTGGCCCTGATCCCAGCCGGTGGTCACCTGGCCGTCGATCTTGTGGATAATGTCGCTCGGGCGAATGCCCGCGTTCGCGGCGGGTGAGCCGGGGAACGGGTTTACCACCACCACGCGGCCGCGGTGCATTCGCACCATCATGCCCACCCCGAAATACTGGCCCCGCTGGTCTTCGCGCAGAAGCTGGAACTGCTTGGGATCAAAGAAGTTGGAGTGGGGGTCCAGCGTGTGCAGCATTCCCGGAATCGCACCGTTGTAAACGGCTCGGTTCGGGTCAACCGCGTCGGCGAAGTTATCTTCAACCACGGAAAAGACCTTCGTGAAGGTGCGGACGCTGCGGTCAATATCCCGTTCGGAGCGGTCCGCCGCCGCGGCGCTGGCCGCGCCGGAGCCTGGCCCGTAGAGCCCACCAAACAGCGCGAACAGGGCGATCACGGCCGGGGCGAGGAAAAAGGAACGCGATTTACGGTTCATTCGAAGGGGCCTTTTCGAAACGGTTGGAGCTACTCTATCGTACGACACGAGGCGCTTTCCCGTTTCGAGGAGTTTGCTTCGCGCGGAGGCCGACGTCGTGCGGCCGGGTGCCAGAGGGCTCACGGGAGCCGGGCGCGGCCCACTCGCGAGCCGTGCTTTATCGATGCGGATACCGCGATCACGCTTCAACAACGCCGTCTACCCGCCATTCGCACGGGGCAAAACAGGCGGAACTCCAGCGGCAGCCAGAATTTTCTCCGTTAGGAGCCGTAACGGATCGCGCCGGGCTTCGCATGGAAATCGATCGACCGTTGCGGCTTCTTTGGCGCGGCGGTCGGAATTCGCAACTCGCCCAAGCGGCGGACCTGGTCCGTCACGCAAACCAGGAACATTGGCTGCATGGCGCCCTTGAGGATATCCACGATCTGTTCGTGGTTCTGCTCCAGGTAAACCGACTTCCCGTCGGTAAGCAGGTGCAAATCGGAATTCCCCGTGAGAACTTCCGGCAGACGATTCCCCAGTTCCTTCTGCAGGAAGTCGAGCACCTGCCGGATTTTTTGCAAGGAAAAGCCTTTGCGGCGCAGTTCCGCGATCAGACTGATTTCAATCACTTCCTGGGCCAGATACAAGCGCTTGTGGCCTTCGTGCCGAGGAGAAACCACTTTCTGCTCGTCCCACCATTGAAGCTGGCGCAGACTGACGTCCGCGATTCGGGCCACTTCACTGCTCGAGTAGGTATCGTCCGCGGTGACGGAGAGAGGTCGAAGCTTGCGCGCTTTTGACATTTTCACCCTTAACCGTTTTGGGAGTTCCTGCAAATCAAATTTTACTTGAGGCGGCGGGACTGTCAAGGTTCAAAACAGGAAGATAACTGATGGTTTTCAAAGGGTTTAGTACCGTTTGTGTCAATGCTGGAACACGCCTACTATCTGTAGTGGCTCACCTTCCTCCGCCCACAAAATGCACCACCTCAATCTCGTCTCCCGCTTGGATGGGGGTGGAGTTCCAAAGGTCCGCCTTCACAATTTCCCGGTTGAACTCGATGGCGACACGGTCATGCTTGATCTCAAGATGATCGAGCAGGCCACGGAGGGTGATTCCTCCGGGAATTTCGCGAGGCTTGCCGTTGAGGCGGACTTCGATGGATGGGTGAGACATCTCGTTCTTGCACTCCGATGCTGGGCAGATTTAGGGGCGATTGCGCGCCCCCTTCTACCCCTTATACCAGCCCGAAGTCTCGGATCGACCGCAACGGCTTCGGGGAGGCCATGGACGGGCGCGCGCAGAGCCCCGCGGGCGTCTCTCAGCCGGCATCGCATTGGCAATCGCATCGCAATACGGCGAACGCCCGCCGAAGGTTGCGCCTGTTTGTATACTGGGTGCAGACCCATTGATTCAAACTGCGGACTCTGGATACCGAAATCATGCCCTCTAACGCGCTTGAATTGTACTTTCCCTTCTTGCTCCAGATTGCAATTGCCTTCGTTCTGGCGGCGGGTTTGGTGGGCGCTTCGGCGGTTCTGGGCAAGCGGCTGAAGAATAAAGTGAAAGACATGCCGTATGAGTGCGGCATGACACCGGCGGGCGACGCCCGGCACAGCTTCGGCGTGAAATTCTACCTGGTGGGAATGCTTTTCATCCTCTTCGATATCGAAGCCATCTTTCTGTTTCCGTGGGTGGTTGTGTTTCGCCAGTTGGGCCTGCTCGCCTTCTTCAGCATGCTCGTATTTGTGCTCTTGATTCTCACGGGGTTTTTCTACATTTGGAAAAAAGGCGCTCTCGACTGGGGAAAATTCAATCCCGATGAGTTGAAGGGCTGACGAGGACCGATGATTTCTGAGACTGCCGCCGCACATCCCATCGTTACCGCGCTCCAACGGGAGAGTTCGTCCTGGCTGGTAAGCGCGATTGTCGCTCTCGGAGAACTGACGCTGGAGGTGGAAGCGGATCGCGTAGTCCACGTCTGCCGATTCCTGCGGGAAGAGAAAGCGTTCAACCGGATATCCACCATCACGGCCGTGGACCGTTACCCGGTGGAGCCGCGCTTCGAGGTGGTCTACCATTTGTATTCCGTGACGCTGAAACAGCGGGTGCGGGTGAGGGCGCGCGTCGATTCCACGAACCCCGAGATCGACTCCGTGATCCCGGTTTGGGAGGGAGCGAACTGGTATGAGCGGGAAGTCTTCGACCTCTTCGGGATTCGCTTCCGGAATCATCCGGAAATGACCCGCATCCTGATGCCGGAGGGCTGGGAAGGGCATCCGCTGAGGAGAGACTATCCGGTGCACGGCCATCGCTACGACTACGCCGAGACCGAAGGAGGGAGCACCCTGTGAGCGACGTTGGCTTGAGCGAGCTTCCGGTTACGGCGGATCTGCGGAAAGTTCTGGAGACGCCCGCGGCGTCGAGACCGCGCCGCCTGGTGCTGAACATGGGCCCGCAGCATCCTTCCACCCACGGCGTGCTGCGGATCGTCATTGAACTCGACGGCGAGTTCATCGTGAAGGCGAAATCCGACATCGGCTTTTTGCACACGGGGATTGAAAAGCAAGCGGAATCGCTCACGTACCAGCAGGTGGTTACCCTGACCGATCGGGTGGACTATCTGGCAAATCTCTCGAACAACCTGGCCTATTGTCTGGCGGTGGAGAAGCTGCTGCAGTTGGAAATTCCGCCCAAGGCGCAATGGATGCGCGTGATGCTGGTGGAATTGACCCGGCTGAACAGCCACCTGGTGTGGCTGGGCACCCACGCGCTCGATATCGGCGCGATGACGGTGTTTCTCTATTGCATGCGGGAGCGCGAGGACCTGCTGCGGATTTTCGCGATGTTCAGCGGCCAGCGGATGATGACCAGCTACATCCGGGTGGGCGGGCTGGCGCTGGAACCGCCGCGCGGATGGGAGGCGAAAGTCGACCGGTTTCTGGACTACTTCCCATCGAAGGTGGATGAGTACGACGACCTGCTCCGGAAGAATCCGATCTGGATGAACCGCACCCAGGGCATCGGCCAACTGGACGTGGACACGATGATCTCCATGGGAATCACCGGCCCGATGCTGCGCGGCGCCGGAGTCCAGGCGGATGTGCGGCGCGACGAGCCGTACTCGAGTTACGACAAGTTCGATTTCGAAATCCCCACCGAAACGGCGAACGACGTCTATGCGCGGTACCGGGTGCGCGTGCGCGAGATGCGGGAAAGCATCAAGATCATCAAGCAGGCCCGCGAAGGGATGCCGGAAGGGGCTTACCAGGCGGCCGCGCCGCAGGTGGTGCTGCCGGAACGGGAAAAGATGAAGTCGCAGATGGAGGCGCTCATCTATCATTTCAAGATCGTCACCGAAGGCGTGCGCGTGCCGGCGGGCGAGGCCTATCACGCCATTGAATCTCCCAGAGGGGAGCTGGGCTACTACATCGTGAGCGACGGGAGTTCGAAACCTCTGCGGATGCACATGCGCACGCCCAGCTTCGGAAACTTGCAGGCATTGCCGAAGATGATCGAAGGAAAACTGATCGCGGACGTCGTGGCGATTCTGGGCAGCGTGGACATTGTGCTGGGTGATGTGGACCGATAGCTCAGGCAAGGGCGAATCTGCCCTGAAGTGAGGATGTGAGATGAATTTTTCGCCGGAACTCGAAGCAAAGTTCGAGGAGATCATCGGGAAATACCCGCCGGAGCATAAGCGTTCGGCGCTTGTTCCGCTGCTCCTGTTTACCCAGGATGAATTGGGGCAGATCACCTCGGAGGTTGTCCAGGAAGTGGCGAAGCGGGTGGGCGTGTTTCCGCTGCAGGTGGAGGAAGTGCTGACGTATTACTCCATGCTGCACTTTCCCAAGCCGATGGGGAAAAAGCACGTGCAGATTTGCACAAACGTCAGTTGCCAGTTGACGGGCGGCGAAGAACTCTACCAGCAGGCCAGCCGGAAGCTGGGGCTGGGCCACAAAGAAGTGAGCGCGGACGGAGAGATTTCCCTCGAAGAGGTGGAATGCATTGGCGCTTGCAGTTGGGCTCCGGCAATCCAGATCAACTACGATTTTCACCACAATGTGACGCCCGAAAAGCTGGATGAATTGCTGGATGGCTTGCGAAAGCTAAATTAACGGCGCGGAGAACGGCTCGGCGCTTCAACACAGAGGCAAGACGATCGCGATGCTCTACAACGAACCAAGTCCACTGGAAACGAAAGTGCTCACCCGTCTGTTCGGCGTGCCGAACTCGGCCTCGGTGGAGACCTACGTCGCCCATGAGGGCTTTGTCGCATTCCGCAAAGCGGTAACGATGACGCCCGAGGCGATCATCGACGAAGTGAAGAAATCGAACCTGCGGGGGCGCGGAGGCGCTGGATTCCCCACGGGCATGAAATGGAGCTTCGTCCCGCGCAACAACCCCAAGCCGAAGTACATTGTCGTGAACGCCGACGAGAGCGAACCGGGCACATGCAAGGACCGGCTGCTAATCGAGCACGACCCCATGCAACTGATCGAGGGCATGATGATTGCCGGTTTGGTGGTGGGGGCGAAGAGGGGCTACATTTACCTTCGCGGAGAGTATCGCTACCTGATTGACATCCTCGACAAGGCCATTGCGGAGGCGCGGGCCGCCGGGTGGCTGGGCGAGAACATCCAGGGCACGGGCTTCGATTTCGATTGCTATACGCACTCCGGGGCGGGCGCGTACGAATGCGGGGAGGAATCCGCGCTGCTCGAATCGCTGGAGGGCAAGCGGGGCGTGCCCCGGATCCGTCCTCCATTCCCGGCCGTGGCCGGCCTCTACCGCTGCCCCACGGTGCTGAACAACGTGGAGACTTACTGTTCGGTGCCTTCCATCCTGCGGATGGGGGGGGAAGCCTGGGCAAATTTGGGCACGCCACGCAACGGCGGCACGCGCCTGTTCTGCCTCTCCGGGCACATCAATAAGCCCGGCGTTTATGAACTGCCAATGGGCTTTAATCTGTTGCGGATGATCGAGGAAGTGGGTGGCGGCGTAAGGGGCGGCAAGAAGCTGAAAGCGGTGATTCCGGGCGGTTCGTCGTGCCCGGTGCTTACCGCGGCCGAATGCGATATTCCGATGGATTTCGATTCGCTGAAAAACGCGAAAAGCATGCTGGGCAGCGGCGGCGTGGTGGTGATGGATGAAACCACGGATATGGTGAAAGTCGCCCTGCGGATCATGAAGTTTTACCAGCACGAGAGTTGCGGCTGGTGCATCCCTTGCCGGGAGGGGACTGCCTGGCTCAAGAAGATTCTGACGCGGGTCTACGACGGGATGGGGCAGAATGAGGATCCGGCGCTGGTGCATGAATTGGCAACAAACATGCTCGGCCGCACTTTCTGTCCGCTGGGCGATGCGGCGGCGATGCCGACCATTTCGATCGTCGAAAAGTTCCGCGACGAGTTTGAGGCTTATGTGCGCCGGTCTCCCATGGCGAACCTGGCGGACATCGACAAGAGGATTCCGGTGAGAGCATAATGGCAGACCCAGTAAAGCTGACGATCGATGGAGTGGCGGTGGAAGCCCCGCAGGGCAAACTCCTGATTGAAGTGGCGCGTTCGATGGGCACGGATATCCCCTCCTTCTGCTACTACGAGGGTTATTCGCAGGCGGCGGCGTGCCGCATGTGTCTTGTCGAGATTGAGGGCATGCCCAAGCTGATGACGGCATGCACGCAGCCGGTGAGCGAGGGCATGGTGGTGCGGACGGAAACTCCGCAGGTGGCGGAAGCGCGCAAGAGCATGCTGGAGTTCGTGCTCACCAACCACCCGCTCGATTGCCCGGTTTGCGACAAGGGCGGCGAGTGTGAATTGCAGGACGCCACGATGCGCTACGGCGCCGGCGAAGGGCGATTCCTCGAAATGAAGCACCACCACGACGAGCAGCAGTGGTCCCCGGTGGTTTATTACGATCCGGCTCGCTGCATTCTCTGCTTCCGCTGTGTGCGCGTGTGCGGAGAAGGCCTGGGGGTGTACGCGCTGGGTGTTTCCGAGCGGGCCGTGGGCGAGGAGATTGTCCCGAACGGCTCGGATCACCTCGATTG
>JBDIBK010000119.1:0-11984 GCA_039812845.1 Bryobacterales bacterium
CCGGAAAAAGCGCCCGCCGGCGCGCCGGCGATTCTGGAACGCCAATATTATGGCGAGAAGGAAGAGACTTCGGCGCTCACGCTTTACGACCGCAGCTTTGACATCACGTATCGCGGCTATACTCCCGTGGACGAAGAGAATACGGCCCGCATTCGGGAGGGGCGGCTGCATAATTTCTTTTATGTCGCTCGGCAGCGGCTGCCCAGAGAGAAATACATCGTCGAGTATATCGGCACGGATATTATCCGGAACCAGCCGGCGGTAGGCATTCGTCTGGTTGACCCCGATTTCCGGGTGACCGAATTGTGGGTGCATCGCACGACGAAGCTTCCGATACGGCAGGAATTTACCCGCCGCGACCCGAAGACCAATCTGCCAATTCAGGAGGTGACGGAGTGGGACAAGTTTCGGGACGTGGGGGGCGGCATTCAATGGCCGCTCTACGTCCTGCGCGAATCGCGGGGCAGAAAGATATTTGAGATGTTCGCGAGCGAGGTTCTGGTGAACCCGCCGGTGAAAGCCGAGGTGTTTGAACTGCCCAATCCCGCCCAAAAAGTGAGTGAACGGAAGAAGAAATAAGCACCGGGTGCGCGGGAACGGATTTCTCAGCGGAATGATATAATCAAAGCTTATCAGGGTGATTAGCGTTCTTTTTGAGAGAGAAGGCGGGGGCCCGACGCCTTAGCCAAGCAGTGCCGCCCTGATTCCGCCGCGTGAGGGCAGGAGCCCGATGGACCTCGACCAACTACATACCTTTCTTGAAATCGTTCGCCTGAAGAGCTTCTCCAAGGCGGCGCAAACCTGCTTCCGCACCCAGCCCGCCATCAGCGCGCAAGTGCGGCAGTTGGAACAGGAACTGAACACTTCCCTCTTTGAGCGTCTAGGAACGCGGATTCGCCTTACTCCGGCCGGGAAGATTTTCGCCGAGTATTCCGAGCAGATTCTGGATCTTCGACGCCGCGCCCAGGATTCCATCAATGAACTCGAGCGGGTGCCGCGCGGGGAACTGGTGATCGCGGCGAACGAGGCCACATGCCTCTATGTGCTTCCGCGGGTGTTCTCGGAATATCGCAAGCAGTTCCCCAATGTCCAGTTGCAGGTGGACCGCTCCTACGGGTCGCGCGTGGTGGAAGCGGTTGTCGACAATCTCGCCGATTTTGGCATCACCCAGTTGCCGGTGACTGAGAAGAAGGTGCAGGTGGTGCGGATCCACGCCGACGAGATTCGTTTGATCGTGCCGCCGAACCATCCCCTGGCGGACCGGGACTCGGTTACCGCCCAGGAACTGTGCAATCACAATATCCTGCTGCCGAAGTACGGCACGACGCGCAAGCGCCTCACAGCCTGGCTGGAACCCGTCGATGAGAACTTGAAGATCTCCATGGAGCTCGATTCCACGGAGATGATTAAGCAGTTCTGCCTGGCCGGATTGGGTGCCGGTTTCCTGGCCTACACCAACTGCCAGGCGGATGTGGAAGCGGGCCGGTTGAGGGCGTTAAGCCTTGCGCCGGAGCCGATGATGCGGCGGCTTGGCCTGATCTACAAGCGCGATAAGGCGCTTTCCAAGGCGGCGCTCGGCTTTATTCAGGTGATTCTGGAGCACGCCGGAACGGGCGGAGCCCGTTCGGAAGCCGCCGAAGATCTCGCGAGCCGAGACATGGGTGCGGCCGAGAATGCGTGATCGGGCGACAGCCGGCGAGCGTGGAACTTACCGTTTTCGCAGTGTGTTCTTTTCCGAGAAAGGCCGATTCTCCCAGTGCGATGATCTCGCTCTGGTGGGATGCCGGCTGGAAGACCGGATGCGCGAGAGCGTCGGGCAGCACAGGACCACTTCTTTCCTGATCGTCGATAACAGGCTGCTGGCGTCGGACAGCGATCTCCTATCCGTGCTGCCCGTCAAGCTGAGGGCGAGGCTGGGGCGGGCGGAGGGAACGGACAGCGCCGCCGACGGCGAGGCCGCCCACGGCTGGCTGCAAAACCGATTGCACAAGCGGTTGCCCCTCATCGCGGGCGCGGCGTGCGCCGCGGCAGGCTTCTGGGTGTTTCTTCAACTGACGCTTTGAGGATCTTCACTGGATTTACATTCGCTCGGCGCCCCAGGGCACAGCCTCGCGTAAGCTAAAAATTTATGGCAATCACGAAGAAAGCGCTGGTGTTTGGAAGCGGCGGCCAGTTGGGTTTTGAGGTAATGCGCCGGCTGGCGCAGGCGGGCTGGCGGACGGTGGGGTTCAGCCGCCAGGCCGCCGATATCCGCCAAGCGGATGTGGTGAACAGCTTCGTCGAGAGCGAACGTCCGGCGCTGGTTGTGAATTGCGCCGCCTATAACCTGGTGGACCGGGCGGAGGCGGAACCGGCCGCGGCGTACCTCGTGAATGGGCTGGCAACCCGGAATCTGGCGCTGGCCTGCGCGAAGTCGAATGCGCGGCTGGTTCATTTCTCCACGGACTACGTGTTCGACGGCCAGTCGCGGCAGCCTTACGCGGAAGAAGACCGCCCGCATCCCATCAACGCCTATGGCGTTTCGAAACTCAGCGGCGAGCTTTACGCATTCGCTTACCTAAAGGATGCGCTCGTCATTCGCACCTGCGGCGTCTTTGGTCCGGAAGGCATCCACACGGCGCATGGGAACTTCGTGGAGACCATGCTGCGCAACGCCCATGCCGGGCGTCCGCTGCGCGTGGTGTCGGATACGTTTGCGTCGCCCACGTTCGCGCCCGCGCTGGCGGAAAAGGCGGTCTTGCTGGCCGATGCTGGTGCCTCCGGGCTCTATCACGCGGGAGGCGGCGAATCGATCTCGTGGTACGACTTCGCCCGGCTGATTTTTGATGTCAGCCAGATTGAGGCGAATCTGGAACCAACCACTCGCGCGGACTACGTTTCCGCAGCCGCCCGCCCGCAGTTCTCCGCGCTCTCCAACGCCAAGCTGGAGGCGGAAGGGTTCGGCGAGATGCCCGGCCTGCGCGAAGCGATGCTCGAATACTTTGACCGCCGGGAGACCGTGCTGCGCAAGGGCAATCTCACCCACTGACGGGGGGCGGGCTCCTTCCCGAATCTTCTAATTGGCGCTCTTTTCGGAGTAGTAGCCTCGCCGCGTTTGCACTTTCAGGCCCTTCGTTTTCGTATCCAAGTCGATCTTGTGATATTCGCGGTCCGTCTTCTGGTTCGTTGGCGTGTAGCCGATGGAATACTGGTTGCGAAGTTGTTCCTGAATTTCGTCAAAGAAGACGTTCAGCGGCTGGTTGCGCTTCGGCTTGAAGAGCGTTCCACCGGTTTCCTTGGCCATCTTGCCCAGGTCGTAGTCCGCCGTTCCCCGCATGAACGGCTGGAAGCTGGGGTCGAAGTGGAAAATGCTGTAGATCACAACATCGGAGAGCTGGGCTTCCCGCAGCGCCTCGTCGATTTCCACTTTGCTGCCCTGGTCGACGCCATCGGTCAGCAGGATAATCGCCTTGCGCCCCACCGGGTTCCGCAGCATGTCTTTCGCGGCTACATAAACGGAATCGTAGAGCACCGTCCCGCGCGGCGTGCCGTTGGGGTTCGTGCCCGGCGTCACCGGGCTGTAGACGCCACCGCGCACTTCCATGCGGTCAATGGCTCTTGCGAGCAGCGATTTCGAGGAAGTCAGATCCTGTTCCAGCCGGGAATCCGGACCGAAGCTAATCACGAAGGCAAGGTCCTTGGGGCCGATAACGCTGTCGATGAACGCCTTCGCGGAGCGCTTTTCTTCCTCGATCAGATTCTCCTGGCTCACGCTGACATCGAAGATGATCCCCAGCGTCAGCGGCAGGTTCGATTCGGAAGCGAAGTACTTGATCTCTTGAGGCGTGCCGTCTTCTTTCAGGGTGAAATCGTCCTTCGTCAGATTGTTGATGAAGCGGCCGTGCTTGTCGCGAACCGAAGCGAAGACGTTCACCACCTCCACGTCCATGGAAATGATCGCGCCGGAATCGGTGATCACCGCGCCCGGCTCATTCGCGGGGGGAGGCGTTTTTCCGCCCGCGGTTTCCACCGGATTCGGCTTCAGCGGTTTGAACTGTGCGAATGCCGGCAACGCCGAGAGACTGAGGATGACGGCGGCGAGTCGAAATAGGCAACGGTGCATGGGTGTCCCCTGTCTGCTTCGATAGATGCCTCACTGCGCCGTCTTGTTACGGAAAGCTTCGAGCCGGGCGGGATTCTCTCCTGCTCATCGATCCCCCTCACGTTCCGGTACGCCGCTACAGCGTGGGCAGCTTCGCACTGTGAATGATATCGGTCATGCGCCGGTGCCACGCAACGTCGCGCCACATGCCGACGAATTGCGGGCCACAGAAATTGCTGGTGGCGATGGCGGCCCAGCGGCCGGTGGCGGCAGCGGTTCGCACGCCGGTTTTGCAAAGGTCCTTGATCCAATCCCAATGCAACAGCGGCCAGTCCTTGTAGTCAACGACGCTCCAACATTCCGTGGTGATGAGCGGTTTGTTGCGGGAGCGGCTCCACTCGGCAGCCCACTTGACGCCTTCCGCCAATTTCGCATTCCAATAGTCGGGCTTAGAGCGGTACAGAGTCTCCCCTTTGGCCACAAGGTTCTCATAGCCCTTGGAATCGAAGCGCTCGTAACGATAGCCAACCTGCTTATAGAAATCGGTGAAATGGGTCATCCACAGATGGAGTTCCAGAAAGTCGTGCATGGAGACATCCTCGCTTTGCCAGCGATCATACTCGCTGGTGAAGGAGAAGCAGTAGTCGAACTGAGGGTAGCTGGCACGGCAGACGGCGATGGCCTCGCGCATCCACTGAGCCCCTTGCGGGGAATTGCGGCGGAAATCCTTGGGCAGCCAGGGGCACCAGACGCTCAGCGGGAATTCGTTGCAGAGGTCGACGAAGAGCACGGTATCGAGCAAGCCGGCGGCGGCGATGCCATCGAGCGCGGTTTTCCAATCGGCGCCTTGTTCCTCGCCGGAACGGTAGTTCCGCGAAACCTGGGGTGTTTCTTCGCGATACCACGAGGAGAGCCCGGCCTTGATGCCGTGCCTCTTGCAGGCCCTCAGGAATTCATTTAAGGCGGGCTGCACCTGGACGCGGCAGAGCGCCGGAGCGCCCCAATCCTGCTGATTCCATTGCGGCTTCAGATCCCATGTCTTCTCCGCGCCATGGGCGGTCAAGTGGGGGTACGCGTCGATACGCACCGCGTCGTAGCCGAGGGCCTTGAGTTCCCCGAGGGCAAGATCCCAATCCTCATAGCCCGCACCCGGCCAGCGCCGTTCGAGCCAGGAAAAATCCCACATTGTGATAGCCAGAGGATGCGTTCGAATGTGGCGGGCCAGGCTTCGTGGTGCCGCGGAAGGCGATTGCGATGGAGCGGACGCGGCCGAAACCGGAAAGGGAACGGCGGCGGACATGAGAAGGGAACGGCGGCTGATCATCGAGACTCCCGCGGCCAGCCTAACATAAAACCGACGACCGCATCCGAATGCCACGGTGAGAGAGGCGGTAACATCCGCTTGGCATCTCGCGTATAGTAGGATGCAAATGCCCAGGAAACGCCTGCTGCTCGTGGCGGTTCCGGCGGGGATGTTCCTTCTGGCGGCGCTGGCGGCGGCGCAGATTTTTGAGGGCTTCGGGGCGCGCGGCCGCCGATTCGGCGGAGATCAACCGCAACCGGGCGCTGCCAGGGGCCAGACGCGCTGGGCGCAATACGAATCCGAGATGCAGAATCCGACGCCCGATCCTCCGGACGCGTGGGTTGAGCGGGAGTTCGTGTTCGCGCGCCTCCGCTTCCGCGCCCCGGCCAGAAGGTCTTACTACCAGGCCTGGGGCATCGATACCAATAAAGCGGATCGGCAGTTCATTCAGGTGATTCAGCGCCTGACGCGGGTGGATGCGCGGTCCGTCGAGGAAATTGTAGACATCGACAGCGATGCGATTTTCGGCTTCCCCTTTCTGTATGCGGTTGCCGTAGGGGAGTGGGAGATCAATGGCCGTCAGGCCGCGCGGCTGCGGGAATACTTCGAACGCGGAGGCTTCCTGATGGTGGACGATTTTCACGCGGAAGAGGAGTGGGCGAATTTCGCCGGAGTGCTGACCCGCATCTTTCCCCAGGGCGATGTGATCGATCTGCCCAACGATCATCCGATCTTTCACACGGTCTATAACATCGCGGACCGCGTGCGCATCCCCGGCCTCAATGTGGTGAACGGGCGTGGTGTCGAGCGGGGCGGGGAAGATCCGCACTGGCGGGCGGTGGTGGATGCGGAGGGCCGCGTGATGGTGGTGATCTGCCACAACATGGACGTGGCGGACGCGTGGGAATGGGCCGATCTGCCGGAGTATCCGGAGCGCTTCGCCACCGAGGCCTACAAGCTGGGGGTCAACTACATCGTATATGCGCTCACGCACTAGGCGGCTGCGCGTTCGGGCTGCCGGGCCTTCCGGTGAGAGCGCGGTGCCGCTACCAGCCCCTGCGGAACAGATCCGCCACCAGCAGCAGGGCATAGACGACGGGCATCGAAAACAGCGAGCTGTCGAGCCGGTCGAGCCAGCCGCCATGCCCAGGCAATGTGGAGCCGCTATCCTTGATGCCCGCGCCCCGCTTCATGGCGGATTCGGCGAGATCCCCAATCTGGCCAGCCAGATTGGCGAGAGCCGCGAGCAGAATCGCGAACGCCAGCGGCGTTTCCGGTGAGAACCACTGCATGTACACGGTGGCCGCGGCAACGCCGATTGCCAGAGAGCCGGCCGCCCCTTCCCAGCTCTTGGCGGGGCTGATTGTGGGGGCGAGTTTGTGACGGCCGAACATTCTGCCCGTCAGGAACGCGGCGGTATCTCCCACCCAATTGATGGCCAGCGCCAGCATCAGCCAGTGGGGATTGAGGCTCGCGAGCAGCAAGCCGGTTTTCCAGCTCCCGAAGATATAGAGAATTCCCAGGATGCCCGCGCCCGCCGAGGGCAAGGTCTGCCGCATGTCGGTCACGCGCAGCATTGCCACCAGCAGCAGCAGCGTTCCCACCAGCAGCACCGGAAACGCGAAAGGGAGGGGAAGCAGCAGAAGACACAGGCCGACGCCCAGAGCGGTGAGCGCCGGCTTGGGGATCTGAAAATGGCCGACGAGATTCCGGAATTCAAAGGCGCACGCGAGAGCGAAGCCTGCAATCGCCAGTTGAAGAATCCGGAAATCCGCCCAGAAAATCAGGGCCAGCGCGATCGGGGTGAGAATGAGGGCGGTGACGATCCGCTTCATGTCGCTGAGACGCCCAGCAACTCGTCCACCTGCTCGTCGGTGGCGGTCACGGCATCCTTGTTGAGCGCGCCGAAGCGCCGGTCGCGCTTCTGGAAATTGAGGATTGCCTTGAGGAGGTCGGTAAGGCCGAAGTCCGGCCAGAAGGTCGGGGTGACGTAGATCTCGGTGTAGGCAAGCTGCCAGAGCAGGAAGTTGCTGATGCGCAGTTCCCCGGAGGTGCGAATCAGAAGATCGGGATCGGGGAGCCCCGCGCTGTAGAGGCGGGAGGCGATCATCTCTTCCGTCACCACGAGGTCCGCCGCCGCGCCGTCGCGGCGGGCTTCGCGGAGTATCCGGTTCACGGCGTCCGCGATCTCGGTGCGGCCCCCATAGTTGATCGCGATGTTCACCACCAGGCCGCTGTTGTGCCGCGTGGCGTCCTCCGCCTTCCGCAGACACGCACTGACGTTCTCCGGCAGTTCGTGCGTGCGGCCCATGGTGCGAATCTGGATTCCGTTCTCCACGAGCTTCGGCAGTTCGCGGTCGACATAGAAGCGCAAGAGCCGCCAAAGCGTTTCCACTTCGGCGCGCGGGCGCTTCCAGTTCTCCACGGAAAACGCGTACAAGGTGAGGGCTTCAATTCCGATGCGGGCGCAGTTCTCGATGATGTCGCGGACGGAATTCATCCCCGCCTTGTGGCCGGCCGCGCGGGGCAAATTCCGCTGGCTGGCCCAGCGTCCGTTGCCGTCCATGATTACCGCAATGTGCTGTGGCAAACGCTCCGGATTGACCGCTGTGGCAAGGGACCAGTCGGAGGAGGCGGACTTAAGAATTTCGAGAAGCGCCTTCATCGGGGCAAACCCATATATTACAACAGCCAGCCAATCGGAGGCGGCTGGACCGGCATCGCGATCCCAATCCTGAACGGGTATTTCCTCAACCCACGGGGGCGTCGGCAGCCGCGGGTTTTCTGCGAAATTCTTCATTTACGCGCCGGATGGATTGCTCCGCTCCCAGGAAGGCCTCCACCACCACGGGATCGAAATGCGTGCCCTTCGATTGGCGCAGAATATCCAGGGCCTCTTCGTGCGACAAGGCCTTCTTGTAAATGCGCTCGCTTACGAGAGCGTCGTAGACATCGATCAGCGCCACGATGCGGCCTTCAATGGAGATCTCCTCGCCCTTGAGACCTTCGGGATAGCCGGATCCATCCCACCGCTCATGATGGTGGCTGACGATGTGGAAGGCCACGGTCCAGATTGCGTCGTCGAGATGCGTGGAGTGCGCTTTCGCGTCGAGCAGCACTTTACGGCCAAAAGCGACGTGCTTCTTGATTTCTTCGAACTCGTCCCGGCTCAGCTTCCCCGGCTTGCGCAGGATCGCATCGGTGACGCCCACCTTGCCCATATCGTGCATGGGAACAAGCTCCCCGATGAGAGCCACTCGCTCGTCAGTGAGGGTGTGACGAAACCGAGGGTGCTTTTGCAGCGCGGCGCTGAGGATTGCGGCGTAACGGCGCATGCGGAACAGATGCTCGCCGGTCTCCCGATCCCGCAGCATGGTGAGGTTGCCGAGCATGGTTACCATAAAGGCGCGCGCGGCCTTGGCTTGCGATTCGCTGTGTTCGGCGCGGGAGCGCTGCCTGGCGAGGCTGATCAGGCTCAGCACCGCCACGTTCACCGCCACCAGCGCAATGGCCGAGGCGGGCGAGACGAATACTCCCTCAAGATCCAGATAGCGCGCGGTTCCCAGCCAGGTGACGCCCATCAGCGCGGCGGCACCCAATCCGGCGGCGACAGGGCGGAACAGCGCGAAGAGTCCCGTGCCGAGGATGCCGCAAGCCAGAAGCAGCAGCAGTTCTGCCGTTCGCGCCGGTGCGGATCGCTCAAAGGCGATTCCGGTGAGCAGATTCTCTATCGCCGTTGCCTGAATATCCTGGCCGGGAGCCTCTGCACGCATCGGCGTGCTCTCTGTCTCATGCAGGCCGACGGCGGAACCGCCGAAGAGCACGATTTTATCCTTGAGCATTCCCGGCCGGCCCGGCAGCGCGGCGGCCGAAAGCCGGGTGAATGCGCGGGCGTCGGGCTGGAAGCGCAGGAGGAGGGTGGAATAGGCACCCACCGGAACGGACGTGTCCCCAAACCGCAGCCGTTCCGAGCGGTCCGGCTGCTGCAGAAGCTGCGCCGTGCGCACGTTCCGATAGCTCATCACCGCGGCGAGAGCGAGGCTCGGATACACATGATCCTGAAAGCCGATCAAGAGGGGGATGCGCCGCAAAGTGCCGTCCGCATCCGGCGAGGCATTCAGAAATCCGCTTCCCGCACCGGCGCCGGCGAGCAGGGAGATGCTGCACGTTGCCGCATGCGCATCGAGATACGGCGCGGAGGGAGCGTCGAAACGGTACGCCGTGGAGAGCGAGACGGGATGCAGCTTGCAGGAATCCGAGCCCGCTTCCGAATCGAAGCGAAAATACTGGCCGAGCACGACCCGTCCGGGTTCGATCGAGCTCCGCAGCTCCAAATCTCCATTGCCCGGTTCAACGGGGCTGTTCTTTGCGGGCCGTTCTGCTCCTGCCGCGGAGGCAGCCGCAGGGGATGGCGTCAAGCGCTGCTCGGGTTCCGCAAACACGACATCGAGCGCGATCACGCGGGCGCCGGCGTCGCGGATCTTGTTCACGAGCCCCGCCAGCACGGCGCGCGGCCAGGGCCAGTGCCCAAATCGCGCGAGGCTTGCCTCGTCAATCTCCACAATCACGACGTTCCCGGAGAGCGGCGGGGCCGACGCCGCCCTCACCTGCGCATCGTAGGCGATGTGGTCGAATCGTGTAAGCCATGCAGGTCGGAGCAGCCAGACGGCGAGCGCCGCCAGCGTGATCGCGGCACCGGGCAGCAGCAACGAATTCCGGGTGAAATAGGTTCTCATCGCACGGTGATTTCCACGCGCCGGTTGCGCGGTTCCTTCACTCCCTCCGCGGTCTTCACAAGCAGGTCGCCCTCGCCATGCGATTCCACCGTCATGAACTCCGGCTGCAAGCCCCGGCTCCGCAATACGCCGGCCACTTTCTCCGCGCGTCTCAGGCCCAGGGCAAAATTCGATTCCGGCGAATCGGTGGTGTCGGTGTGGCCAATGATACTGACGTCGGTGGAGTTCCGCGCCTGCACCGCCCGGAGAACGTTGGCGAGCAGCGCCTCGGATTCCGCGGTAAGCCGGTCGCTGCCTAAATCGAAGTAGAGGGTGAACTCCAATTGCGGCGCGGGCAGGCCTTCGAGAGCGGTGCCAAAGCGCCGGGCGATCTCATCGGCGCTCACGGCCACTGGCACCGCCGGCGCGGCGTCCGCGGCGCTGATGGAGGTCATCGTATTCTCCCCGGTGAGTTCGACGCTGCCGCCCGCATTCTCGAAGCGCACGCGCCCCACATGGCCGTTATCGTCCCGAAGAAGCACCACCGCGCTCTCCGGCTTCGGAGCCGCCGGTGCCTGGACGACGGGATTCTTGCGGCATGCCGGGAGCAGAGCCAGGAGGGCGGCAACCGCGAAAATCCACGCTAATCTCATCGCGACTCCGCTCCCGCCCTGGGTGATCGCATATCGCTCATTTTGCCGCGAGCGCGGCGGCGAACTTGGTGCCACGCAGCCCGATCATGCCCACTGGAGTCTCCACCACCGCCGATTCCGGAGACAACTGCGTGATCTTGCCGGATACAAAGGCGGCCACTCCGCGAATCATCCGAAGCAGCAGTCCGAGCTTCCCCTGGCCCGGTTCAAAAATGAACTTCTCCACGGCCAATTCGCTCTCGGGGCCGAGAGAAACCCGCGCGCCATCGCGCAGGATGAAGCCAACCCGAGACTGCGCGTCGGTGCGCAAGAGGTCCTTTTCGAAAAGATGCATTCCAAGGGTTGCGGGAATCGTCTGCTGGCCCCGGACGACCACGGGGCTGCCGGTGAGGGTTTTCACACTGCCGACCGTCTGGTCGGCGCTCCACCCGCGCATTCCCCCAGCAAGAACGATTGCAACCAGGATGAACGCTCTTGTTCCCCAGCGGTTGCCTAACATTGTGGACCAATTTTACCACCGGGATGCACCGGCTCGACCCCTCAATTCAGTGAGCGGGCAAGGCATTTTCGATAGCCGTACGTTCCGGAGCCAGCGTTTTCAAGAGAAACGCATATTCGAGCGCCGTTTCCTTCCACTGCTCATAGCGGCCGGATGGCCCGAAATGGCCCGCGCCCATTTCGGTTTTGAGCAGGAGCAGGCGGCCTCCGTTGGTGCTGGCTCGCAGCCGGGCCACGAGCTTGGCGGGTTCCCAATAGGAGACCCTCGGGTCATTCACTCCGGCGGTGAACAGCATGTGCGGGTACGCCGCGGCGGCGACATTGTCGTAGGGAGAATACGAACGGATGTAATCGAAATACGCCGCGTCCTTGGGATTTCCCCATTCCTCGAACTCGCCCACCGTGAGGGGCAGCGATTCGTCCAGCATGGTGTTCAGCACATCCACAAACGGCACGCTGGCGATAACGGCGCCGAAGAGATCGGGCCGCTTGTTCGCGACGGCCCCCACCAGCAATCCGCCCGCGCTGCGCCCCAGAATGCCCAGCCGCTCCGGCCGCGTGAATTCTTCGGCGACGAGCTTTTCGGCGCAGGCGATGAAGTCGGTAAAGCTGTTCTTCTTGTGCAGCATCTTTCCCGCGTCGTGCCAAGTCTCTCCGAGGTCGCCGCCGCCGCGGACGTGCGCAATCGCGTACACAAAACCCCGGTCCAGCAGGCTGAGCAGGTTGGCCGAAAA
>JBDIBK010000120.1:0-11931 GCA_039812845.1 Bryobacterales bacterium
TCGGATTCCGCCTCCGGAAGATCGAACGGCGCACGGTTCGTTTCCGCCGTGGAGGCGATGAAATAGATCATGAAAGAGATGATCATCAGGCCGTAGTTGTCGAAAACGCCCCACAACTGCTGTTGCTGCTGCTTTTCGACTGCCGCCACCATGCTGAGAGACCCCGCCGCCATCACGCCGCCAAGCAGTCCGAGCGCCAGCGCCACTTCGTAGCTCACAAGCTGGGCGGCGCTGCGGAGCGACCCCAGCAGCGAATAGTGCGAGTTCGAACTCCACCCGCCCAGAATCACCCCGATGATGCCCACGGAAGACATGGCGGCAACGGCGAGAATGCCCACATTCACGTCGGCCACCACGATCCCCGCCCCAAAGGGGATGAACCCCAGCGCGGCCAGCGCGGTGATGGCCGCAATAACGGGCGCAATCCAGAAAATCCGCCGGTCGGCCTCGTCCGGGATGGTGTCCTCCTTGAGCAGAAGCTTCAGCGCGTCCGCGATCGGCTGCAGAAATCCGTGCGGGCCGGTGCGCATCGGGCCCAGCCTCGTCTGCATATCGGCGAGCACCTTGCGCTCCACCAGCACCAGGTATCCGGCCACCAGTGGAAAGAGCGCGATGATTGCAACGCCGGTGAGCAGCGGTACGAAGTAAGGATGCGCCATCATTTCGCCCATCGACATTCTCCTAACGCAAAATCGACATTCCGGCCAGCCGCAGGAAGGGCTCGGCAAAGAGCCCCAGTCCGATCGTCCCGATCCCGGCCGCGACGATCGCCACGCGCAGGCCCGTGCTCGGGATCAGGTTCAGCCCGGTGCCGGCCGAATCCAGGAACATCGCGCGCACCACCCGGAAATAGTAGTAAATCGCGACCGCAACATACAGAACACCGATCAAGGCCAGCACGTAATGCCCGGTCTCAATCAGCGCGAGAAAGATGAAATACTTCGCGATGAAGCCGGCCGTGGGCGGAATTCCCGCGAGAGACACCAGGAACACCAGCATCATCACCGAGGCCGGCCCGTTGCGCCGCATCAGCCCATGCAGTTCTTCCATGGATTCCCCGCTCACGTCCTTCTGGCGCAGCCCGATCAGCACCAGAAACGCGCCAAAGTTCATGAAGCTGTAAACGAAGGCATAGATCACCACGCCCATGATCCCGGTTTCATTCCCGGCCACCAGGCCGAGCAGCATATATCCCGCGTGCGCAACCGCGCTGTAGGCGAGCATCCGCTTGATGTTGTCCTGGCTCAGGGCGCCCAGATTGCCCACCGTGATCGTGAGCACGGCAACCGCGGCCAGCATCGGCTCCCACACGTCCCTCGAACCGGCCAGCGGACCTTCAAAGAGGCGAAGCAGCAGAGCGATCGCGGCCGCCTTTGAGCCCACGGCGAGATAGGCGGTCACCGGTGTCGGCGCACCCTCATAGACGTCCGGCGCCCACATGTGGAACGGAGCCACGGCCAGCTTGAACAGCACTCCCACCGTGGTGGTGATAATCGCAATCAGGAGGATCGGGTCGTCGAGGGGCCGGTCCGCCAGCGAGGCCGTGATCTCGGCCAGATGCGTCGAGCCCGTCAAGCCATAGAGCAGCGAAAATCCGTAGGCCAGAAAGGCGCTCGAGAACGAACCGAGAATGAAGTACTTGATGGCCGCTTCGTTCGAGCGCTTATCGCGGGCGAGAAAGCCCACCAGCACATAGAACGTGATGGTCATCAGTTCGACGCCGATAAACAGGCTCACGAGTTCGGTGGCCGACGCCAGAAAGAACATCCCGCACTGCGCCATCAGCAGCAGGCCGTAGTATTCTCCGTGGTTCTCCCGCTCCTCTTCGAGATAACGGTAGCTCACCAGCGCCGCCAGCAGCGCCGCCACCAGGAACATGACATTGAAAAAGATGGAGAAGCCATCAATCGAAAGCAGCCCCTTGAAAGCGGAAACCGACGAGACGCCCGACGATTTCAGATAAGCAAACTGACGGTAGAGCGCCACGCCGACGAAAGCTTCGGCGACGATCACAAACCACACGAGATAGCGTTTCTCCCGCGCCGACGGAAAGAGCCAGAGATCGAAGAGAAAAATCGCGCACCCGAACAGCCCCATCAGCAGCGCCGGCAGAATCGCGAAGTGGTCAATGCTGGTGTAAAACTCGCTCATCGCTGTGCGGCCTCCACTGGTTTCTCCGCGGGGATGCCCTGGTAGTAGCCCGGCCGCACACGCTCCACAATCTGCGCGACCGGCTTTTCGAGGAGTTCAAAATACGGCTTCGGATAGATGCCGATCCACAGCGCCCAGGCAATCAGCGGCACAAAGATGGCGATTTCGCGCGGGTTCAGATCCGGCAGGCCGAGGTTCTTGATATTGGTGATCTGGCCCAGCATGGTGCGCTGGAAGAGCCAGAGCAAATACGCAGCGCCCAAAATCACGCCGATCACCGCCACCGCGGCCCACAGCGGATTGCTCTCAAAAGCGCCCTGCAGAATCGTGAACTCTCCCACGAATCCATTCAGCATCGGCAGCCCGGCCGAGCTGAGCATGGCGATCGCGAAGACGGTGGCGAACTTCGGCATCACATGCGCAAGTCCGCCGTATTCGTCGATCTCCCGCGTGTGGCGGCGCTCGTAAATCACGCCCACGATCAGGAAGAGCATTCCCGTCGAAATGCCATGGTTGACCTGCTGGATGACGCTGCCGGCGATTCCGTTCGGGTTGAGCGCGAAGATGCCCAGAGTGCAGAATCCGAGGTGGCTGACGGAGGAGTACGCCACCAGCTTCTTCCAGTCCTTCTGAACCAGGCTCACCAGCGCGCCATAGAGGATGCCGATCAGAGAGAGCGTCACCAGCGCGCGAACGATGACGACACTGCCCGAAGCGTCGGGCAGAAGGGGCAGCGAAAACCGCAGGAACCCGTAAGTGCCCATTTTGAGCAGGATGGCCGCGAGGAGCACCGAACCCGCCGTCGGCGCTTCTGTGTGCGCGTCCGGCAGCCAGGTGTGGAAGGGGAACATCGGCACCTTGATCGCGAAGCCGAGGAAGAGCAGCCAGAACACCCATTGCTGCGTCGCGATGGGCATAGTCGTGCGAAGCAGTTCCTGAATGTTGAACGTGTATACCCCGAACTGTTCCTGGTGCGCGAAGTAAAGCACCAGCATCGCCACCAGCATCAGCACGCTGCCGGTGAGCGTATAGAGGAAAAACTTGATGGCCGCGTAAAGCTTGCGCGGCCCGCCCCAGACGCCGATGAGGAAATACATCGGCACCAGAACCACTTCCCAGAACACATAGAAGAGGAAGAAATCGAGAGCGAGAAACACGCCGATCATTCCCGTTTCGAGCAGCAGCAGCATCGAGTAATACGACTTCAGCCGGTCCTCGACGGCGCTCCAGGAACACAGAATCGCGAGGAAGCTCATCACCGTCGTCAGCATCACCAGCAGCAGGCTGATGCCATCGAGGCCGAGCGTATAGCGAACGCCCAGAAACGGAATCCAGTTGAGATCTTCCGTGAACTGGAATCCCGGCAGCGTCTTATCGAATTGCAATACCAGCGGCACGGAGACAAGAAAGCCGAGCAGCCCGGCGATATTAGCCCAGAGCCGGATGAGCTTCTTGTTCCCCGAAGGCAGAAAGAGCAGCACCAGCATGCCGGCCAGCGGCGTCAGCAGAACCAGAGAAAGCAAGGGGATCGGCATGGCGTTAGTTCCCCCTCCCGTAAATTCCGAACAGGATGATCACGCCGATGACGATCGCCAGCGCGTAACTCTGCACGGAGCCGCTTTGCGCCAGCCGCACGGGAATGGAGGCGAGCCGTGTTCCGAAAGCGGTCAGGCGAACGACGCCGTCCACCACATAGGTATCCAGCCAGATGGAAACGGTGGAGGTGGCTTTGGTGAGCCATCCCGCACCGTTCACTCCGCCGTCCACCACCTCGCGGTCGGTTCGGGCCAGCAGGCGGCCCCCGCCGAGCGCGAGACCGCGGACGAAGATGGCGTCATAAATCTCATCGAGATACCACTTGTTCAAGAGAATCGTGTAGAACGCGCCCGCCTTCTCCCGCAAGGTTTCCGCACGTTCGGGGTGCTGCAGATAAATCCGTCGCGCGAGCAGGATTCCGCCCACCGCAAGGGCCGTGCTCAGGGCCATCAGCGCCCATTCCTCCGCTTCGTGGCCGGCGGATTCCGCCGCGTGGACGAGCGCTTCCGTTCGAACCGCCGCCATCGTGGGGCCGGTAACGGGTTCCAGCCAGTGCTCAAAGGTCCGGAACAGATCAGGCATAAAGTGCCATACCTTGGGCACGGCCAGCCAGCCCACCAGGGCGCTTCCGGCCGCGAGCACGGTGAGCGGAACGGTCATCGTCGCGGGCGATTCGTGGACGTGCTCCAGAGTGTGCGCGTCCATGCGCGGCTTCCCATAGAAGGCGAGGAACATCATGCGCCACATATAGAACGCGGTCATCGCGGCCGTGGCGAGGCCCACCACGTAGAGCGCCTTTGAGCCGAGCGGGGAAGAAAACGTCTGCCAGAGAATCTCGTCCTTTGAGAAGAATCCCGCCAGCCCCGGAATGCCCGCGATCGCGAGCGAACCGACGAACATCGTGCGGAACGTAATCGGGATCCTGTCCTTCAGCCCGCCCATGAACCGGATATCCTGCTGCCCGCCCAGCGCGTGAATCACGGAGCCCGATCCAAGAAAGAGAAGCGCCTTGAAGAAGGCATGCGTGAAGAGGTGGAACACCGCCACCCAATACGCGCCGACGCCGAGCGCCAGGAACATGTAGCCGAGCTGGCTCACCGTCGAATAGGCCAGCACCCGCTTGATATCGTTCTGCACAAGGGCGATCGAAGCGGCCAGGATCGCCGTAAACGCCCCCACCACCGCCACCACAATGCTCACCTCCGGAGCCAGGCGAAAGAGGGCGTTCGAGCGGGCGATCATGTAGACGCCGGCCGTCACCATCGTGGCGGCGTGGATGAGCGCGGAAACCGGCGTCGGACCCTCCATGGCGTCCGGCAGCCAGACGAAGAGCGGGAATTGCGCGCTCTTGCCCGTGCTGGCGAAAAAGTAGAGGATGCAGATGATCGCAATCGGGCCCCACGCGGAAAGCGCGAACTGCTCCCCGTATGTGCCGATCAATCCGTCAAGCTCCACAAAACGCGCCGTGCCGAAAACCACGAAGACCAGCATCGTCGCCAGCAGAAAGGCGGCGTCCCCGATGCGGTTTACCAGAAATGCCTTATTCCCCGCGTCGCTCGCGGATTTCTTGTGGAAGTAAAACCCGATCAGCAGGTAGCTGCACAGGCCCACTCCCTCCCAGCCCACAAACAGCAGCAGATAGTTGTTCGCGAGCACCAGCAGCAGCATGAAGAACACGAACAGATTCAGGTAGCCGAAGAAGCGGTAGTAGCCGCCGTCGTGCGCCATGTAACCGACGGAATAGACATGGATCAGAAAGCCGATTCCCGAGACCACCAGAATCATGACGGCGCTCAGCGGGTCCAGCAGAAAGCCAAGCTGGGCGCTCAGCGAGGATGCGCCGCCGCCGATCAGCTTGAGCGGCATGCCGGCGATCCACTCGTAGAGCACCACCTCGTGGGAGCGCGCGGCGAGCCCGGCCAGTTGCGCCGTGGCCGCGGCGCTAAGCAGAAAACTGAGCAGAACGAAGCATGGGCAGAGATAGCCGATCAGCCATTTGCCGCTCGCATGCGCGGCATGGCCGTGAGGTTCTTCCGCGCGGGAGGCGCCTCCGTCGATTGCATCCCGCAGGGCCGGGGCGATCGCGTCCTCCGATGCGTTCTGCGGGTCGAGCTTGCGGCCAAGCAAAAGCATCGTCACCGCTCCCAGCAAGGGGAAGAGCGGGATCAGCCAGATGAGGTCGAGGAAGTTCATGCGCTCCGCCTTACCATTTCAGCAACTGGATTTCATCCGCCTGCACGGTCATCTTGTTCCGGAACAGCGCGATCAGAATGCCAAGGCCGATCGCCGCTTCCGCCACCGCCACGGCGATGATGAAGATGGCGAAAATCTGCCCGTTCACGTCGCCGTGCAGCCCGGAAAACGCCACGAGGTTCACGTTCACGCCGTTCAGCATCAGCTCAATCGACATCAGAATAATCACCAGATTGCGCCGCACCAGCACACCGAGCGCGCCAATGAGGAACAGTGCCGCTCCCAGCACCAGATAGTGCGTCAGCGTAATCGGATAGAACAGTCCTTCCATCGCTAGTCCTCCTCTCCGGCGGCTTCGCGGGCATCCATCGCTGCGTCGAGCGCCTCCCGCTTCCGGGCGAGCAGCACCGCGCCGATCACGGCGACAATCAGCAGCAGCGACGTGGCTTCAAAAGGGACCAGGTATTGCGAGAACAGCACGTCGGCTATGCGCTCCGTATTCCCCTCGCCGGTGCTGCGCGGCGTGGCGGCGATCGCCCAATCCGGGCGCGCGGATTGCTGGTGCCGATACCGCGCGATGCCCCCCACCGTCAGCAGCCCGACGCTGAGCACGGCCGCCAGGGCCAGCGCCCAGAGCCGGTTGAACTGGCGGAGCTTCACTGCTTCGTCCAGGTTCACGAGCATGATCACAAAAAGAAACAAGACGGTGACGCCGCCGATATACAACAGAATCTGCACGGCGAAAAGGAACTCCGCCTTCTCCAGTAAAAACAGGCCTGCAACTCCGATGAGGGAGCCTATCAGGCTAAGCGCGCTGTGTACGGCGTTCGTCCGGGTGATCGTCAGAATCGCCCCGGCAATGGCGAGCAGCGCGAAGGCATAGAAAAAGACGGCATCCATCAGCGGGCAGCCTCCTCTCGCCCGTGAACCCGGCGCAATCGTCTTAATAGCGGTTCCAGCAAGGGCCTAGAAGTCATACTTGGTTGGCTTGGGCCCCTCCTCTAACATCTGCCGGTCCCAGACCGCTCCGTCGCGCGTGTAGCTGGCGAGCTCGAAATCCTGCGTCAGTTCGAGGGCGTCCACCGGGCATGCGTCTTCACAGAGTCCGCAGAACATGCAGCGCGACGTGTCGTAAGTGAAGGTGGTGAGTTCCTTCTTTTTCGTCTCCGCATTGCGGATGGTCGTCACCACGATCAGATTCTCCGGGCAGGCCAGCGCGCACAGATTGCAGCCGATGCAGAGCGTCTCGTTCGTTTCCACATCGACGTTCAGGCGAGGCGCGCCGCGATAGCGTTCCGCGACGGCGGGCCGCTGCGCGGGATACTGCTCCGTGACGATATCCTTCGGGTGCTGCTGCCGGAATGTGGTCAGCAGACCCTGGATGAGATCGGTGAACAGGAATTTATCCCAGAGCTTCATGGCGGTGCACCTCCTCCCTCAACGGTCCACTTCTCCCAGAACGATGTCAATAGTCCCGATTACCGCGACGCAATCCGCAATCAGAGTGCCGCGCACCATCTTGTCGAGCGCCTGCAGATTGATGAATGAGGGCGGCCGCACCCGCAGCCGGTAAGGCTGCGTGGTGCCGTCGCTCACGATGTAATAGCCAAGCTCCCCCTTGGGCGCTTCAATCGAAACGTACACCTCGCCCACCGGAGGCTTCAGCACCTTTGGCACCTTGCCCATGATGGGTCCGTCGGGGATGTTCGCCACCGCCTGCCGGATAATGCGCACGGACTGCCGCATTTCCTCCATGCGCACCAAATACCGGTCGTACGTGTCGGCATTGGTGCCAACCGGGATATCGAAATCGTAGTTCTCGTAGCCGGAATAGGGCAGCGCCCTGCGGATGTCCCATTTCACCCCGGCGGCGCGCATCACGGGTCCTGTCACGCCATACTGCTTGCAGTCGTCGGCATTCAGAACCCCCACGCCGCGCAGCCGCGAAACCCAGATGCGATTGTTCGTGAGCAGCGCTTCGTATTCGTCCACGCGCGGGGAGAAACGATCGCAAAACGACGTCACATCTTCGCTGAACTTATCGTAGAGGTCGTATTGCAGTCCGCCGATCCGGAAGGCGTGCGTCGTGAGGCGGGCGCCGCAGTACTCCTCAAAAATGTTGAGAATCTCTTCGCGCTCGCGCAGCGTGTAGAAGAGCGGCGTGATTGCTCCCACGTCCAATGCGTGCGTGCCAAGCCAGATCAGGTGGCTTGCGATACGGTTAAGCTCCGTAAGGATTACACGTGTCACCTGCGCCCTGGGTGGTGCTTCCGCGTTCAGCAACTTCTCCACCGCGAGGCAGTAGCCAAGCCCGTTGCTGACCGCCGCGATGTAATCCATGCGGTCCACGTATGGCGCAAACTGGGTGTATGTGCGGTTCTCTCCGATCTTCTCCACGCCCCGGTGCAGGTAGCCGATTACGCAATCCGTGCCCATCACCTTTTCGCCGTCGAGCTTCAGGATCACGCGCAGCACGCCGTGCGTCGATGGGTGCTGGGGCCCCATGTTGATGACGAGTTCGTTGCTGTCGAGAAAGGTTGCTTCGGCCATGTCCGTCCTCGCTACTGCCCGCTCTCAATGCCCAGGTTCTCCCGCACCCAGCGCTGGTCTTGCTGGATGATGCCGTAGTCCTTGCGCAAGGGATAGCCCTGCCACTCGTCGGGCATCAGGATGCGCCGCAGGTCGGGATGGCCGTGGAAGCGTACGCCGAACATATCGTAGATCTCGCGTTCCATCCAGTTTGCCGCGGCGTAAACCGGCACCGCGCTGGCCATTGCTTCATTCTCCGCTATCCGCGTCTTTAGCCGGATCCGATGATTTCTGGCGAAACTGTAGACGATGTAGACCAGCTCAAAGCGCTTCTCCTCCTTCGGAAAATCGACGGCGGTTTCTTCGACGAGATAGTCGTAGTCAAACGCATCGCGCAGCAGCGTCAGCAGGGGCACGAGCGTTCCGGAGTCGGTCTCGAAAAAGTCCTGCTCGCGGTACGTGGCGGCACGAAGGATACCCTCTCCGAAAGCCTCGCGCGCCGCCTCTGGAATTTCTCCCTCCCAGGGCGTCGCTTCCATCACCGCCGGAGCCTTCGCCGCTGGTTTGGGTGCAGGCTTCGGAACCGGTCTTGGAGCGGCCTCGGCGGCGGGTGCATCCGCGCTCGGGGGCGGGGCGGGGGAAGCCGCTTCTTTCGCGGCCGGGCTGTCTTCCCCGGGAGCCGATGGCGGTTTCTGATTCTCGTCCATAGTGCTGCCTCACCCTCCGGCTTCGCCCCAATCGGGCGCGCCGAGCGCGCTCTCTTCCGCCCGCTGCCGCGGAAACGAGTTGGGCGCGCGGCCTCAAGAAGCTAAAGGATACCACATACAGGACTATAGAGTCCTAAATTCGTCTTTCTCCGGCGAAATTCTTGCCATGCCCGGCGAACGCGAAAATCCTCAAGGCGCCCATGCCGGAACCACGTAAGCATAGAATACGACAACCAGTCCGATGGCCGACGCCAGGAAGATGCTGTGCCGCAGGGTGTAGCGGAAGAGCCGGGATTCCTCGCTGGGGGCCATGCCCGCGGCGGCCACCGCCACCGCGATGCTCTGCAGGCTGATCATCTTGCCCATCACGCCCCCGCTCGAATTGGATGCCGCCATCAGCACCTGGTTCAGATCCAGCGTTTTCGCCGTCACCACCTGAAGGTTGCCGAACAGCGCGTTCGCCGCCGTATCGGAGCCCGTCAGGAACACGCCCAGCCACCCAAGTATCGCGCTGAAGAAAGGGAAGAGCGCGCCCGTGGCGGCGAAGGCGAGGCCCAGCGTCATGGTGGCGCCCGAATAGTTCATCAGAAACGAAAGCGCCAGCACGGAGCTGATGGTGAGCGCCGGCTTGGCCATCTGGATGCCCACGTCCCTGGCCGTGGCGGCAAATTCCCTGGGTGAAATGCGCAGGAAGAGCGCGGCGAAAAGGCAGGAAATCAGGCAGGCGGTTCCGGAAGCGGCAACAAGATCCAGTTTGAAAATTGCCGGGTACGGCGAGGGGATCTCCACGAGCGGCATTACCCGTTCCACGGCATTGTGGAGCCCCGGCCAGGCAACCGGGAAAGTGAACGCATCCAGGTAGGGTTTTACGGTCGGGAAGCCCCAGAGCAGCACACAGCCCACCAGCAGCAGGTAGGGCATCCAGGCCCCAAAGATCTCTCCGCCCGAATGCGCAATGGCATTCGATGCGGCTTCCGGCCGCGGCGCAGGCCTCGCGTCCAAATCCTTCTCCACCGTCGTTTGGATCTCCCGGGGCCGCCACAATTTCAGCAGCGTCACCAGCCCAATAATCGATGCGAGCGCGGCGAGAATGTCGGTCAGTTCCGGGCCGACGAAATTCGACACCAGAAATTGGGTTCCCGCGAAGGCGATTCCGCAGAGAGCGGCCGCCGGCCAGACTCCCATCAATCCGCGAAAGCCGCTCATTACCACCATCAGGTAGGCGGGAATGAAGACGGAGATCGGCGCGCAGATGCGCCCCACGCCCGCGCTCAGCCGGTCCAGCGGCAGGTTCGTGATCCCCGCCAGCGTCACCACCGGAATCCCGATGGAGCCGAAGGCAACGGGAGCGGTGTTCGCCAGAAGGCAGAGGACGGCTGCGTAGAATGGCGTAAACCCCAGCCCAGCCAGCATCGCGGCCGCGACGGCCACCGGAGAGCCGAATCCCGCGCCCCCTTCGAGAAAAGCGCCGAAAGCGAACGCAATCAGCAGTGCCTGCAAGCGGCGGTCCGCCGTCAGGCTGCCGAGCGAATGCTTGATAATTTCGAACTTTCCCGCGCGGACGGTGAGCTGGTAAAGAAGGATGGCGTTGAAGAGGATCCAGCAGATCGGAAACAGCCCGTAGGCCGCGCCCATCAGCGCCGAAGAGATCACCAGAGGAAGAGGCATCCCATAGCCCAGAAAGACTACCAGAATCGCGAGAGCCAGCCCGGATGTGGCGGCAATCCACGACGGTTTTCGGAAGACGCCGATCAGCAGCAGCAGTCCCGCCAGCGGGAGCGCCGCCAGGAGCGCGGAAAGGGCGACGCTGTCGGCCACCGGCACATAGTTCTGTTGCCACATGAATGAGAACCTTATGGGACTCGGTGGCCCGCTGTCAAGGCGAAGCCCTCTTCCATCGCAAACTGGTCTGGGAAGGGGAAGCACTGCCAACGCAGTCTTCCCGGCTCTAACAGCACTTGGCGTTCGAATACTTGCGCTTCAGATGATGATCGCTGAAGTGCTTCCATTCGGCCGGGCTGTGCTTGCGCGCGTGCCGCAGCAGGTGGCGCGCGTAGGCCGCTTCGCTCGAAAGCTCCCGCAGGAAACCCATCAGCGAGCCTCGCGCCGTTGGAGCCGTGGGCAGAATTCCAGGCCCGGTCCCGGCCAGCACTCCCGGTGGCGGCGTTCCAATATGCCGGATCCACACCCGGATGGAATCGAGCAGAATGATCGTCACCAGCACCAGGAAGAGGCCGCAGATCGCGGCGTCCAGCCGGTTATTAAAAATCTGTGCGTGTACCGTGGCGAGATTCGCTGCGGCCACCTTTCCGGCCGCAATCTCCGCCTCTAGTGCATCGGCCTGCGCGAGGAAGCCCAGGCGGGGAATCGGGCTGAAGATCTTGATAAACGCCGCCGAGTAGCAGACGATCACAAGCCATACGAGCGGCAGCAAGGTGATCCACATGTATTTCGCCCGGTGCATCTTCACCAGAATCGTCGTTCCCACGCACAGCGCCACCGCCGCCAGCAGTTGGTTCGCGATGCCGAAAAGCGGCCACAGCGAGTTGATTCCGCCGAGCGGGTCCTGCACGCCCTGGATGAGGAAATAGCCCCACGCGCCCACGATCAGCCCGCTCGTAAGAATCACGCCGGGCGTCCAGCCGATCTGGCCCAGTTTGGGGTGGATGTGGCCCAGCATGTCCTGCAGCATGAAGCGCCCCACCCGCGTCCCGGCATCGATGATCGTGAGGATGAAGAGCGCCTCGAACATGATCGCGAAGTGATACCAGAACCCGAGGATGGCGGTGCCGCTGCCCGTGGAGGCGAAGATGTG
>JBDIBK010000121.1:0-11893 GCA_039812845.1 Bryobacterales bacterium
CGGCTGGCTTATGCCGCCCTTCGGGCTCGGTCTGGCTTGCGCCGCGCTGCGAGCCTTGCAGGGCGGGATGGACGGCATTCCCGCACGGAAGGGCGTGCGCCCGAATAGGCGTGTGATTCGCGCTGGAGCCAGAGTATGGGGCGTGAAGGTAGTGTGGAGAAGAATTGCACGCGGACGAGGAACTCCTTTGCTCGGGTGTTTCTTGTCTTGCTCGGGCGCGCGCGGCTTTCCATGGGGTGAGGCTGGAGGCTTGGCTGCGTTTGCGGTCGGCCGTGCCGGGGAGGACGTGGGGGAGGCAGCCGCGCAGCGGGATGTCTTGCCGCTTGCAGGTTTCGGCGATGCTTGCTCTGGCTGTGAGGAGCGTGCGTTTGTGGTGTGGCGCCTGTGGCACCGGGTTAGCGATGCCACAGGCTTGAACGGTTATGCCTCAGGCTTTCGGGGCGGTGGCTTCCCAGATGTCGCCCTGGCGGAGGAGGCTGTCTAGAGTGCCGGGTTTGCGGGCGGCGGCGCGGGCTTCCGCGATCTGGCGGTGGACGCCGGCGTCGTAGGATTCCTGTTCCACGGCGCGGAAGACGCCGATGGGCACGGGGAATTCGGGCTGGTGCAACTGGCTGAGGAGGTAGGAGAGCGACGGGTTGGTCTCGTCGTGGCGCAGAAGCTCTTGCGCGGGCCCCGCGCCCTCTTCCACCGCCACGTTCTCCGGCATGAAGTTCCGCAACTGGATGCCGCGATTGCGCTCCCGGCCGAAGAGGAGGGGCTGGCCGTGCTCCAGTTCGAGGGTGTTGTCCGGGCGCTCCTTGCGGTCCTGCACGCCGGCGAACGCACCGTCATTGAAGATGGGGCAGTTCTGGAGGATCTCAATAAAGGCCGCACCCCGGTGGCTGGCGGCGCGGGTGAGCACGCCGCGGAGGTGCTCTCCGTAGACGTCGATCGAGCGCGCGACAAAGGTGGCGCCGGAGGCCAAGGCGTAGGCGATGGGATCCACCGGCTGATCGACCGAGCCGTAGGGCGAGGTCTTGGTTTTCTTGCCAGCCTCCGAGGTGGGCGAATACTGGCCCTTGGTGAGGCCGTAAATGCGGTTATTGAAGAGCAGGATCTTGATATCGATATTGCGGCGCAAGGCGTGCAGCAAATGGTTGCCGCCAATCGAAAGCGCGTCGCCATCGCCGGTGGCCACCCATACGGAAAGCTCCGGACGCGTCACCTTGATGCCGGTGGCGATGGCGGGCGCGCGGCCGTGAATGGTGTGGAACCCGAAGGTGTTGACGTAGTAAGGCAGCCGGCTGGAGCAGCCGATCCCGGAGATCATCACGAAATTCTCGCGCGGGATGCCCAGGCTCGCGAACACCTTCTGCACGGCGTCGAGGATGGCGTAGTCCCCGCAGCCGGGGCACCAGCGAATGGTTTGATCCGAGACGAAATCGCGCTTGGTGTAAAGCGGCGCGGCGGGGGTGTCGCCATTGACGGTGAGGGTGCTCATTGCGGATCTCCTTCAAGGGCGCGTTCAATCGCGTCCAGAATTTCGGTGCTGCGGAACGGCTGACCCTGCACCTTGCTGTAGCGGATGGTGTTGCGAAGGTACTTCGCGCGAAGCACCATATCGAGCTGGCCGAGGTTCAGCTCGGCCACGAGGACGCGGCTGAAACTTGCCAGGACGTCGCCGAGATTTTCCGGCAGCGGATTCAAATGCCGCAGATGCAGATGGGAGACACGCAGGCCGCGGGAACGCGCCTGATTCACGGCCGTGCGCAGCGCGCCAAAAGTGCCGCCCCAGCCCACGACGAGCAAATCGCCCGAAGAATCGCCGAAGGGCTCCGCGGGCGCGAAATCGCGGGCGACGCGGGCCACCTTCTCGGCGCGGAGGTTCACCATTTCCTCATGCACCTGGGGGTCGTAAGAGATGTTGCCGGTGATGTTGCTGTGTTCGAGGCCGCCCACGCGGTGCTCGAGCCCAGGCGTGCCGGGAACCGCCCAGGGCCGCGCGAGGGTTTCGGGATCGCGGCTGAAAGGCTGGAAAGTTTCTGGGTCCGTGTGGTGATGCACGGAGATTGCGGGCAGATCGCTCTCCAGCGGAACGGCCCAGGGTTCGGAACCATTGGCGATGTAACCGTCGGAGAGCACGAACACGGGCGTCATGTGCGTAACGGCGATGCGCACAGCCTCAAACGCGACGTCGAAGCAATCCGCGGCGCTTTGCGGGGCAAGCACCACCGCGGGGCATTCGCCGTTGCGTCCGCAGAGGGCCTGCAACAGGTCCGCCTGCTCGGTCTTGGTGGGCAAGCCGGTGGACGGCCCTCCGCGCTGCACGTTGACGATCACGAGGGGGAGTTCCGTCATCACGGCCAGACCGATGCCTTCGCTCTTGAGCGCGACGCCGGGTCCGCTGGTGGTGGTGAGCCCGATCGCGCCGACAAAGGAGGCGCCGATGGCCGCGCAGACGGCGGCGATTTCGTCTTCCGCCTGAAAGGTGATGACGCCCTGCGGTTTGAGGCGGGCAAGCTCGGCGAGAATGTCCGATGCGGGCGTAATGGGATAGGAGCCCAGAAAAAGCGGAAGGCCCGATTTGACCGAAGCCGCATAGAGGCCCAGTGCCATCGCCTTGTTGCCGCTGATGTTCCGGTAAAGGCCGGGCTGCTGCGCGGCCGCGGGCACCTCATAACGGGCGTCGAACAATTCGCTGGCATCCGCGTAGGCATAGCCGCCGCGCAAGGCGGTGAGGTTCGCCTCGCAGACCTCGGGCGTCTTGGCGAACTTGGACTGAATCCAGTTCTCCGTCGCTTCGAGCGGCCGGGAATAGAGCCAGTAGAGGACCCCGAGCGCGTAGAAGTTCTTCGACATCTGCTTCTCGGGCTTCGCGAGCGGAGAGCCCTCCAGCGCCTTCATCGTGAGGGCCGTGATCGGGATGGAAATCAGCCGGTATCCATCGAGAGAGCCGTCTTCCAGGGGGTTGGCCTCGTAACCCGATTTCGAGAGGTTTCCCTTGTCGAATCCATCCGTATTCGCGATGATGGTGCGCCCGTGGCGAAGCGTTCCCAGGTTGACCTTCAGGGCAGCGGCATTCATCGCGACCAAAACGTCGGGTTCATCGCCCGGCGTAAAGATCTCACCGGAAGAGAACTGAAGCTGGAACGCACTGACGCCCGGCAGGGTACCCGCGGGGGCGCGAATTTCCGCCGGAAAATCCGGCATGGTGGCGATGTCGTTTCCGATGAGCGCGGAAGTAGTGGCGAACTGGGAACCCGTTAACTGCATCCCATCGCCGGAATCGCCGGCGAAGCGAATGACCACGGAATCCAGCCGGCCGGCTACCCGCGCTACAGGCACGGAACGGAGCCCGCTAATGTCGTCGACGCGGACGAGCGACTCGGACGGAGATACTTCTCCCGTCATGAAAGACCTCCCAACATCCCAGGCGGCACCAGCCAATCGGGGCGCGCCAATTTCAGTGCAGCAACCGCACAATTCCGTATCGAAGCCATCGGGAACACGCCAGACTCAGGATGCGAGGCAAATGCCTGACCGGTGGTATCGATTCATGAGGTCGGCCGGGAAGAAAACACGCTCCGGGGATGAGATTGCTGCCAGGTCTCGAAACTGAGAATGTGACGGCCTCATGCGATGAGCTTCATGCCCATATCATCATGATACAAAGATTCCCGGCTGGAAACAGGACTAATTTTGTCGTTGTTTCGGGAGGGTGCTGGTATCGCTCCCGGGGCGTTCGTTTCGGATGCCGGTGTGAGCACCGCGGCATGAGTGCCCGCGGAGGCGGGAAGGTGGCGCTAAATCGCGGGAAGCGGCACCGGCGACGGGGCCTGCAGCGAGCACGGCTGGCCCGCGCAAGCGCTTGATTCCGCACGTGCGAGGGGCGGCTGCGCGGCAAGCGGAACGGGAGAGCTGAAAAATAGAGGACTAAAGTGTCTTTTTTATTGATTTCCGGCCCGTTCGGCGCTAGGATTGAGACAGGAGGAGGAGATGAAACGGTCTTTTATTCTGCTATTGGCGGCGGCACTCCTGTTCCCCGCCATCGCACTGGCAGCCAACGGCGTGCCGATGATGCGGGCGCTCGACAAGGAGGAGGCGAAGCGCGGCGACACCGTTGTTGTTAGCGGCGAGAGCCTGGGCAAAGCCACTGTTGGCGAGCTCTACCTTACCGACGGCACCAACGACGTGAAGCTGAAGATCACCGAGCAGACGAATAGCGCGATCACCTTCGTTGTCGGGAAGGATGTGAAGTTCGGCCGCTACAGCCTGATGATTCTCACGGCCGGAGAGACGCCGATGTTCATTGAACAGCCGGTGAAGCTGAGCGTCGTGGAGGAGTACACGCCGAAGCCGCCAGTGGTGGAAACGCCGGCTGAGCCCCCGACCGCCGCTCCCTCGCAAAGCCAGTAGGCTTGCGGACTTCTCCTGCCGGGACCGGGGAATGGCTTAGAGCGCCGGGGCGCACGCCAACGGGGCTCAAGAATCGCGGAATACAGATATGAAAGAACTGAGCCGGGGGCCACTCCCCGGCTCGTTCCGTTTTGGCGGAGACGATCAAGAGCGAGGGAGACTGCAAAGCCGCCTCCGGGTGAACGGGCGCTCTCGTTGCGCAGGTTGCGGCCTGGCGGGCGATCACGAGGGCTAATCCGCAAGCCGCCGCAGATAGTCCGCGATGACGTGAATCCCCAGCCAGAAGTTCGGCATGCAGAACTTCTCATTGGGAGCATGCAGATTGTCGTCGGGCAGGCCAAAGCCGAACAGAATGCAAGGCGCGCGAAGAGCGGCCTGAAACTTTCCGACGATAGGAATTGCCCCGCCGCAGCGAATGAAGGATGCCGGGTTGGGAAAGTGGGCGGACATGGTTTGCAGGGCAAGCTGCAGATAGGGGTGCGAGGGGTCCACGAGACTGGCCGGGGCGCTGCCGAGCACGGTGAGGGATGCGGTGACGCCGGCGGGCGTGGCGAGTTTGAGCGCCTCTTCCAGCCTGCGGACGATGTCTCCGGCGATCTGGCCCGGCACAAGGCGGCAGGAGAGCTTGATCGTGGCCTTGGCGGGAATCACCGTCTTTGATCCTTCCCCGACGTAGCCGCCGCGAATGCCATGCACCTCCAGGGTGGGCCGTGCCCAAACGCGCTCCAGCACGGAATAGCCGGGTTCACCCGTGAGTGAAATAGAACCGATCTCCCGTTCGAGATACTCCGCCTCATCGAATGGCAGCGCCGCCCATTGGGCGAGTTCCTCCTCGCTGGGAGCCTCGACATCGTCGAAGAAATGGTTCACGCGGATGCGCCCGTCGCGGTCCTTGAGCGCGGTGACGATCTCGGCCGCAGCCATCACGGCATTTGGAGCGACGCCCCCGTACTGGCCGGAGTGCAGATCGCTGCGCGCGCCCCGGACCTCGATTTCGACGTAGACGATGCCCCGCAGGCCCACGGTGATCGAAGGCCAATCCTTGGCGAACATTTCGGTGTCGCAAACGATGACAGCATCGCTCGGAATCTCAGCGGCATGCTTCTCCAGCCAGTTGCCAATATGCGCCCCGCTGGTCTCCTCCTCCCCCTCGCAGAGGACCCGCACATTCACCGGCAACTCCCCCGAGGCGGACATGAGCGCTTCGATGGCCTTCACCCAGAGGAAGGTGGGGCCTTTGTCGTCCGCCGCGCCGCGCGCATAGAGGTTCTCTCCGCGAAGCTCCGGCTCGAACGGGGCGGATTGCCACTCGTCGAGCGGATCGGGCGGCTGCACGTCGTAGTGGCCGTAGAAGAGCACGGTGGGCTTGCCGGGGGCGTGGAGCCACTCGGCCGCAACCAAAGGGTGGCCCTCGCCTTCGATGAGCCGCGCCTTCTCGAGCCCCGCCCGCTCCAGCGCGCGCCGCAGCCATTCCGCCGCTTCCCGCACGTCCGCCTTGCGGTCCGGCTGGGCGCTGATGGACGGGATCCGCAGAAATTCCTTCAACTCTTCCAGAGTCTGCTGGCGGTTATCTTCGATGTGGGACAAGAGAGTGGGAGGCATGGGCATTTCCGCCCTGATCGTAGCCGAAACGCGGGCACTCGCGCCAGATTAATGGTGTACCATTTTAGTCCGAGATAGAATTATTACTATGAACTCCAATCGGCTCGCGCGGGAACAAAGCCCGTATCTGCTGCAGCACGCCCATAACCCCGTCGATTGGTTTCCCTGGGGCGAGGAGGCTTTCGCCAAGGCGCGGGCGGAAGACAAACCGATCTTCCTTTCGGTGGGCTACTCCACCTGCCACTGGTGCCATGTGATGGAGCGCGAATCCTTCGAAAGCGAAGCCATCGCGGAGGTGCTCAATCGAAGTTTCGTCTCGATCAAGCTCGACCGGGAGGAGCGCCCGGATGTGGACCGGGTGTACATGATCTTTGTGCAGGCCACGACGGGCGGCGGCGGATGGCCGATGTCGGTTTTTCTTACGCCGCAACTGAAACCGTTCTTTGGCGGCACATACTTCCCGCCGGAAGACCGCTACGGGCGGCCCGGATTCCGGACGGTGCTGGAGCACATCGCGGCGCAGTGGAAGGAGCAGCGCGCGCGCATCGAGACCTCGGGCGACCAGGTGATGGAGCAGCTCGAAAAATATGCCCGCGTCGGCAGCAGCTTTCTGCCCGACGAGAAGACGATCGCGACCTGCTTTTCGGCGTTTCGCCGCGGATTCGATCAGCGGTTCGGCGGCTTCGGCGGCGCGCCCAAGTTTCCGCGCCCTAGCGTGCTGAATTTCCTGCTGCGCTATCACAAGATCCACGGGGATGGCGATGCGCTGGCGATGGTGGAGAAGACGCTGGAGGAGATGGCCAAGGGCGGCATGAACGACCAACTGGGCGGCGGCTTCCACCGTTACTCGGTGGATGAGCGCTGGTTTGTGCCGCATTTCGAGAAGATGCTTTACGACCAGGCGCAGCTCGCCATCGCCTTCCTGGAGTGCTATCAGGTGACGGGCCGCGAGGATTTCGCGGAGGAAGCGCGCCGCATTTTCCGGTATGTGGAACGCGACATGACGGACGAGACTGGCGCGTTCTATTCGGCCGAGGACGCCGACAGCGTGATCGACGCGGCGAAGCCGAACGAGAAGGGCGAAGGCGCTTTCTACATCTACGGCTACGAAGAGGAACTCGTAGCGCTTCTGGGCAAGGAGAGCGCGGATCTCTTTGCCTACCGCTATGGCGTGAGTCCGCAGGGCAATGTGCAAGAGGACCCTCACGCCGAGTTCACCGGCCGCAATATCCTCTTCCGCGCGCATACGGTGGAAGAGACCGCGGACAAGTTCGGCAAACCCGCCGCGGAGGTGCGCGAGACGCTATCCGCGGCAGAAGAAGCGGTGCTTGCCATGCGCAACCGCCGCGTTCGCCCGCATCTCGACGACAAGGTGCTGGCATCCTGGAACGGGCTCATGATTTCCGCCTTCGCGCTGGGCGCGCGGGTGCTGAACGACAGGCACCTGCTGGCGGTGGCGCAGAAGGCGATGAGCGCCATTATCTCCGGCCTCTACCAACCTGGCGAGCGCAAACTGCTGCGCCGCATGCGCGGGGGCGCGGCTGCGATCGACGGCTTTCTGGACGACTACGCTTGCGTGGCCCAGGCGCTGCTCGATCTTTATGAAGCGGACTTCCAGCCCGTGCATTTGGTGATGGCGCTGCACCTGACCGAGCGGATGCGGGTTCTTTTCGAGGACACGAAGACGGGCGCGTTTTTTGGCGCGCAGGAGGGCGATGGTGCCCTGATTCCGCGGATGAAGGAAGATTACGATGGCGCCGAGCCCAGCGGCAATTCGGTGGCGGCGCTCAACCTGCTGCGGCTGGCCGCCATTACCGGGAGAGACGATCTGCGGCAATCGGCCGAACGCACGATCAAGAGTTTCGGCCAGAAGCTGAGCGACCAGCCCACCGCGCTGCCGCAGTTGATGGTGGCATGGCTCTTCCTGCGCGCGACGCCGAAGCAGGTGATTATCGCCGGCGAAGCCGCCGACCCCGCCACCGTGGACTTGCTGATGACCGCGCAACGGCATTTCTCGCCCAACCGGATTCTGGTGTGGAAGAACAGCCAATCGCGCGAAGCACTGGATTCAATCGCGCCGGGCATGCGCGCGATGGAAACCGACGACGGCACTCCATCGGCTTTTGTGTGCGAGAACTTCGTCTGCCAATTGCCCGTGAAGACAGCGGAGCAATTCGAGACGCTTTTATAGCTTGAGGCCCGCGGTACAATAGCCCCTTGGCCCGCGGATGAAGCTCCCGAATCGGGGCAAGTTCAGGAGAAATTATGGAACGCAAAGACGCCGTCACCCTTAAGGACAAGCCGCTCACGGTTCTCGGACCGGAGCTGAAAGCGGGCGACAAAGCTCCAGAGTTTGAGCTTATCGACCAGAAACTGGGCGTGGTTACTCTGAGCGACACCACGGGCCGCCCGCGCTTCTTTAGCGTGGTGCCGTCGCTCGATACTCCCGTCTGCGATGCGCAGACCAAGCGCTTCAATGAAGCCGCGGCCCGATTCCCCGGTGTGGACTTCTACACCGTGAGCATGGACCTCCCGTTCGCGCAGAGGCGGTGGTGCACCAGCTTCGGAGCGGAGCACATCAAGATGCTCAGCGACCACCGTTCGGGATCCTTTGGACTGGCCTACGGCACGCTAATCAAGGACCAGCGCATCGAATCCCGCGCCATTTTCGTGCTCGATAAGGACGACACGCTTCAATACGTTGAGTATGTGAAGGAAATCGCCAGTGCGGCGAATTACGATCGTGCGATTGCGGAAGTAGAGAAACTCGCGGGCTGATTCGAGGGCGCGGGCACTTGACCGCTCACCGCCATTTGCGACAAGATTTGTTTTCGCTCAATTAGCCTCAACGAGTGAACGACCCCGGAGCTTTGCCGGGGTCGTATTGTTTTCGATGGACTCAAGCGAGGCTGTCGCCACCGGGGGAGCGTCAATTCTTGGTTTCGGAAGCGCCGCGGCCGCGGAAGGATTGGGCCGTGGACGAAAAAAAACCCTCTGCTGCAATTAGTAAAGGTGTTTTGCCCGGAACGGCGTGAAATCCTTTTTCCGGATCCCGCAAGCACGATGTCTACGCGAGACCGTTCCAGAACCATCTACCAACTGCACCAGAGGGCAGGTCAAAAGACAAGTTTCGTCAATTCACTATCGAATCCTAGCACGCCGCTGCCCAAATGGGAAGTCCGCTAAGCTGTTGAAAAAAAGTCTCTGCCGCACTTCCGTATTGGCCTCGAAAGTGTGGCGGGCGGGACAGGCGTGTCACTATGACACAATGAGGCTGCATGGCGCATAGGGAATCTGGGTGGAACCGCCGGAGTTGGCTGAGAATTGCCGGGCTCGGTGCCACGCTGGCCGCGCGATTGCCCGGCCAGGAATCCTACGGAGTCTTTCAGCAATCCCCCCGGGTGCTTCTGAATGAAGACCGGCTGCGGCTTTTGCGGCGCGAAGTGCAACGCCGAACGCCCCGCTGGGTACAACTGGAGATGCTTCTACGGGGCGGCGCACAATTTCCCGAACCGGCCTTCGCGTACGCACTGGGGCATCTGGCAACCGGAGATGCGGAGCTCGCGGCGAAAGCAATCGCGGCGGTGAACGCGCGCATAGGGGACTCCCGAACGAGCATCCGCGAGATCGCGCAGGTGCGAGACTGGTGCCGGGCGTCACTGAAGCCCGCCGATCTGGAGCGGCTCGATAAGCGCCTGCTTGCGGCCGCCGCGGCCCGGCCCGCGAGCCTGGACGACCCCGGCGCGGCCCGCGACGCCACGCTGGCCGCGCTGGCCCTCGCGGACGGATACCCCAAGGCGAGCGCCGACGCTCTCCGGTGGGTGCATACCGCCTGGTGGGCCCGGCAACTCGCCCGGATCGCGAAAGGGCAGATCCCGGTGGCGCACGGCGATGCCTTGGCGTTCGTGGAGATTCTTTACAGCTTCGAGAAGGCGCTGCAACTGGATTTGCGGGAGGGCGCGGCGGACTTTTTTCGCAGTTACCCGATCTGGCACCTGCTGCGCCATTACCCGGCTTCCCTGCCCGGCGGAGAGAACGACTACCGCGTGCCCGCGTTCGCGGGAAACAGCCAGCCGGATCCCGACGTGTGCGCGCGGTCGCGCGCGGCGGAACTGGCGATGGTGGCGCTCGACACCAACGCGGAGGCCAGCCAGTATCTGCAAGGCTGGCTGCTGAGCCCGCGTTTCCGCATGCGGGGCGCGTATGGAGCGCCGTACGAGTTTTTCTGGTGCAACCCGTACCAGCCCAGCCTGAGCTATTTCTACCTGCCGCTGTATCAGCATCTGCCGGCCTTCGGCACGCTGCTGGCGCGTTCTTCCTGGGAGGAAAACGCCAACTGGTTCGGGTTGATCCAGGGGCAGATGCAATACTTCACGCTGGACGGGATCAAGGTGCTCACGCTGCCGGCCCGAAACGGTGTGCTGCCAATGGGCCCCTCCACTTTGGTTCTCGAAGGCACTTCCAACCCGGCGGGTGGAAGCTCGGACGCCGAGATCCCGGAGTGTGAACGCGTTTTCTGGCTGGGATTGCGGCCCTCAGCGTGGTACCTGGTGGAGATTGACGGGGAAGAACAGACCGAGGCGGAGACCGATGCGGGCGGGATCCTTTCGATGGATTTCAGCAATCGTCCCGGCGGCGGAATGTGCGTGCGGCTGAAGGGAAGCTGACTCCCCGAAGAGCACGCCGGCGACGCTGGCGGCTATGCGACTCTCGGCGAGCGGCGGCCTCGCGTGGAGAGGCCCTTCTTGCTCTTGCTGCCTTCCACGCTCGAAATCGCGGTGACCAAACCCGATTCGCGGTCCGGCACCGGTGTTGGAGCCGGTCTCGCCATGGCCCGCGCCAGGGACGCGACGGATTCGCTCATCTCGCGTTCCCGCTGCGCCGCGGAATCCCGCGATTTCTCCGTCAGCTTCTCGATTGCCTGTACCAGTTCGCGAATCTGGGCGCTGCCGAGCGCCGACAAGGCCGCGAGGCTGGCCAGGGCTTCCGCGTGGACGCCCGGGAGCGCGATATCCGGCGTCGCCGAGGCCGGCATCGCCCTATCGGACGCTTCCACCTTCGGTTCCGGCAGCGCGGTTCCGCCACGCCGGGATCTTCGCTTACCGGCTGTGGCCCGCTTCGTGGCCTCCGCCACCGCCACCGCGTGCATGCGCTGCTGGTAGCCCACCTGTCTCCCCGCCATGTCCTTGATGGCGCGTGAGACGGCCGCCATCAGAGAGGGCGTCACCTCGCCTTCGACTGGGAACGAGGCAAACGCAACGCCCATCCGCAGTAGCTGCAGTTCGAGCCTGCCGCTCGAAGCCAGCATGGTGGGAATGCTGCCGCCGAGCCAGCGCTCCAGCATCACGTTCAGCCAGTTCCCGCGCGGGACCCGGCGCATGCGCTCGCGAATCCGAATGGGAACCGCGACGCCGTCCACGATGGCACAAGTGCGCCAACCGTCTAGCTTGCGAATTTCAACGCCGATTCCGTCAGCGGCCAGGCAATCCAGCCAGCGCGCAAAATGGCGAAGTGAGCGCGCGCCCTCGCGAGGGGTGACGCAAATATCGAGAGTCTCGGGACCGCTCAGCCGCAACCGGCCATCGCTGCAAACAAGCTGCCGCGCGGATTGCGCCCACGTCTTCGCGATCCAATGTTGATTCTGCCCCGGCAGCGCGGCGGGGCAAGGGCCGAAGGGATGGGCCGCGGGCAATTCCGACGTCGCGTGCTCCCCCCAGCGAGGCGCGGAGTCCAGCGCTTGCGCGAACCACTTCCGGAAGCGCTTGAGCGCATCGAGCGGCGGCGCTGTGTACTTGTGCGCTTGCAGCTTGGCGAGAGTGATAGCGGCGCTCATGTTGCGGACGAATTCTCTTGTTACAAACTACTGAGTTTTCTGGATGAATTCGAGGAGAAGAAA
>JBDIBK010000122.1:0-11845 GCA_039812845.1 Bryobacterales bacterium
GCGACGCTGTGGGTTTCGAGCGATGCGGCGGACACGGACTTCTCCGTGAAGCTGATCGACGTCGCCCCGGATGGCTATGCCGCCATCATCGCCGATGGCCAAGTCCGGCTTCGGTACCGCGACGGCTTCGCGCGGGAATCTCTGAACACGCCTGGGGAGATCGTGAAGCTGGAGATCCCGCTGTACTCCTCGAGCAACCTCTTCGCGAAGGGCCACAGGATTCGGGTGGATATCAGCAGCAGCAACTGGCCGCAGTTCGAATCGAACTCGAATACGGGGGAAGCCGTGAACGACTGGACCCAGCGGCGGAAGGCGCGGAACTCCATTTATCTCGGCCCCGAACGGCCTTCCAGAGTGCAATTGCCCGTGGTTCCCGCGCGATGAGGATCCTCCTCCCACTGCTAGCCTTCGCGCTGACTCTGACGGCGTCCGAGTTCAACTCGCACTCCGTGGAGACGCAGTTCGTGCGCATGCGGGATGGGGTTGCGCTGGCGACCGACGTGTACCGGCCGACCGTGGACGGCAAGCCCGCCGAGGGCGTCTTTCCGGTGCTGGTGGCGCGATCCCCTTACAACAAGGCGGGGGAGCGGGCCAAGGCGGAATTCTTCGCGCGCCATGGCTACGTGTTCGTCGCGCAGGATTGCCGCGGCTTCCTCGCTTCCGGGGGCCGATTCGAGCCCATGGTGCATGAAGGACGAGACGGCTTCGACACGATCGAATGGGCGGCCGCGCAGCCATGGTCGAACGGCAAGGTGGGCACGCTCGGCGCGTCGTACCTGGCGCTGGTGCAGTTTGCCGCACTGATTGAGCAGCCACCCCACCTCAAGGCCGTGTACGCGGCCGTGGGGCCCACGAATTACTGGGCGCAGGGGGCGCGGCGAGGCGGCGCGCCAAGCGGGGGATGGCCGGTGTGGATTTTGAACGCGGCCGCTCAGCAGGAGCGGGCTGGGGCGGGACAGCCTACGAGAGCGGGGCAGCCCGATCTTGCGCGAGCGAAGCAGTTGGAGGCTCTGGTGCTCCATCCCGGCCCGTGGATGCGCCAGCCGCCACGATCGCGCATGGAGACCTTTCGCGGGCTCGACGATTACGGCAGCGCCTTTCGCCAGCAATACCGCCATGCAAGCTTCGATGGCTTCTGGCGTGAACCCGGCTTCTGGCCCGCGGGCTATCTCCCTCGCTTCAAGGACGTACCCACGCTGCTGCTGAGCGGCTGGTACGATCCGTTCGCGCAAGCGACCGCGGACTTGTTCAGCGCGCTGCTGAGTGCGCACTCGTCCCAGACGCGAGGCATCCTGGGGCCGTGGCCGCATGCTTACGGCAAGCGGGAGTGCGGCGAAGCCGCCTTTCCAGAGGCCGCGCAACTCGATGAACCGGCCTTGCAACTGGCCTGGTTCGATACGTGGCTGAAGGGCAAGGCAGCATCCGGAGGAGCGCCGCTGCGCTACTTCGCGATGGGCGGCGGAGCGGGCCGGGCGGGAGGAACGTTCTACCCCGGTGGCGAGTGGCGGGAGGCGAGTTCGTGGCCTCCGCCGGGCGCGCGGGAGTTGGTGTTCCACCTCACAGCCAACGGCATGCTCTCCACGAAAGCACCCGCGAAGAGGGGCAGCCTCTCCTACCCGTTCGACCCGCGCGACCCCACGCCGATTCGGGGCGGGCGCTATCGCAATGGCTGCATCGTGGATCTGGATGAGGGCGCAGCAAGGAAGGACGGCATACGCTTCACAAGCGAGGCGATCGAAGAGCATCTCCTGCTGGCTGGGGATATCCGGCTTGAACTGGCGGTATCGACCTCCGCTAGAGACGCGGACTTCGTCGCCCGTCTGGTGGACGTGTGGCCGGACGGATACGCGATGCCGGTTGGCGAAGGGCTGATTCGTTTGAGCCGCCGCGGAGCGGACGGACGCCTGGAACGGATTGAGCCCGGCCGCGCATACCGGATCACCATTCCGCTTGGGCCCACGGCGCTGCACGTGCCGAAGGGCCATCGCCTGCGCGTGGACATTGCATCCGGCGCTTTCCCCGCCACCGAAATCAATCGAGGCACGGGGGAGCCGGAGTGGGAAGCTTCCGGGAACCGCGCCGCTCGTCAGACCGTGCTCATCGGGGGTTCCGCGGGCTCCCGGCTGATTGTCACGGTGCTTCCGGACGCAGAATAACCAGCCGCACGGGGCCTTCGAGGCCGTTCGGCACCAGAGTGGGCACGCGGTCCAATTCCGTTTGGTATTTCAGGCCCCAACTGCCTTTCGGATATACGGTATCCCCCTGCGATTGCCACCCGGCATCGGCGTTGGCCACCCGGACGCGAATCCGGTTTCGCCCCGGCTTCACGAAATCCGTGACGTCGAAGCGAAAGGGCCGCCAGGCGCGCTGGCCGGCGGACTTCCCGTTTACCCACACTTCGGCAGCCAGCCCCACCTCACCGAGATCAAGCAAGAGCCGCTCGCCGGGCCGAAGCGCCGGGGCTGGGATGTCCCGTTCATAGATCGCGGTGCCCGAGTAGTGGGCCAGAGCGGTATCCGTCCACCGGAAGAGCGACAGCACAGACGGGCTGGTTCGGAAGCGGATGGGCTGGTCCGGGGCGTCCGCCAAGCCGACGAGGAACTCGATGCGTTTCGCTCCCGACGGCAAGGGAACCCAATCGCCCGGCCGCGCGGACCGGAGCCGCCGCCCATCCGCGAACACCGGCGGATTCGACGCGAAGCGCGGCATGGCGAAAGCGGAGGCGGAGGGTGGCACGTCCACGCGCAGCCGCGCCGGTTTGGCTTCCATTGGGACAGGCAATTCCGGTCGCGGTGCCCACACGAGATCGCGCAGCGTTTGGCCGTCGACGCCGGTGATCCGGAAGAGGAAGGCGGTGGGCACCATGAGGCTGGGCTCGATCTTGAGGAGGATCCGGTTCCAGCCCTGGCGCAATTTCGCGGGACGCCGCTCCGCGAACGCATCCCGCATCTGGAGCCATTTCGGGTGACGGTGCTCATCCATCACCATTTCGCCGTTCACCCAGACCCGCATTCCATCGGCGAAAGCGGCCAGCGCGCGAACTTCCCGCTCCTCGGGCGAATGGACGTATGCGAAGGCGTAGAAGACGCCGAGCTCCCGCCCCCGCGGCGTGCGCAGCATATCCCGAAGGGTCACCGAGTACGTTGGCGATTCGCACCACTGCCACCGAAGTTCTCCGTACGCTCCGGAGTAGGCGCGTTCCGGGTCAAACCCGGTTTCCGGAGCGTAGGGCCGATAGAAGCCATGATGATCCTCGTACGGGAACGGGCCGATCAGCCACCATGCTCGGGCGGAGAGACGCTCGGGAGAAAGCCAGAGAGGGCTGCCGTCCTCGGCATAGGCGTAAGGCACGCGGACTTCATTTTCCAGCGCAAAACGCCAGCCTTCTCGCGGCACGGGGACCGATCGGACTTCGGCGAGCTCAGGAACCGTTGGGGCGGCGGAAGTCTCCACCTGAACAAGGCAGAACGCCTCCCATGGCTCGAAGCGGAGATCGAGAACGCCGTCCCGAGCCGCGATCTGGCGGCGCTCGCCGGTCTGGGGGTCCCAGCGCTCGAACGCAGCGAGCGACGGCATCCGCAGCCGGATCTTTCGAGGCTCGGGGGAATCGTTCACCATCCAATACCACTCCACGCCATACGCGCGGCGGTGGGACCAGCGGATGGCGGCGGATTCACCCTCGATGATCGAAGGCTGGTGAGGAAGCGACCGAACGACCTCATCCATCACCGGCGCGAGATCGCTCTGGATTTCCCTGGGCACCAGGGTAGGGTTCATGTAATCCAGACGATCCATGAACATCGGGCGAACCGGAAGCGCGAAAACCTGGATGCCCTCGACCTGTTGCAGGGAAGGCGGGAGCGTTCCCGTAGCGATCACCTTGCCACCCGCGAGCGCGAACTCACGGATACGCGCGGCCGCGGCGAGGTCAATGTCCGTAAGGGGCGGCAGCACGAGGACGGAAAATTCCTGACCGGCCAGCCGCAGAACCTGGCCATCCACCGACGCCCGGCTCACATAGTGCCGGTCCAGCACATGCGTTTCGAGCCGTCTCTTTTCGAGTTCAAGCAGGAGCGCTGAGTAAATGTTCTGCGTCTGGTCCATCGAGTTGGCCCACACGAGGTCACGGTGCGGCTGGTTTGTGAAGAGGACCTCCGCATTGGCGAACGCCGTTTCCAGGGGGTAATAGACGGCGACGCGGCTGACGCGGCGGCCGCTTGCGTTCATGAAGAGTGCGCGCCGCGCGTAGTCCGCGTAATTGCGAAACCAGGGCCAGAAGGGCTGGCCGAGAAACCACTGCGGCGGCCATGTGGCCTTCCCCGCGTCATAGAGGAAGTAGGGGCAAAGCTTGTTCGCGCCCCAGAGAAGAATCGCGTTTGTGCCGTAGCGCGCCTTTTCCAGGCTGAAGTAAGTGGAATGGCCCTGAAGCCCCTGGTTCTCCACCCAGAGCGGAGTGCCTTCGAGATCGGCAACGGAGGCGGGCTCGCGGAAATCCAGGGACGAACGTCCGCGCTCCAGCAGGGCGTCCATCATGACGAAACTGGAATTGCGCCAGTGTTGATACATATCGCCCGCGCCGTTTGCCTGTATGTAGAGCTGCTCTTCGTAGATGGAAGTGCCGTGCTTCAGGCCGTGGCGCAGGCACCACTCATTCACCTGCAGGGAGAAAGATTCCGCGTAAAGGGCTGAGATCACATCAAGGTAGTCGATGCGGAATTGCCTCGCCGTGTTTGCATCGGAGGATGGGCGGGTAAGCAACGGCAGCCGGTGGCGGGCGTCGTAGCCCTTGCGAGTTTCAAACTCGCGCCACAGCGCCGGGGTCCAGGCGATCTGCGTTCCATAGGCGCCTTCGTGGTCCGCGATGGTAAGTTTCAAGGTCTTCCCGAAATGGCGGGAGAATCGCCGCTCAATTTCGCCATAGAAGAGGTCGATATACAGGGCCACGGCATTGGGATTGAGCAGGTCCACGCGCGTGTTGTGCCCGGCCACCGCGGGTTCGGTCCAGTAAACGGTGAGCAGCCAGCGGCCTTCGGGTGCGGTCCATTGGCGGGCCTGCGCGGGCTCCAGCAGTCGCAAGGAATCCACATCCAGCGCGTCGCCTTCCGATAGCCTGCCGGCCACCGCGAGTTCCACCGTCTCTTCGGGCCGGGCGGCCCAGGACTGCCCAGCCTCGAGCACAACTTCCTTGTGAGCGAGACGCCGCATCCGGTATTGCGGCGCTTCTTGCAGCACGACGCTGAGCTCGGGCTGCGCGGACCCGAAATCCCACAGGTGGCCCGAGGGCCAATCATAGTCATCCAGCAAATTGAGCGTGAAGCCCAGTTCTTCCGCGATATCCAGCGCCGCGCCAATCTGGCGCCAAAACTCCTCCGAGAGGTAACGCGGAGACATTCCATCCCAGGGGAGGACGGTTGCCTCGAAAACGCCCTGCGCCATCATCGCCTGCAACTGCCGGCGGCTTTCTTCCGGGGTGATCGTGCCGTTCCAGAACCAGTAGGGGGCAATCGAATATTGCCGGGGCGGGTCCTGGAACTGGCGGTGAAGCGCGGAGGCCGGGTCCCGCGCCAGACCCGGCCCGCTCGCCAGCAGAAGCGTGGAAGCGATCCACGACCTCCTAGAAATCAAACCGAAGCCCCAATTGCACGCGCCGGGCATCGCGCGTGCTGGTGATGCTGCCATAGTTCCCCGCTCCTAACGACGTGCTTACTCCAAAGTAATTCACCGCGTTGAGCAAGTTGTAGAACTCGGCACTGAGGCGGAAACGGGAATGCTCCGAAACAGGGAACGCCTTGGTTACCGAAGCATCCCAGATCACCATGGACGGCCCGCGAATCACTCCGGTGCCGGAGTTTCCATAGAGACCAAAGGCCGGCGCCGCAAAGGCTTTCGTGTTGAACCACTGGCCCAGAGTTTCCGGCCCCTTGACGGAGACTCCGGTGGCATCCGGTCTGGTGGCAAGGCCGCGCGTGGAGGTGGAGAGCCCAGGGGTAAGAGCGAGCCCGGATTGCGCGGTGACGAACCCGCTCAATTCCCAGTTTCCGGCAAGCTGCCCAAGCAGATCGCGACGCCCCTTCAGGAACGGCATGGCGTAAATGTAGTTGGCGCTGAAAACGTGCGTGCGGTCAAAATCCACCGGCCCGCGGTCGGCACCCCAGTTGAGGGGATTCTGTACGCGCATGTCCCGCCGGGTCTGCGATTCTCCGACCGTCTTGCCATACGTGTAGACCGCCTGCAAGGCGAGACCGGAGTTGAATCTCCGCTGGGCGCTGGTCTGCAGCGAGTGGTAAGTGGAGGTGAGGCCGGAGTTAAACTCCGTGATTCCTCCGTAGCCGATGAATGGCCGAATCGCGTTCAGGTTCACCGTGTTGGTGTTGATGCGGGTGTCGAAATCGAGGCCGGGAGGGCGGCCGCCAAAGCCGGGGGAATTGCGGTCAATCCACACTTCCCAGTTGGTGCCGCGTGTGCCCACGTACCCGGCCGAAGCCAGAAACTCACCCGGCAATTCCGCCTGCACCGTGGCACTCCAACTGTGGACCATCGGGCGCTTGAAATCCGGGTTAAAGCTGTTGAGTGCCACGGGCCGGGGTGCCACCGGAATACCGCCGCTCGGATCGTCCAGGCCGACGTTGTTCAGATCCACCCGGACATTGAACGGCGGGTTCAGCACCATGCTGCTTTGATTGGTGCCGCTGGCCAGGTAGGAAATTCCGTAGCCACCCCGGAAGGCCAGCTTGCCCGTGCCGGTGGGGTCCCAGGCAAAACCAAAGCGCGGCCCCAGCGCGTGGAAGGGTTCGGCAAAGCCGCGCGGCACCCCCTGCCCGGCGATGACGATGCCATTCAGGGGATCGTAGTTGGCGCCGGGAACCAGCACTCCATTGGAAGCGATTCCGGGCGCTTTCGACGGATCAAAGCGGGCGGGATCGAAGGAACTCATCCTGTCGCCATCCACCGTCTGCAGGGGCATCCGGTAGAAGCGGAGCCCAAGATTCAGGGTGAGCCCGCGGCTTACGCGCCAATCGTCCTGGATGTAGGCTTCGGTCTGAGTGAAGCGGTAATCCCGGATGTAGCGGTCCCGGCTTTGCCCGTAGGTTCGGGCGAAGCCTTGCAGGAAGTCCGCCACCGGGTGGCCGGAGAAACTGCCGTCGAACGAGTACGAACCCATGGTCTGGTTGAAGACCGCCTGATTCTTCCGGTATTGCCACAGGGAGATGCCCGCCTGGAAAGTGTGGCTTCCCCGGACGTAGCTGAAATTGTCCGCCCACGTGCTGTTGTTGTCCGTCGCGGGCTTCAGCGGAAGCTGCGAAGTTCCGATGCCGCCCCAGCCCTGGCTGAACGCGATGTTTGGAATCAGGTTCAGGTCGTTCGCACCGGAAAAGAAATCGCGAATCGTCAATCCCGACGGGCGCACCGGGCTGGCGACATCGCTGCCTTCCAGCAGCAGATTGACGTCGTACCGCTTGAACGAATAGCTGAACTCGTTCGTCATGCTCGGCGAGATTACGGTGTTGACGCGCGCGGTTCCGGTGAGGCCTCCGGAGGACTCCACCTGCCGCAGAGTGGGAAAGGGCGTGGCGTTAAAGAGCGGAACATTGGGCTCGACGATCTCGACATGATCGTTCGCGATGCGGAAACTGGCGCGCCACCGTTCGGAGAAATTGTGATCGATCTTCACGGTGTCCGTGCGCGGATCGAGGCGACGCACGCCATTGTTGATGTAGTTTCGGAAGGACTCGCCGCCATAGTTTGGCAAGGGGAAATAGGTCTGCAACAGCAGCGACGCGTTGGGATTGATGAGGCTGGAGGGAATCCGGTTGTTCGCAAAGGGCGTCTTGGTGAGCGGATCCCGAATCGCCGCGCCCGCGCGCGTGCCGTCGGCGGAGAAGTCTCCCCCGCGCATCGCCTCGGTGGGCGTGGCGGTGAGATTCACTTGCGCATTGCGGCGCAAGCGCCAATCCTCACTCCAGAAGAAGAACGTCTTCGAGCGGTCCCGGCCATAGCGCGGAAAAACGACCGGCCCGCCAACGGTGAAGCCGAACTGATTCTGCCGAAGCGGCGGCCGCGTGGGAGCGAAGAAGTTCCGGGCGTCCAGCTTGTCGTTGCGGAAGTATTCGTAGGCGCTGAAGTGGAGATCCCGCGTTCCGCCGCGGGTGACGGCGTTGATGACCGCTCCACCCGTGCTGCCATAGCGGGCACTGTAGTTCGCGGTTTGCACCTGCACCTCTTCGATACTGTCCAGCACGGGGATATGCGGATTCGCTTCGCCGTTGCCCACGTTCATGTTGTAGGCCCCGTCCACGAACCAGCCCGACGACTTGTTGTTCACGCCATTGATCGAGACCACCGAACCCGGCGCGCTCAGGCCGGCGCCCGAAAGCTCGTCGGTTCCCGAATGGTAGACCGCGCCGGGCACGAGCATCGCCAGCCGGGAGTAGTTTCTTCCGTTGAGGACGGCGGTATCCACCTGCGCCCTGGTGATGGTGGTGCTGACCGTGCCGGAGGCGGTTTCCACGCGTGCGCGGCTGGCTTCGACGGTCACTGTCTCCTGGACCTGGCCAAGCTGCAGGGTTCCATCCACGCGCACCCGCGCCGTGGCGTCCAGCTTCACGCCCTTCACCGTGAAGGCCCGGAATCCGCCGCTGGTAATCTCAACGTCGTAGGTTCCCACCGGGAGGTTCTGGGCGAGATAATAGCCGGTCTCATTGGTGCTGAAGTCGCCGGCAATCTGTGTGGCCTGGTTGACAATTCTCACCTTGGCCCCCGGCACCGCCGCCTGGCTCGCATCCGACACGGTTCCTTCAATGGAGCCCGTTGTTTGAGAAGAGAGCATGGCGGCGGCCGCGAGCAGCGTTGCAAGTACAGCGATTGATCGAACAAATCCCCAGATATTCATGGCTTTTCGTCTTTCCCGTTCCGTGGCGGGAGCGGCGCCCCAGGGCCGCTCCCGCCGGCAACCTAGGCTTTGTCCCCGAAAAAGGTTTCGTACCCTCTTTCCAGGTGGCATTTCATTTCGCGGACCGCGAGATCTTTATCTCCGCCGCGAATGGCTTCGTAAATCGCGCGGTGCGCTTTCAGGGTTTCTTCCGGATCGAACAGGTGCATGCGGTCTTCCAGGTCCTCCCAAAGCAGTGCGGAGATGGGCTCGAAGATCATGCGGAAGACGCTGTTCCCGCAGGCGTTGAGAATGGCCATGTGGAAATGGTGGTCGCATTCGGCGAGCACTCTTGCATCGTCCGTATGGCTGGCCATTTTCTGGAGAATCGCCTCCAGCGTCTCAAGATCGTGGGCGGTGGCGCGCTCGGCGGTCAGGCCGACGGTGTGCGCTTCCACCACCTGCCGCATTTCGTACAATTCCCGCCGCGAGGCATTGTTGAGCCGCAGCGCGAAGCGCATCGGGCTCTCAAGCAGATTCTGCGTGGAAAGATCCGGATTGATGAAGTTCCCCACGCCGACCCTGGAGACCACAATGCCCATCGATTCGAGCGATTTCACCGCCTGGCGGACCGAGGAGCGGCTCACCCCCAACATCCGCACCAGTTGTCGCTCCGGCGGGAGTTGTTCCCCGACGGCAAGCTCCTTGTTGTGGATCATTTCCTGGATTCGGTGCACGAGAGCGGCGGTTAAGGTTCCGTTTTCGTACTCCAATGGCTGTTTGATTGGCATGTGGTCTGACCGGTAGGACCATCTTGTAACTGGAAACGATCCATGTCAAGACCTATTTGGCAGAATGCACGGCGCGGGGAGGGCTTGCGTCGTGGCGGCCAAAGGGCGGGGAGGGCATTCGATGGCCGGAAAGCGTGGGCGCAGAGGGAGCGCAACCCGGTTTTCCATTGACGTGCAGGAGAGCGTTTCGCGCTGCTAGCGCGGCTTGTGCTGGTCGCGAAAGAAGGTGTTGAGTTCCGCGAATGGCGCGTTCTCTCTGAACCCAGCGAAGCTCCCTTCCCCGGCGATGCCGCGCGCCGCGCGCAGAAAACCGCCCCACGCCGCCCGGCAGAGGGAGGACCCGGTGCTGATGCGGCGAACGCCCCAATCGGCCGCCATCGCCACCGTGATGCCGCAATCGGCCACGATGAGGAGGTTCACCGGCTTGGGATGCAACTCCTTGACGATGGTCTGGATGTCGGCGGGATCCGTTGGGCCCGGCGCGTAGAGCACATCCGCGCCCGCTTCGGCATAGGCGGTGAGCCGCCGCAGACACTCCGAGAGCGGCTGCGGGTGGCCGACGAGGTAGCATTCCGCCCGCGCCGTCAGCAGCACGCCGGTGCCACTCGCGTCGATAGCCTTTCTTGCGGCGCCGATTCGCTCCACCGAGAGGCCGAAGTCGAAAAGCGGGGACTCTGGATTTCCGGTGTTGTCCTCAATGGAGAGGCCCGCCACGCCGGTCTCCACGCAGAGGCGCACGTTCTCCGCGAGGGGTTCCGGCTCCACCGCATAGCCGGATTCGAAATCCGCGTTGACGGGCGCGTCCGTTGCGGCGACGATGTCGGCCACGTGCGCGAGAACCCGGTCTCGGGAGACCGCCCATTCGGCGTCGGGGAGGCCCAGGGAAAAGGCGAGACCGGAACTGGTGGTGGCAAGCGCGGGGAAGCCAAGAGCCTGCAACCAGAGTGCGGACCCCACATCCCAGGGATTCGGAATCACAAAACAGCCGCTCTCATGGAGCGACCGGAACGTCTCACGGCGGGTGACGAAGGAATCAACCGGCATCTCGCCAAGGAGAATAACACGGCCACCGAGCGAGCGATACCGTGGGAACGGCGGCGGGACAGGGAACGGCGACGGGACAGGGAGCCCCGCGGGGCGCTGAGGAAGGGGCAGCGCTCGCGCGGGATTCCGGGCGGGAGGGCTACTGCATGGCCAGCAACTTACGCGTCTCCAGAGCGAGATTGTCGAGAGCGGCCGCGAGCTGTTCCGGGGAGGCCGCTCTGACCGGGGCCATCGCGGCCAGCGGCGTTGCGTAGAAACGGTCTCGATGCTCCTGGGATGCGGCAGCGAACTCCGCGGGGCGCTTCCAGGCGCTGTGATCCCCCTCCTCGATCCGGCGCAGGACGTAATCCCAGTAGGAACGCAGTTCGGCCGGGTACAGATGCCGGACCATCTCGTAGTGATGGCTGCGGCAATAGTTGTTCTCCGCATTCGATTTCAGCGTTTGCTCCGTGTGCGGATTCACGACTGGCCGGACGCCATTGATCGGCTGCGCCAAGGCGAGGCGGCCGATCGACGCCTGCATCGAGAACTCCGGCGCACCCTCCAGCAGATCGGCCAGGGACGCCAGCAGCGCTTCGGAGATGCCCGCAAGCTGCCGGATCTTCTGACCGTGCCCATTGCCCGCTCCGGCACGCCACGCTTCCATTTCGAGTGAGCTTTTGAGCAGAGAGAGAAGCAGGGTCCGGTTGGCAAGCGTGCGGGCGATGTCGATGGCGTCTCTGCGCCACATCTCATTGCCGTGGGCTTCGGCGGACATTCGGCTGAGGCGTTCGAGCGTCGCCGGGGCACTAGCGAGAAGCGGGCGGATGCGGTCATGTTCTGTCTTCAATTGAACGAGGCGTTCCGGCGTGAGGGCAATGAAGGCGGGATTGGTGAGGGTGCGGAACTGCGGGTCACCGAAGGTGATCGCGCCCGGACCCTTTTGCACCCAGTGCGACGCTTCCGAGGCGGGCAGGAACTCGTTCCAGACCGCGAGCATGCGAGGCCGCATGGATTCGGGATAGCGCGAGGAGACATAACGCGCGACGGCCGCATCGGGAGTGGGACGCTCCGGCTTCCAGGAGTTATCGGCCAGATACTCCAGCATGAAGGTGTCGTTGTGTGAAATTTCACTCCAGACCACGAGGCCCCGGCATTTTTC
>JBDIBK010000123.1:0-11603 GCA_039812845.1 Bryobacterales bacterium
TTCCTTCGATGCTTAATCGGATATTTATTGCTCGGTCGCTTCTGCTTATTATAGGAGTCATTCCCCTAGTAGCAGAGTCGGCAATTGCTGATGGAGCACGCCCGACTGCACTGTCTTGGGACTCTGCTCAGTACTTGATTCCCTACTGTGTTAATGCACAGATCGGCTCCATCAGTTCGTTAGGTAAACCTTCTTCTACACCCAAAAGTGACGAGCAGGGTAGCGCCATCTCGGAAGCAAAATATAAAGACCGGATGGCCATCGCTTCACGCTGCGCACTTATGTCCACACAGATATCAGAGGTTGGGCAACTGGCTCGATCCGAACAACGAGAGGCTGAGGCCAGAATGCTGTCTCAAAGCCGAGTCCTTCACTATAATAAACAGCTTCAAGTAATTGTCATGGCTGCTGCAGAGCATCTCAGAATACATCTGACGCCTGAGAGCTGGGAGCAAGTGGTTTACGAATTGCAGGAACTGCGTGCCTCAACAACAGGGAAGATGTTGGGCGGGTCCGAGCCCACAGCGAATGGCAATGAGACGAAAGATGAAAACAAAACTCGGAGGCGTGAATAACATGAATCGAATCCTGATACTGTTCCTTGGAGCGGTCTTGACCCTTGGCGCACAGTGCCCGATCGACGCCCGCGTTACCAAGACGGCGATGCGCAATGGCAACAACAACATGTATGGTGCGGTAATCGGGTGGGCCGCGAGTGGATACTGGTGGGAGTGGCAGGTGGAGGTTACTGGCTCCCTGAATTTCACGCCGACGGGCGGATCGCCCTCATCGATCGCCTCGGGCCAGAAGTTCGGCTGGCTTGCTGGGCTGGGCAGCGCATCCGGAATTGGCTGGACGACCGGCCAAGCTCTCGAACCGCGAGGAAATGGTTCCTATTACACGCAAGGTTCCGGTATTTTCGTTGCACCCTATTGTGGTGCCGGGGGGAGCATTCCAGCCGCGAACAGCCCAACGCAGATTATCAAGAGGCCAGAAAGGCCTGACTACCAAGCGGTGCCGTACCATGATGCCATCATGTATCTCGGAAGGGATGCTTCAAATAATCTAATTTCTCAAACTCAACAATATAAGAATTTTGCTACTATTGTGCCCGGAGCGCCCAATGGTGCCTCTGGCGTGCCGGACTGGAGCTTGCTTCAAAGCGGTTCGAAAGGGCAATATGCAACGATTTCAGCAACAACAGGCACCACGACTAAACTCACAGCAAGTAATTACAGTGATGACTGTCTCGTATACAATGTAACTCTAAAAGCATCGTATGATGGATTTTATTCAGAACCCATGTATATATTTATTAATAGGCCACACAAGATGATATATAGGTATTGGGAGGATGAGCATGATCCTATTGGATCTGGATATTTATCATCACTCTATTATGAAGTGGAAACACGCTGCAATTGGGTTGTTATGTCCGGGTACGGCGTGAATGGTACTCCAGATGGCACTGCCGTCAATTTTTCAAATTGGCCACCAATAGAAAATATCTCAAACGTGGCTTCGGAGAGGCTTCCTGTGGCGCTCCTCTCGCCTGGGCCTAGCAGTTGTGGCCCCAACAATGATGAAACATGCAACCCACTTCCCAGCAACCCGCAGACCCCGCTTGGAAACGTGGAAACGCAGCAGCGATGGGAGATGTGGCGGGTCGGGAGCATCATGCCCGGCACGGGGTTACCAGTGCAGCGGAATCTTTCGAGAAAGTACCAAGATCATGCAGCACACTCGAACTTCACGACGCCAATTGTGTTGGACTAATTCATGGAGAAAGGCCGCTTATGAGATCTGATGGCCGAGTTGCGCCACGACTCGGTGTTCCGGAAACGGAGAGAGAGGCAATGAGATGATGCCCTGCCTCTCAGACATCTTCCGTTCGCCGCGTGGCGGCAAGAGCTTCATTCAGGTCTACTTCTCACCGAGTACTTTCAGCGCGGAGGCGGTGCTCGCCTGTAAGAGCCACGCCGTTCAGTAGCGCGTTGCGCTGCCTATGTAGGCTCCACGCCGTCGGCGCGCCGAGGGACCTCGAGCCAAGAACATGCCGGAATAACAAAAAGGAGTACGGAAATGACGATTTCAAGAGTGCTTATGCTCTGGTTAGCCGCAACTATTGCATTCTCAGGCGCTTCCTACAGCTATGCCGCGCCGGTCGAACTCGTCCCGCGTGCCACGGGGGTAGCGGTTGGAAGACTGCAAGGGATCGAAACCCGTGATGGGAACGTTGCTGTCACCATAAATTTCGTGGCTACCGTGGCGGGGGTTACCCCATCGGGTGTAGTGGATTTTGTGGTGGGGAAACCAAGCGTTTCCGAAGTGGATTCACGAACGATCGGGATGACTTTCCTGGCATTCTTTTCGAAGACCAAGGATGGGGACTGGCAACTGCTTGTGGACCCTGTGAATCCGCAGCTCCTCCATCACAGCTTTCTTCCTGTATATCGCGGTCTTCCGTTCGAAGAGTGGGTTCCCGACAATCGAATCGCACTGAGGGCCGAGTTGGTTCGGTATCTTCTTTGGGCGACTTCCCATCGCCCTGAGTCTGGAGGTTCATTTGGTCTTCTGCTGGAGTTGCTTAGTGGCCCCCCGATTGAGAGCGATGCCGTACAGCATGAGCTGTTCTCTCTTTCGAAGAACCCAAATCCGAAATTGCGCTCCATGGCGGTTGCCTGCCTTTTTCACGCGAGAGACCCCCGGGGGCTCGAGGAGTTGCTTCTGGCAGTGTCGAATAGAGAAACCGCTTTTCTTGACGAAGGGCTGATAGCGTACTCCTTGCGCAAGCTCGATCCCACACAAACGGGATTGGCAGGAATACTCAAGCAGCTTCTGAAGAGCGATTCCACGAGTTTTCGGCGGGCGGTCGCTCGCGAGTTGGCCCGCATCCACTCCTCGGACGCCGTTGCAACTCTGGCCGCACTGTTGGACGACCCCGATGCTGAGATAGTGGCCTCCGCCGTGGGAGGGCTTGCGATGTTCGCCAACGGCGTGCCCGCTGGAAAGCTCCAGCCCGGCCCTGAACCGGCTCCCTATCGCACGGAGCAAACCATTGCTTATTCGGTAATGAGCACCGAGGCGATCAATGCCCGGCGTTCCCACTACGTAGACTTTTGGAAATCCTGGTGGCAGCAATATGCCGCCAAGATTCTGGAAGAGTAGGCGTTGCGGTTCCGGTTCGTTCCGGTATCTGTGGCGGCCATGAACTGCGGGCACGATGTCGGGAGAGACATTCCTGTTAGGTATCTGTAAAGGGAAACCAGCGGCCCTCAATTCGCCAATAAGAAATGTGCGGTGCGAAGCGCGGGGTAAGGGTAGGTAGGAGGGCTTGGCGGGCCTGTTGGGCGGCCCCGGAGTCGCAATGTGGGTGGCACTTACGGAGGCGTGGACGGAAGCAGCGCCAATTGCCCTCCCACAAAATCATCACGTTGCCCATACGCGAAGTCGTGGAAAGGTTTTGCTACTTTGTCTGGGGCCTGCATGGCTGATTGCGCTTCGGGAAGATCCTTGCCACCGGCAGGATCTTCCTGAAGCGTCCAACCTCTCACTACATATGCGATCTCCTCCCCTGGGAACCGGAGTAGTATGCTTACATGCGTTTTCCATCGGATCGAATCAGCCGGAGGCGCCTGCTTGGCGCGGGCGCGGCCGGGGTGGCGATGGCAGCGGCTGGCGGGGGGAAGTTTGCCGCCGCGGACACGCCGGATCACCTCTGGGCGGGGTACGACTTCGGGCCGGGTCCCAAGCCGGCCATCCGGCTGAACCAGGGGCCGTTCGGCGTGGAACAGGACGACGGCTGGCGCACGCTTTCCGCCACGACGCAATCGGCCGCGCCGGTGCGGAACTTCGGCCTGGGCCTCTGCGGCTACACCTGGGAAGAGGGTGGGCCGTCGCTCGCCGCAAGAGCCGGGAAACAGACGCTGGAGAATCACGTTGAGAGCCTGGCGTCCTTGCCTTTCGTGGACGTTCTCTATATCCGCTGCGACTGGCGCGACGTGCAGAAGGCGCCCGGAAAGCTCGACCTCAGCCCGATCTGGAAACTCACCTTCGACGCGGCAAAGACATACAAGCAGCGCGTGGCGTTTCGGGTGCAACTGTCGAATCCCGAGTTCCAACCGGGCCAACTCGCGATGCCGGATTTTCTGCAATCGAAGGTTCCATTTGTCAGCATCGGGCGCATGGACGGAGGGAACGGCGAGTATCGCGAGCCTCGCTACGACCACCCCGAGTTTCTGAAGGCATTCCGGGAACTGAACGAACTGCTTGCCGAGGAATTCGACGGCAATTCCAGCGTCGAGTTCATGGACCTGATGATGTACGGGTTCTGGGGCGAAGGGCACACGGGCAGGTATCCGAATCCATTTCCGGATTACCTGACTGCCGAGCGCACGATGTTGGAGATTGCCAGGATGCAGTTGGAGTCCTGGAAAAAGACGCCTATCGCGGTCAATACGCAGCCGGATATCGGCAAGACCGGCAACCGGCAGGTGCTGGACGTTTGCGTGCGCGAGGGGTGCTGGCTGCGCTCGGATTCTATTCTGCAGATCGAGGAACCCCTCCAGGTGGAGGCGCTGGCGAACCGCCCGCCGTGGCTGGCCACCGTGATGGAAGACGGCGGCTACCGGGATTACAATGTCGCGACGATTCCAAAGGACGATGCGGGCGTGAATCTCCGCGAAAAAGCAATGCTCCACGTGCTGGATCTGGGCGCGAACTATTGGTCGCTCTGGACCGAAGGGGCGAACCTGAAGACCTTCAATGAGCAGTATCCGCGCGGGTTCCGGACGCTCCAGCAGCGGATGGGATACCGCGTGCGGCCCTCCTGGGTCTGGCAGCGAAAGCGCTACGGCACGAGCGAGGTGATCGTCTGCGTCACCAACGACGGTGTCGCCGGAGTGCCCGGCATCCTGCACCTGTCGATCGAGAGCATGGACGGCGGGTTCCGGATGAGCGGAGGGCTTGACGCCGGCCATCCGTTTGGAGGGCGCATTCGCCAAGCTGCCTTCGTGCTGCCCAAGGGCATGGAGGGCCAGCGATTGCGGCTGCGCGCCGAGATCGAGACGAAGGGCGTCCGCAGACCGGTGCAATGGGCCTGCGAACAGCCGCTCGACGACGGCGGCTACGTGATCGAACTGGCCCACTTCGACACACCCGGCTGGCGGAAGAGCATTTAGCGAAACCGGGGCGCGTTCTACCGCCGAAGAGCGGACAGCAGGTTGCTGAAATCGTCAGTCCAAAGCAGCTTGGAGTCCGGCTGGGTGGTGGAGGCGATGGCGTCTTTGAGATTCGCATTTGCCAGAAGTTGATTATCCCGCGTCAGCACGCCCCAGAGTGCCGGGTAGTAGCCCTTGGCGCGGTCGCCGCCGGAGCGGATGAAGCGGACGGTAAAGCCCTGCTTTTCTCCGGCGCTCTTCACTACCGGCATTAGGTCAAGGTAACGGTTGCTGATGTGCACCGCCATCACGCCTTCTTTGGTGAGGTGCTTCGTGTAAAGGGAGAAGGCTTCCTCGGTGAGCAGGTGCATCGGAATGGAATCCCCGGAAAAGGCGTCGAGCACGAAGACATCGTAGCGATTGGGCTGCTCCGATTCAAGCACCACGCGGGCATCGCCCATGCGCACTTGCGTTCCCACGGAACACTCGCTGAGGAAGGTGAAGCGGGACCGTGCAAAGTGCTCCACCAGCGGATCAATCTCATAGAAAACCACGCGGTCGTCCGGCGGATTATTGGCGGCGAGGCTTCCCACGCCCAGGCCGACGACGCCAATGCGCAAACCCTGCTTCGGGTTCATCTCCCGGACAGCGCGAAACAGGCGGCGAACACCGGAATCCGGGCCGAAGTAGGAAGCCGATTCGCAATGGCGGTCATTTGCAAGAAACTGAAGTCCGTGGCTGGTGCTGCCATGAGCGAGGTGCCGAAAGGTGTCCGGCTCCTCGCCTCTTGTGAGCACCCGCAGCGCCCCAAAGAAGTTGCGCGCCATCTCGATTTGCCCGGATCGCATGGCTACCAGAGGAATCGCCAGAATGAGGGCGGCGGCGCACAGGGGAGGCATCGTTTGCAGTTCGGCGGGAATGCGCCGGAATGTCTGCAGTTTCGCGCCCTGGAACGCCACCCAGAAGAGCAGCAAACCGCAGAGCCCCAGCCCGATGTTCAATTCCCAATAACTGCTGAAGACATGGGGAGCGACGATGCCCACGAATACTCCGCCGAGCGCGCCGCCGACGGAGACCATCAGGTAAAACTGCGTGAGATGCCGGGGTGCCGGGCGACGCGCGTAGAGTTCCCCGTGGCAGAAGAGGGCGGCCACGAAGAGCCCGGTGCAATACACGGCGATCACGGCCACGTAGTTGTCGCCAAAGATGTTGAAAGAGATGGAGACGCCCACCAGCAGAACAAAGAAGAAGGCCAGCCAGCGGATTGCCGTTCGGGGCAGGTAAGCGAAGTATTCAAAACAGATGGCGAAGGTCAACAGGTAGAGCGACAACGGCAGCACCCAGAGGAAGGGAACCGGTGCCACATCCTGCGTGAGCTGGTTCGTGATACCGAGAAAGAGAATGCTCGGGCAGGCGGCAAAGGCCATCCAGGTGACGCGGTCGGCGGGGCCGGGCCTGCCGGTGTCTTCGGATTCCGGCATCGCCGCGGCCTCGGACGGCAACCGCTCTTCTTCGTCCCGCGATGTCCACCAGCGGTAGGCCATCAGCATCCCGATCGAAAGAACAAACGCCCCGTAGCCGACCGCCCAATAGTCGAACTGATGGCGCAAGCCGATCATGGGCTCAATCACGAAGGGGTAGCTGAGCAGACCAAGGATGGAGGCAAGATTCGAAAGGCTGAACAGTCGGTATGGCACCGCGCCGCGGCGAAAGCGGGCCAGCCAAGCTTGCACCAGCGGAGAGGTGCTCGAAAGCAGGAAGTAGGGCAGCCCCAGCGTGGCCGCCAGCATGGCCAGAATCCGCCACGTGGGCGCTTCGCCACCGAGAGGTTTCCAGGAATCAGCGGGGATCACCGGGACAAACAGGAGCGAGAGCGCGAGGAGCGCGCCATGCACCAGAAACTGATTCCGAGGGCGCAATCGCGACGAAAGCACATGGGCATAGGTGTAACCGCCCAGAAGCAGGGTTTGGAAGAAGACCAGCGCGGTAGTCCAAACCTGGGGCGCGCCGCCGAACCAGGGAAGGATGTACTTCGAATACACGGGCTGTATCTGAAAGAGCAGAACGGCGCTCAAAAACACCGTTACGGCATCAAGCACGAGCCCCGTCGATCGCCGGTTGGACACGCCCGCCTCCCCCTGTCGGCCGAAATGGCACCTGTCTTAACGATTGAGCAGTCTCATGAATGAGATGCTTCTAGCCGCCGTTCCACAGGAACTGCACGAGGCCTCGCTCTAGTAAAGCATTGCCGAGCAGGAGGCTTCGCGAATTCGATAAGAATTTATCTGAACGGCTACCTTTATCAATGTAACCGAAGATTCCCGAAACACGAGTACTTTTGGTACCTTTTTTGTGATGCTAGTCGAATCGGGCTATTGCGGGGCGGCGGCTCCAGCGGAAATGAAGCGGGGAGGGGTGCCGACGGGCAGTTCAAGGAAGCGGAAATCGGTGGGCAGGCGGGCCGGGTGGCGTGAATGTCACCCGGCCTCGCCGGATGGATCAGTACTTCGGCACGCTGGGGTCGACTTCGTCGCTCCAGGCCAGAATGCCGCCCTTGACGTTCCAGACGTTCTTGAAGCCCGCTTCCTTGAGGATGCCGCAGGCCTTTCCGCTGCGGACGCCGCTGCGGCAGTGCATGACGATCTCATCGTCGGGGTTCAGTTCGCCTAACCGCTGCGGCAGCATTCCCAGGGGGATCAATTTGGCTTCCGGCAGATGGCAGATCTGATGCTCATGCACCTCGCGGACATCCACCAGGACGAAGTTCTCCTTGCGGTCGAGCTTCGCTTTCAGTTCCTTCACCGTGATTTCCCCCACGGGCGAGGCGACGGGCGCGGGCGTTTCGCTCGCGTGAGGCACGCCGCAAAACTCCTGGTAATCGATCAGCTTCTTGATGGTCGGATGAGGAGTGCCGGGAGCCCAGGCGGGATCGCGGCGCACCTTGAAGAAGCGGAAATCCATGTCGAGCGCGTTATAGATCATCAGGCGTCCGATGAGCGGTTTGCCGATGCCCAAGATCAGCTTTACGGTTTCCGTTGCCTGAAGCAGCCCCACCGTTCCCGGCAGAATGCCGAGCACGCCGCCTTCCGCGCACGAAGGCACCAGGCCCGGCGGTGGCGGTTCAGGATAGAGGCAGCGGTAGCAGGGGCCGTCCGGTGCGCAGAGCACCGTCACCTGGCCCTCAAAACGGAAGATGGAGCCGTAGACGTTCGGGATGCCCAAGAGCACACAGGCGTCATTCACCAGATAGCGTGTGGGGAAGTTGTCCGTGCCATCGACGACGATGTCGTAATCCTTCAGGATGTCGAGGGCGTTCTCACTCGTGAGCGCCACCTCGTGCCGGATCAACTTCACGTGCGGGTTAATGTCGGTGAGCGTTTCGAACGCGGAGTCGATCTTCTTCTTTCCAATATCCTTGGTGCCGTGGATGATCTGGCGCTGGAGGTTGGTGACGTCCACGACGTCGAAATCGATCAGGCCCAGGGTGCCGACGCCCGCCGCGGCCAGGTACATCGCGAGGGGCGCTCCCAACCCTCCCGCTCCGACGCAGAGCACTTTCGCGGCTTTCAGCTTCTGCTGCCCCTCAATGCCTACTTCCGGCATGATCAGGTGGCGGCTGTAGCGGTGGATCTCCTCATTGTTGAGGGTTGAGGTCGCGGGGCCGGTGGTGGTGGCCATGGATACTCCTTCCAGAATCAATCGTTTCCGTGAGGGAACCGAAAGAATTAGTTCAATCCGCCGGCGATGCTGGGGATGATGGTGATGGTGTCCGAATCCGACACGGCGGTATCCGTCTTTTCGAGGTAGCGGATGTCTTCGTCGTTCAAGTAGATGTTCACGAAGTTGCGGAGTTTGCCCTCATCGTTGAACAGGTGCTGCCTGAGGCCGCTGAACTGGCCCGTGAGGCCGTTCAGGACCTCGCCGACGGTGGCACCGGCGTATTCAACGGTATCTTTCTGCTCAGTAAACTGACGCAGCGGGGTGGGAATGCTCACTTTTGCCATGAATTGTCGATTCCTTTAGGCTCGCTTTGTTGTCGGGATAAGAAGGGTTTCGGGTTCGGCGTGGGTTTGCTCCGCGTTTGGCAGAAAACAGTTGGCGTGGTGAAACGCGCCCTGCTGAATGGAGAGCACCACGAACGAATACCAAGGACACGAGTTTTCCAGATCGGTCTTTGAAAAATAGGCGTCGCAATCGGGATGGGAATGATAAATGCCGATCAATTCGAGCCCAACCGTGCGGGCTTCCTTGTCGGTCTTCAGCAGATCCATGGGATTGATTTCGTACCGATCGGCCTGCTCGCCCCGGTACGTGTTGACGAGCGGGATCGCGCGGGAAATCTCTTTCACCGCGATTGTCTCGCCACCCGGTTGCGGCGTCTCCGAGCGCACCGCGCCCAGCATTGCGCCGCAGCACTCGTTGGGGTAATGGCTCTGCGCGTGATCCACCATTACCCGCCAGGCTTCTTCAGTAATTCGAATCATTCCAGAAATGCTCACTCAGATATTTGCCGGCACCGTCGCAGAGGACCGTAACGATGAGGGCGCGCTCGCCCTGTTGCGCGAGGGTCTCGCCCAGACGCCGGGCGGCCAGCAGATTCGCCCCCGCGCTCGGCCCCACGAGCAGCCCTTCCTCCCTGGCGACGCGCTTGCACATGCGCCAGGCGTCTTCGGTCTCGATCCGGAGGCATCCGTCGGGCAGGGACGCGTCATAAATCGCGGGCACAATGGAGGTGTCCATGTGCTTCAAGCCCTCTAGGGCGTGGAAGGCGGTGGTCGGTTGCACCGAGTAGGTCTTCACCTGGGAGAGTTCCTGGCGCAGACGCCGGGTGACTCCCATCAGCGTTCCGCTGGTGCCCACGCCGGCGACGAAATGGGTAACCCCACCCTGGGTCTGGTCCAGGATCTCGGGTCCGGTGGAATCAAAATGCGCCCGCCAGTTGGCCGGATTGCTGTACTGGTCAGGGAAGAAATAGCCCTCGGGATCGCTCCTGTAGATCTCATTGCAGCGGCGGATGGCCCCGTCGCTCGACTCCGCCGCGGGAGTGAGGATCAGATCGACACCATGCGCGCGCAGGATCGCCTTTCGTTCTTCCGAAGCAGCTTCCGACATGCAGAGCCGCACAGGGTAGCCGAGCGCCGAGCAGATCATGGCGTAGGCGATGCCGGTATTGCCGCTGGTGGAATCGAGCAGAATCTTACCCGGAGCCAGCGCGCCGGAACGGATCCCTTCCGCGATCATCCGGAGCGCGGGGCGGTCTTTGATGGATCCGCCGGGGTTCAGATGCTCCGCCTTTGCCCAAATGCCGACGCCGGGGAGATCCTGGCAGAGCGAGTCAATGCGAAGGAGAGGGGTGCGCCCAATGGTCTCCAGCAATCGCCCGGCGAGCACGCTCCGCCAATCCACCGGGGGTGGCGGTGTGAGATTGGCGATGGCTGCTGCGCTCATGATGCGAACGAAAACACCGGATTTTGCGGAACGAAGCCAGAATCGAAAGCGGCCCGTATCCCGGTGTTTTCTACTAAGCCCTCTACCCTAGTATAGATGGGGTATTAGCTCAGATGGGAGAAAAGTGAGGAACGATTCGTCGTTTTTGGCCTCGCTTGGTGGAATTGCCGCCCTCCCGCGCTAAGAAATCCCGGATGGATCTACGTCCGCATCCAGCACGGACTCCTCCAGCCGCGAAAGAAAACTGTCGTCGGAGGGGGACCAGAGCAGCCGCTGGGAGACGCCCGTCGCTTCCCCCAGGGTTTCGGCCAGACGGGCGACGCTGCGCAAGTTGCTGGCGGCGGCGGTGATGCTCTTGGGGTCGGCGGTATCCGGCAGAAACTCGGTGTCGAAGCCGAGGGCGATTCGGATATGATCGCCGAGATCGTTTTCGTAATGGGGGCCGAAGCAGCTTAGCTGGACCTGCCGCGGACGCAACAGCCAATCTCCTTCGATGTGCTGCCAGAGATCCCAATACGCGGTGAGCTCATACGCGGAATCGTCGTGCAGAAATTCACTTGCCTGCGTGATGGCCTCTTCCACGGGAATGTTCTCTTCGTAGCCTTCATCCACTACTTCCGGCTCCGCATCGGAAATCGCTCGTATGGTTAGACTTTGTATTCCTGGAAAGAACGAGGAAAAGGGAAATCCACTGAGGATGGCCGAGAAATGCTCCAGCATATTCTCCTGCCGAAAATCGTGGATCCAGAGGGAAAAATAGAGAGGTTCCGCCATGAAAGAAGGGAGCCGGGAAAAGGCTCCCTTCTTTGAGGATACACGGCAATGGGCGGAATTCGGTTCGATGTGTCGCAAGGCTTCCGCGTGGTGGGCGTTAACCGGACCAGGAATTGACGGCCGGCTCCAGGGTCTCTATGTCGAACGGGTCCGCATCGTCGGAATCAACGCCGAACGGAGAGACCGGCGGAACCAGGAAGGGGGAGGCGGAGGGGCTGGAGG
>JBDIBK010000124.1:0-11523 GCA_039812845.1 Bryobacterales bacterium
GGCTGGGCGGTTTTGGGCTGCGTGGCGTCAGGCTGGGCCTCGGCAGACCGCGCGGCTTGCGCTTCGGATTGCGCGGGGAGTGTGCTTGCGGCGTGACGCCTGTGGCACCGCTGACGCGGTGCGAGGTGGGGGGGAGGGTGGATCCAGGCGTGTAAAACGCCTGGCAAATCGCTGCCTGTCGCTGACGCGACGGTTTTGGGGGAGCGGTGGTGGCGGGTTGATTTGGAGTCGCAATCCGTTGGCGTGAGTCGATAGGGCTTGATCGATGAGGGATTGCTCATGCCACCCCTGCCGGGGTTCCCTTTCCTTATGGAACGTGTTCCGGGCGTTTACACACCCGGCTGGCTCATGTCGCCCTCCGGGCTCGGGGCTTTCCTATGTCGCCCTCCGGGCTGAGGCTTGCTCACGCCGCCCTCCAGGCTCAAGGTGGCTCACGCCGTGATGGGGGGGCGGATGTTCGCGGGCTGACAGACTCTTGCCAATCCTCCGGTGCCGCAGGCGGGGTGGAATCGCGGAGAGCCGGGCAGGGTTTGCCGGGTTCTCCGCGAGGCTGGAGTTTTTGGGCGTGCTTGTCCGCGCGCCGTTAGAAATAGATCTTCGCGCCGATGACGATGCGGCGGGCGTCGAGGGTGGAGGTGTAGTTGCCGACGGTGGCGCTCACCTGCTTTCCGGCCGCGTCAAAGCGCGTGCCTGTATCCACGCCCTGGAAGCTGGCGTGGTTGAAGAAGTTGTAGAACTCGAAGCGGAATTGCAGCCTCCGTTTTTCGTCGTGGGAGAGCGGGATGTTCTTGTAGAGGGAGACGTCGAAGACGTTGATTCCCGGCCCGCGAATGGGATCCTTGGGCGCGTTGCCGATGCCGAAATCCGCTTTGGTGGGCGGCCTCACGACATCGACGTTGAAGTGCCGGTATTCGGTGCGCTCGCTCTTGGGGAGGTTCGGATTCCCGGTGAGGACGACGCGGCTATCGACGCCCGCGCCGCCGCCGCCGACGATGTCCGCGCCGGAGACGAGCGAGTAACCGATGCCGAGCGGCGCTCCGGAGGTGAAGGTGGTGACGCCGGCGAGATCCCAGCCGTCGAAGACCCATTTCACGACGGGGTTGTCGAGCTTCTTGCTGAGACGGGGGATCGAGTACATGTAGTTGAGCGTGAAATTGTGGGTGCGGTCAAAGTTGCCCTTGCCGTAATTGCGCATGCGGTAATCGAGGAAGGGGTTGATGGCGTCGTTGTTGCCGTTGACAAGATTCATCGACTTGGACCAGGTCCAGGACGTGCCGAACTGAAATCCCGTGGAGAAGCGCTTGTTGATCTGGGTCTGGAGGGAGTGATAGTTGGAACTGGAAGCCATCTCAATGTACTGGATGTCGGCATAGCCCGTGAGCGGCCGGAGGAAGTTATCCGGGAGCGGCGTGTTGCCGGTGGTGGGGTCGATGCTCGAAGCCAGGAAGCGAGTGCCGTAGTTGACGGCGTTCAAGCTGCGGCGCTGCAGCAGGTGACGGCCGACGCTGCCCACGTAGGCGGTGTCGAGCACAATGCCGGAACCGAGGCTCTGCTGGACGCCGAAGCTCCAGTTATAGACGGAGGGGGGCGCATAGCCGCGCTCGATGCCAAAGACGCCGGTGGGGCTTCGGCGGGCGGTGCTCTTGAGCAGATCGGCGATGGTTGTGTAGAAGGCGGTTTGCGTCATCAGGAGCGGCGGCATCTCGACCAATTGCAGAATCTGATCGTCGTTGAAGCGGTCATAGAAGATTCCCGCGCCGCCCCGGACGGCGGTCTTTCCCGTTCCGAAGACATCCCAGGCGAAGCCGATGCGGGGCGCCAGCTTGATGCTGGGCGTTTTCATGATCCGTTCTTCGTACTGCGTCATGCCCTGGAATGGATTGCCGCCAGAGGCAAACATGCCGATCGTGGCGGCGGGAAGAATCTGGCCCGAGACCGGATCGCGGCCGACGCGCGGACCGCTGGCCGTTTCGCGGTAGGGCTGGATCAATTTGGGCTGGCTTGCGGCGTCGTAGGAAGCGAGATCAAACGCGGAGAGACGGTCTCCGGCGCTCCAGGTGGGCTGGATGAAGTAGAAGCGAAGGCCGGCATCCACGGTGAAGCGGCGGGAAACCTTCCAGGTATCCTGGGCGAACCATTCGAAGTTGGTGTAGCGGGCGTGGGCATGAGGATGGCCATTCGATTCGGTGTAGCTCTGCACGCTGCCGAGCAGGGCGTTCGAATACGCGTAGTTCGAATCGAGCGGGTTGTTGGTATCCCGATTGAAGTTGAAAGTCCCGTTGAAGGAGGAGGAGCGCTGGGCGTTGCGGGTGGTGTGCTCCAGGTAGACGCCAAACTTCATGTTGTGGGCTCCGCGGATCACGGAGAGATTGTCGGACCAGTTCCAGATATTGTTGGTGCCGAAGAAAGGAAAGCGCGCCTCAATGTTCAAGACGCCGGCATTCGGAACGCCACCGAAGTTTGCGTTTGGGATCAGGCCGAAGGGGTTGGCTTCCGGGTAAAACTGCGGCAGATTGAGGCCGACTTTGCCGCGGACGTTGCGGTCAAGGCCGGCCTGGTTGAGCGGATCCACGGTTTGCTTGGCCCGGTTCACGCCGAAGGTGAATTCGTTGATGACGGTCGGGCTGAAGGTGTGGATGAGAGTGCTGACCAGACCGGCGGAACGGATCTGATACTGGATGGGCAACTGCGGCCAACTGGAACTGGCGAGCACGAAGTTGAATTCACCCTTATAGGCCTCGTAATCCTGAATGCCCCTGGCGTAGAAGCGGGTGTTGGCGCCGATGTTCCAATCGACGCGCAGGATGGAATCCCGGCGCGGCTGATCCACCGAGGCCTGGATAAGCGAGTTGTACGAAGTGGAGACGCCGGGAGCGTTGGGCAAGGGCAGGATGTTCAGCAGCGCCTGGCCATTCTTGTCGATTCGGCCAGCGGGAACGATATTGCCAGGGAACGGGGTGCGATTGGCGAGCGGATCTCTGACGACAATGGGCACACCGCCCTGATCGCGGGAAGCGGAGAAATCTCCGCCGCGTTCCGCGGCTGTGGGAAAGGTGCGCTGCACGAGGTCAGTAGGATAGTTGCGCGGAAGAAACTCCTGGGACCAGAAGAAGAACAGCTTGTCCTTTTGCCGGTTGAACTTGCCGGGCCAATAGATGGGTCCCCCGAGGAAATAGCCGGGATAGTTGAAGCGGTAGAGCGGGCGCTTCAAGCCGCCCCGGTTGCGGAAGAACTCATTCGCGTTGAGCGCTTCATTGCGGAGGAAGTAATACGCCCCGCCACGAAATTCCTGAGTGCCTCCCTTGATGACGGTGTTGATGGTTCCGCCGGAGGATCGCCCGTATTCGGCCTGGTAGTTGGTGAGCAGCACTTTGACTTCCGCCACGGCATCAATGGACGGAGCGAGGTAGGGTCCGGTCATCGAACCGGTGTCGAGCGAGGAGATGCCGTCGAGGGTCAGGTTCACGGTGCCGGTGCGGTTGCCGTTGATGCTGATGCTGGAGAAATTGTTCCACCCTGGCGCGTTCCGGTTCTGGGTATCGACGACGCCGGGCAGGAGCTTGACGAGCCCGAGGTAATCGCGGCCCTTGAGCGGGATATTCTCGGTCTGCGAACTGTCGATCAGGCCCATGCGTTCGGCGCTTTGCGTCTGGATGCGGACGGCTTCGGCGGTGACGGAGACGGTTTCCGTGACATCCCCAACTTCGAGCCGAATCGTGGGGAGGGTGAGGCGGTCATTCGCGGTGACCGCCACTTCTCGTTCGTAACGTTTGAAACCGGGGGCTGTGATGGTGATTCGGTATGCGCCGCGGAGAAGCTGCGGCACCACAAAATCTCCGCTGGTGTTGGACGCGGTTTCCCGGCTGGTGGCGGTCTCGACACTCACCACGCTCACCGCGGCTCCGGCGATGGCGCTGCCCGTCGGATCTGTGACCGTACCGGCGATCTGACCGGTGAGCCCCTGCGCTGCCAGGGATCCAGCGCTAGCGCAGCAGGCGAGAACGACGAAGAGGAGCATCCTGAAGTTCATCTTGTCTCCAAAGGTCCGTTGTGTTCCTGAAAGCTTGCAATTGTCTTCATGAAGAAGTTTCAAGTTTTGTATCACTGGGAAAGTGGAGATACAAGAGAAATATCGGCGTTGGGTGAATAGCTTAAGAATAATTAACAAGATTGCCGAGGATATAGAAAAGAAACGCCTATTCTGCCGATCAATCTTCCAGTGTGGCAATCCTGCTTTCCGCGGGCTTTCCTCGCCTGAGCGGATGCCAGACAGAGCGGATGCAAGACCGGTGAGCACGATTCGTGCGTGATACTCTTGGGGAAGAGCGTTTTTGAGCCGATGCTGCTGCGCCTTCTAGCCTGCCTATTGACCTTGACGGTTGCTCCAGCCGCCTTTGCCGGAGTGGTGTGCATGGCGAAGGACCATACGGTGATTGAACTGGCAGGGGCCGCTTGCTGCGAATCGGGAGCGGGGAGCGGGCGAGCCCAGATGGAAGCGGGCGGGTGCGGCCCGTGCGTGGATGTCGCGATTGAAATGCCGGCGACCCTCGAGCGCGGGAATGCGCATGACGCCGGAGCGCACCGATGCTCTTCCCCCGATGCGATCCTCTCTCCCGCGATGGCGTTCGGACATCCCGCGATGCACGCTTCGCCAACGGCCAGAGGCACGCTGCCCGGCCTGCGCCCGGCGGCAACCGCGCTTTGTCCGCTGCGCTGCTGATTCCCTCCTTCGTTTTCCCATTTACCAGAGACTACGCAGCCTTGATTCCAGGGAAGGCAAGGGTGCGCCGTCTCTTGCGATGAGCCCGGCCCGCCCCTGAGCGCCGGTGCGTGAACCCCTATTGGAAGCGAGGAAAGATGACACGGAACATTGTGGGCGTCGCGACCCTGCTGGCGCTGCTGGGAGCCGCGACAGCGGCGCTGCATGGGCAGGAAGCGTCGCGGCCGGAAACCTTCGTCGACCTGGCGAACGGGACCAGCGTTCAGGAACTGACAGAGATGGCACTCCAGCGGAACGCCGCGTATCTCGCCGTGAGGCAAAAGCTCGATGAGGCACAGGGCCTGCGGGTGCAGGCGGGGCAGCGGCCGAACCCGAGCCTGGACGTGAACGTGACAAACGGCGCAGTGCTCGGCAGCCCTGGAGAACGCGATTTCGGTCTCGGCTACTCGCACACGCTGGAACTGGGGGGGAAGCGGGCGAGAAGGCTGGAGGCGGCGGGGGTTGCGGAGGCGCTTGCGGAGGCTGAGATTCGCGAACGGGAACGACAGCTTCGGGCGGAGATCGGGCGTGGATTCGCGGAAGCCCTCGCGGCGCAGCGCAACTTCGAGATCACGGATTCGCTGCTCAGGCTGAACCGGCACAGCCTCGAAATCGCCGAGGCACGCTACCGGCAAGGCGAGGCGGCGCGTCTTGAGCCGGGGATTCTGAGGGTGGAAGTCGGCCGGATCGAGGCGGACCGCGTACTGTTCGAGAACCAGACGAGGCAGGCGGTGGAGAACCTGAAACTGCTGGCGGGAATCGACGCCACGACGCCTCTGCGCTTGAAGGGCGCGCTGACAGCGGCACGGATCGGGATGGCGGAAGCCGAGGCGCTCGAAACCGCACTGAGGCAGCGCCCGGACCTGCAGGCGGCGGCTCACGAGCAAGCACTTGGCGAGAGCGAGATTCGTCTGGCGCGCGCGGCCGCGGTGCCGGACCTGACCGCTTCCGGCGGCTACACGCGGAGCAATTCCCGTTTCGACCAGTTCGGCCTATCGGGGCCGGGCGGCGGCATCGAGAGCATCCGTGCCACCGATAACACGCTGAGCGTGGGGCTGAGCATGGAACTGCCGCTTCGAAACCGCAACCGGGGCAACATCCAGGCGGCCATCGCGCGGCGGCGGGCGGCGCAATTGCGCAGGGACTACCTGGAGAATACGGTTCGGCGCGACGTGCGGAACGCCTACGGCCGGTATGAAGCGGCGATGCGAGCGGCGCGGATCTTCGACGCGGACGTGCTGAAGCAGGCGGAAGAGAACGTGTCGATTCTGAGGGCGGCTTATGACGCGGGCGAACTGCGGCTGCTGGACGTGATCAACGAGCAGCGGGGGCTGATCGAAACGCAGAAAGCCTATACCGAAGTGCTGCGGGAGGCGTATCTCTCGCTGGCCGATCTGGAGCGCGCCGTGGGAGCGCCGGTTCGTTAGGAGAAACAGAAATGGATATGCAGACTACGCATCCTGACCCGGATGGATCCGGCTGGAGGGGCCTCAAGAACTCGCGAAGCGTTCTGATTTTGACCGGGATGGTGGCGGTGGCGGCCTTCCTGGTCGGGGTCTGGTTTCAGAAGGAGCGAGCGGCAGCGCAGCCGAGGCCGGAACCTCCGGTGGCGGAGCAACCGGAGCATGCGACGGATCTGGTGGAGGCACGGCGATCCGCGCTCGAGAACGTCCCGTTTGAAACGGCGAAAGCGGCGCTGCGTTCCGTGATCACGACCATCCAGGCCACCGGCACGGTGGGACCGAATGAGACGAGAGTGGCGCATATCCGCCCATTGGCGAATGGACGCATTGAGCGGGTGCTGGTGAATATCGGGGACCATGTGCAAGCCGGGCAGGCGCTGGTGGAGTACGACAATATCGCGCTGGGCGAACTCGCCGGCCAGTATGTGGCGGGCGTCGCCGCGCTTGAGAAAGCGAAGGCCGATTCCCAGGTGGCAGAGCGGGCGCTGGAGCGGGCGCGGAACCTGGTGAGCGCGGGCGCGCTGGCGCAGGCCGAACTCGACCGCCGCGCCGCCGAATACAACAACAGCCGGGCGGCGATCTCCACGCAGCAGGCCGAGATCGCGATCGCCGATGAGAAGCTGCACCGCTTCGGGCTTAGCGACGCGGACATCAAGAAGCTGGAGGCCGCCGATTCCGGCTATCACCGGGAGGCTTCGCATTCGGTGGTGCGCGCGCCGTTTGCGGGCGTCGTGATCCGGTACAACGTGTCGCCGGGCGAGGTTGTGGATTCGACGAGCGACCTGATGACGATCGCCGATCTCTCAACGGTCTGGATCCAGGCGGATGTGTACGAGAAGGACATCGCGCGGGTGCGGGCAGGGCAGCAGGCGCGGGTTGCCGTGGATTCCTACCCAGGAGAGGTTTTCACGGGGACGGTCAGCTACATCAGCGACTTTTTGGATCCGAAGACCAGGACCTCCCGGGTGCGGTGCGAGGCGGCAAACCGGGACGGACGATTGAAGCTCGACATGTTCGCGTCGATCCAACTTCCCACGCCCGAGACGCGGACGGCGGTGATGGTCCCCGCGGAGGCCATTCAGAGATTCGACAACGAGGCGGCGGTGTTCGTCCCGGTAAGCGAGGGCGCATACCGGAGAACCAAGGTTCGATTGGGGACGGAGAGCGATGGATGGGTGGAGATTCTCGCGGGCCTGAAGGAAGGGGAGACCGTGGTGACGCGGGGCAGCTTCTATCTGAAATCGGCGATGCTGCGGGAACTGATCGGCGGCGAGGAATAGGGCATGCGGAAGATTATCGAATTCTCCCTGCACAACCGCTTCCTCATTCTGATGCTGACCGCGCTCGCGGCGGGCATCGGCTTCTACAATCTGCGGAACCTGCCCATCGACGCCGCGCCGGACATTACACCGAACCAGGTGCTGCTGATTACGCGCGCTCCGGGGCTGGGTCCGCTGGAGGTGGAGCAGTTCATTACGTTCCCGGTGGAAGCTTCCATGAGCGGTCTGCCGGGGATCGAAGAGATCCGTTCGGTTTCGCGGTTCGGGCTCTCGGTGGTTTATGTGTTCTTTGACGAGGACGTTGACATCTATTTCGCGCGGCGGCTGGTGATGGAGCGGCTGCCGCAGGCGGCCGAGGCGATTCCGAAGGGATACGGGACCCCGGAGATGGGGCCGATTTCCACCGGGCTGGGAGAGATCTACCAGTTCGAGGTGAGGGGCGACGGACACTCCGCGATGGAACTGCGGTCGATACTCGACTGGGACATCGCGCTGAAGCTGCGGAGCGTGCCGGGGGTGGTGGAGGTGAACACCTACGGCGGAGAAAGGAAGACGTATGAAGTGCAACTGGATTCCGACAAGCTGGTCGGATACGGGCTTTCCTTGCAGGACGTGATGCAGGCGATTGAGAAGAACAACTTCTCGACGGGCGGGGCCTATATTGAGCACAACCAGGAGCAGCGGGTGATCCGCGGCGAGGGGCTGGTGACGAGCCTCGAAGACATCGGGAACATCGTGGTGTCAGCCGAAGGGGGAACGCCGATTTATGTGCGCAATGTGGCGAAGACGGCATTTGCGCCGATGGCGCGGCAGGGGGCGGTGACGCGCGACGGAAGGGGTGAAGTTGTCACCGGAGTGGTGATGATGCTGATGGGCGGCAATTCGCGCGTGGTGGCCGAGAAGGTGAGGGAGAAGCTGGACGAGATCAAGACGACGCTGCCGGAAGGGGTGACGCTCGATACCTATTATGACCGCACGGATCTGGTGCAGCGAACCATCAAGACCGTGACCTGGAACCTGATTGAGGGCGGTGTGCTGGTGGTGGCGGTGCTTTTTCTGATGCTGGGGAGCGCGCGGGCGGGACTGATTGCCGCTTCGGCAATTCCGCTGGCGATGCTGGTTGCCTTTACCGGGATGTCTTATGCCGGGATATCGGGAAATCTGATGAGCCTGGGCGCGATCGATTTCGGATTGATCGTGGACGGGGCGGTGATCATCGTGGAGAACACGGTGCGGCGAATGAGTGAGAAGGCGAGGGAGATCAAGAGGGCGATCACAAGCGCGGAGAGCCTCGATCTGGTGCTGAGCGCCTCCTCCGAGGTGCGGCGGGCAACGATGTTCGGGGAACTGATCATCATGGCGGCGTATCTGCCAATTCTGACCCTGGCGGGCGTGGAGGGAAAAATGTTCCGGCCGATGGCGCTTACGGTTGTCTTTGCGCTTGGCGGGGCGCTGGTGCTGTCGATGACCGTCATTCCGGTGCTGGCCTCGATCTTCCTGCGGAATGCTTCCGAGGAGAAAGAGACGTGGCTGACGCGGAAGGCGAGGCGGCTTTACCTTCCGGCGCTTCGTTACGCACTGGCAAGGCCGGGGATGGCGGTGGCCACGGCCGCGCTCTGCCTGGCGGCGGGAATCGGCGCGGGGATGGGGCTGGGCAGCGAGTTCATCCCCCGGCTGGACGAGGGAAGCCTTGCCATTCAGGCATGGCGGCTGCCGAGCGTGGCGCTGAGCGAATCCGTGGCGAGCACGGCCCTGATCGAGAAGGAACTCCGGAAGTTCCCGGAGGTGCTCACCGTGATCTCGCGCACCGGGCAGGCGGAGATTCCGACAGACCCGATGGGCGTGGAGATCAGCGACATCTATGTGATGCTGAAGCCTCACGAGGAATGGGTTTCGGCGCGAACCAGGGAAGAACTGATCGCGAAGATGAACGAGGCACTTGAGGACGCCGTGCCGGGCAACCTCTTCAGTTACTCGCAGCCGATCGAACTGCGGATGCAGGAACTGATTGCCGGGGTGCGGAGCGACATCGCGATCCAGCTTTACGGGGACGATCTGGATGTTCTCAAAGAGAAGGCCGATGCGATTGCGCGGGTGATTGGCGGAGTGCCGGGCGCGGCGGACGCGAAGGCGGAACAGGTTGCGGGGCTGCCCTATCTGCGGATCCGGATCGACCGGCAAGCGATCGCGCGGTACGGGCTGAACGCTTCAGAGGTGCTGGACGTGGTGGAAGCGATGGGCGGCAAGACGGTGGGGCAGGTGATGGAAGGGCAGCGGAGATTTCCCCTGCAGGTCCGGTTTCAGGAAAGCGATCGCATGGATATCGAGCGGATCCGGAATATCAAGGTGGCGGATCCGCAAGGGCGGCTGTTGCCCCTGAGCCAACTGGCGGAGGTCTGGGTGGAGCAGGGCCCGGCGCAGATCAGCCGGGAGAATGTCCACCGCATGATCTCCGTGGAGACGAACGTCCGGGGGCGCGACATCGGGGGTTTCGTGGCCGACGCGCAAAAAGCCATCGCGCAGCGCGTGCCGCTTCCGCCGGGATACTGGATCGCGTGGGGAGGGCAGTTCCAGAACATGCGCGAGGCGTCCGAGAGGCTGACCATCGCGGTGCCGCTCGCCTTCCTCGTGATTTTCGTCCTGCTCTACGCCACCTTCCATTCCGCAAGACCGGCGTTGCTGATTTTTCTGAATGTGCCGGTGGCGGCGACGGGAGGGGTTCTGGCGCTGGCGCTGCGCGGAATGCCGTTCAGCATTTCGGCGGGCGTCGGATTCATCGCCCTCTTCGGGGTGGCGGTGCTGAACGGACTGGTTCTGGTGACCTGCATCCGGCAATTGCGGCGCAAGGGGATGAGCGCGGCCGAAGCGGCATTGCATGCCGGGGAGGAGAGGCTGCGCCCGGTGCTGATGACGGCGATGGTGGCGAGCTTCGGATTTCTGCCGATGGCGCTATCGACGGGGGCGGGGGCGGAAGTGCAGAAGCCGCTGGCAACGGTCGTGATCGGCGGACTAGTTACCTCCACGATGCTGACTCTGCTGGTGCTGCCGGCAATTTACGGCTGGTTCGAGGGGAAGTCCGCCGAGGGAGCGGAGGCTTGAAGAGAAGGGATGAGAAGCGGCGCGACAGAGTTTGCGCCGCGACAAGTTTGCGCCGCGACTGAGCCATTTTGGGAAACGGCACGCCGCGAGCAATTGCCGTGGCCGGAAGCCCGGCCAAGGGCGGGCAGGCGATTCCACCGAAAGAGATGCGTCTCGGCCAGGAAGACGCATAAAAAACGGGGGCCATGAAGGCCCCCCTTTCTTGCGTGAATAGCTTTAGTCGCGGTTAGACTTTCTCCGGCACCACGAAAGGCTTGCGGTAGGCGCGGGTGAACATTTTCGCGGCTTCGGGGTCGTTCTTTACGGTGCGGGTTTTGGGGTCGAGGTGGAGGGTGCGGCCGAGAAGGTAGCTGATGTTGCCGAGGTGCATGAGGTCGCAGGAGGTGGCGCCTTCGGCGATGGGCGCGCCCAGTTCGCTCTTGTCGCGGCTGCGCACGACGTCGATGAAGTTCTGCCAGTTGTTTCCTCCGGCGAACATCTCGGGCCCCGGCTGCTGCTCCCGGCCAAGGTAACTCCAGTAGGAATCGTAGCCGTCGACGGCGATGTAGCCTTTTTCGCCATAGAAGATATTGCCGACGGTGTTGCTGTCCGGGCGGCCCCGCTTCTTCTTGACGCCGGTGCCGATCTCGGCGTTGTGTTCCGTCATCCAGTGGCGGACGTCGATGGCCATCATCTTCTTCTTGCCGTTGATGTCAAATTCGAGGAGAGACGTGATGGTGTTTGGGGTTTCCTGGTCGTCGTCGAACATGAACTTGCCGCCGATGGCGCTCACCTTCGTGGGCCAATCGACGCCCATCAGCCAGCGGCTGACGTCCACCTCGTGAATGCCCTGGTTGCCGATATCGCCGTTGCCGGTATCCCAGAACCAATGCCAGTTGTAGTGGAAGCGATTCTTGGTGAAGGGGCGCTTGGGGGCGGGTCC
>JBDIBK010000125.1:0-11442 GCA_039812845.1 Bryobacterales bacterium
TAGCCTCCGCTTCGCGACCCGCTTTCGCCGTGCTTGCCGGCGCAACGGCTTGCGATTTCGCAACCGAATCCGGTGGAGCTGCTTGCGGGGGCGGCGGGTTGCTGCGGGTGACTCCGCCCGTCCGGCTCACTTCCACCTGGCCGTCCTGGCCGGCCGGGTTCCGGACTTCAACGATCAGCCGAGGCGGGTTGGCAAGCTGCGAAGCCGTGAACTCGAAGTCTCCCGCGAGATCCAGCACCACGCGCGAACTTCCGGGCGTATTCTCGGCGTAGCGGATCCGCTTGAGGACGCGGTCATTCACCTCAATGAGGCGCATCCGGCCCTTCTCTTTTGCCCCATCCACCGCAAGCGCCGCTTCGGGAAGGTCAAAGAAAACGCGCGGCGGGTTCTCGAGACGGGCCCACTTATATCGGAACTCACCGTCGAACTGAATCACCACGCGCGTGACGTCGCCGAGGCTCCAAAATCGGATCTCGTCGAGGGTCAACGCGCGCGCCAGAGGTGCCGCAAAGATCAGGCAAAACACGATTGCCAGCGCCTGCGCCGGCCATGCCGGAATTCGCCCGACCCCTTCTGCTCGAAATACCATGCCACCGCCCGTAAGGCGAAAGGGGCTATTGAGCCATCTCCAAATGAAGCCGCCCTTCGCTGTCCGTGTACATTCGCACCGCCGCTTCCCGCGACGCCGCAACCTTGCTTTCCAGCGTTGAATCCGATCCCGCGTGCCCCGCGCCAAAACCCTCGCTCACCGCCGGATCCGCGGGCTCGGGAAGAAGGGCCATCCTGGAGCTATCTTTCACAACCCCGTCCAGATTCCGGGTGACCTTGGTGACATACGCACGCGTTTCCCGGTACGGCGGAATGCCGCCATGCCGGTCGACGGCGCCTTCTCCCGCATTGTACGCGGCCAGCGCCAAATGCAGATCGCCTTGGAAGCGCTCCGTGAGAAATTTCAGATAGCGAACCCCTCCATCGATATTCTGGCTGGCATCGAATGGGTTCTCCACGCCGTAGCGCCGCGCGGTTGCGGGAATCAATTGCATCAATCCCAATGCGCCCTTGGGCGAAATCGCCTTCTGCTCGTAGTTGCTTTCGGCGCGAACGACGGAATGCACAAGTTTGGGATCCAAACCGTGCTTGCGCGCGGTCTTGTCGATCAGTTCCCGAATCTTCCCGGGCTCGATCGCCGGAGTTTCTTTCGCGGTTTGCTTGGCGTTGCGAATCGCTTCCCGCTCCGCCGCGCTGCCGCGGCGAACGCCGGCACCCGCCCGCACCCGCACCAGACGGCCGGTCTCCTCATCGACAAGCACCGTGGATTCCCGGCGCACCGCCTTCCGGGGCTGGGACGGCTGCAGCGCATGCGCCGCCGATGCAGCGGCTGCCTTGCCAGAGCTTCCCGGCACACCAGTCGCGTTCGTAGCCAACCGCTCCGAAGCCGACAAATGAGATTGCTGGAGGACAGCCATAAACAGAAGAAGCAAACAGATTCTCAAGAATTTGTTTGTTTCCACTTTAACAGCGTCCCGGCCTATTCCCAAGCACATTTGCTGCAACTGCAATGCTACCATGCGATTGGCATGCCTCTTGGCTACGTTTTGGTGGGTGGCAAAAGCACCCGGATGCGGCGGGATAAAGCGTTGTTGCCGTGGTACCACCGGCGTCTTTTCGAACACCTTGCCGCCTTGCTTCAGCCCCACTGCGGAGGCGTCGCCCTGCTCGGCGCGGATCGCCCGGAGTTCCGAGGATATCGGGTGATCGCCGATGCCTTCCCCGAAATGGGCCCCCTCGCCGGGATTCTGAGCGCCCTGCGAGAACCTGGCGAGGACTGGCGGTTGCTGCTCTCCTGCGATACTCCCTTGGTGGAGGATGCGCCGATCCAGGAATTGGTTGCGGCTGCGCGCGACGCCATGGGGACGAACGTGGATATCGTGCTTCCCCAAACCCCCGATGGTCGGCTTCAGCCCCTGTGCGCGCTCTGGCATCGCCGGGTGGGCGTCCTGCTCGAGAATCAATTGGGCCAGATCGCCACCAACCCACAAGCTCCGCGCTCTCAACTGGCTGTCCAACGCTTTATCCATTCCCTCAATTTGCTTCCGTTCCATTTCCAAAACGCCGAAAGTGTGCGTAATATCAACACGATGCGGGACTACCTCGCCGCGCTGGCCCAACGCCACAGTCCGGAATGACAAACGCCACTCGAGCGCTTGCGCGGCATTGGAACTGCGAACCGGGATACCGGCGGTGCACAATGAGAGGGAGTGGCTGTGCCGTTCGCAATTGCCCATGTCCTCGTCAAACCGCCTGATTCCGCCCAATCCGCCTTCCCACGGCGACGCCGGTTCACCGGGGACTTCTTCATCGGGATCCTCGAGTGGTCTCATCGAACCGTATTCGCACTATCTGGAATTCCGGCACGTATACAAGACGTTCGATAGGCCCATTTTGGTCGATGTGAGCTTTCACGTGGATAACGGAGAGACGGTGGCCATCATCGGGCGCTCCGGTGTGGGCAAGTCCGTGTCGCTCCAAACCATCATGGGTTTTCTCAAGCCCGACAAGGGCCAGGTGATCGTGGGATACCGGGACGTTACGCACTACACGGAGTCCCAATGGCGGGAAGTGCGGAAGAAAGTCACGATGGTTTTCCAGTCGGGCGCGCTGTTCGATTCGCTTACCATCGGCGAGAACATCCTCTTCTCCCTTGAACTGCGCGAGGATTATGACGAGTCCAACAAGATGGATGTCGTCGAAGGCCTGCTGCGCATGGTGGATCTCGAGGACGCCATGGACATGTACCCCGCCGACATTTCCACCGGTTACAAGCGCGCCGTGGCCATCGCCCGGGCCCTGGCGGCGCAGCCCGCCTGTATCCTTTACGACGAGCCCACCACAATGGTGGACCCCATCATGTCGAACCACCTCAGCAATCTGATGCTGCGCCTCAAGACCCAATTGAAGCTCACCTCCGTGGTGGTTACCCACGATCTCGATCTGATGAACAAAGTGGCGGACCGCGTTGTGTTTCTTCACGGCGGCGGAGCCATCTTCAACGGCCCCGTGAAGGATTTGTACAAGTTCGACCACCCCCACGTGCAGGAGTTTCTCCGTCTGGATGAAGTCTCAATGGACCTTGCGCAAGCGGTTTCTGGGGAAACGGAGACCCGCTGACCGCGCGCGAATTCGAATGCGGCGATGCTCCGCAAAGCTGCCAGCTTCGCCCTCCGTCTCCGGCTCTCTCCTTCCGCGATTTCGCGGCAATGATACGATTCTGTTTCATGTCCGCATCGATCCGGCTTATCGATCCCGCTCAATGCCTGGGCCGACGTCCACGCCGCGCCCGCTGGCTCGGCAGCGATGCTTGCCGGCATTGAGGGCGATCCGCGGATATCGAGCGTTGCGGAGAGAGTTCAAGGGAGGTTCGTAAGCGATGAGTGTGGTGGCCGGTGTGGATTTCGGCACGCTGAATGTGCGCGTGTCTATCGTCGACGATCAGCGCGGGCGGCTGGGCAGTGGAGTTGCGAAGTATCCCTTGCATCGAAAGGCGGAGGATCCGGACTACGCCACCCAGAGCCACGCGGACCATCTCGCCGCGCTGGTGGAAGCGATGCGCGGTGCGCTCGGCGCCGCCGGCGTGAGCGGGGATCGGATCGAGGCAATCGCGATCGACACCACCGGATCCAGCGTCATCCCGGTGGATGCGAACCTCGAGCCGCTCGACGATTACTATCTTTGGTGCGACCACCGCGCCTGGCGGGAGGCATTGGAAATCACGGCCAAGGCCCGCGAGTTCAACCTGCCGGCGATCGAGTGGTGCGGTGGCGCTTATTCGAGCGAATGGGGTTTCTCCAAACTGCTGCACTGGCTGCGGCATCACCCGGAGGAGCGGGCCCGGTTCGCGACCGCGCTCGAACATTGCGACTATATCGCGGCCGTCCTTTGCGGTGTCACTCGCGTGGAGGACCTTCCCCGCAGCGTCTGTGCGATGGGCCACAAGTGGCTGTGGAATGAGAGTCTCGGTGGTCTGCCCTCCGAAGAGTTTCTCCTCGCGCTGGACCCGGTAATGGCCGGCGTTCGCGAGAAGATCGGTGCCGGGCGTTATGCCGCGTCGAACGCTCTGGCGGGGCGCCTTTCGGAGGAATGGGCGGGCAAGTTCGGCCTCCGCGCGGGCATTCCCATTCCCGTTGGGGCACTCGATGCGCACTGGGACGCGATCGGTGCCGGGTGCCGCCTGGGCGATGTCGTGAATGTGATCGGCACCTCCACCTGCATCATCGCCATGAGCGACGAGCCGAACCTCGTTCCGGGCGTTTGCGGCGTGGTGCCCGGCTCCGTCCATCCGGGCAAGACCGGGATTGAGGCTGGGCTCTCCGCCTCCGGCGACATTTTTGATGCGATTGCCCGGCGCGCCAATTCCTCGGTGGCGGAGCTATCGAAGGGGTTGGATGGATACGCCGCCGGGCAGACTGGCCTTCTGCGGCTCACCTGGGACAACGGCGACCGTACCGTATTGGTGAACCCGGAACTGGGCGGCGTAACTCTGGGCTGGAATCTTGCCCACACCGCGCAGGACGAACTCTTCGCGGCAATTGAGGGCACCGCCTTCCATACGCGCGTCATCCTGGAGCGGATGGCGGACTATGGGACCCCCATTCACCGGGTGATCAATGGCGGAGGCATACCGCAGCGCAACGAGGCGCTCAATCGCGTCTATGCGAATGTCCTCAACAAGCCCGTGCTGGTGCCGGAAAGCGAAGTAACGAGCCTGGGGTCGGCGATCTTTGCGTTCCTGGCAGCCGGCACGTTCCAGAGCGTCGAGGAAGCCCAGGACGCGCTTTGCCCGCGCTTCCGTGTGGTTGAACCGGATCCTGGGGCCGCCGCCACCTATGAGCGCGTCTACGCCCTCTACAGGAGACTCTATTTTGCATTCGGTCAGCGGGAATCCGAGGCAATGCGCCTGGGCGAAGTGCTTCCAGAACTGCGCCTGATCGCGGAATCCGCCCGAAAGCGCGGCGTTCTCGCGAAGTGAATTGAGGAGCCGGTTTCGACGCCAATCTGGAAGCGGCGCGGCACCGCTCGGTGCTGTGCGCCACGAACTTGGTGCTCTGCACCCCGAATAGCACCCGCGGCATTGGCCGCAACTTCTGCCCTGCACCCACCTGACCGCATGCGCCGCGCGAGATCTCGTACTCCGGCACAACACATTCGGATTGCTTCCATGGCCCGGTGCCGGTGACGGAACCCCTTTCCGACCACGAAATTCTCGAGGGCTACGAACTGAATACCGGTCTCGCGATCATGAGGCGGTTCGCTTCGTAGTCGTTGGATCCGATTGCCATGCCGGCGGTCCCGCTTGCCGGGCACGCTCCGTTCGCCTGGGGAAAATCTCCAGCCGAAGCCGCTCACAATGCCGTCGTGCTGGAAGAGATCTCTGCCCTGGCGATTCAAACCCAAGCCATCCACTCCGCGTGCCCTCCCATTCCCGATTCCCTCCTCAACAAGCACTTCTTCCGTAAACATGGCCCCGGGGCTTACTACGGCCAGAATCGCTAGTCCGTACTCCAATCGCCAATCTCAAGCCCAGCTCCTCAGCCCCTCTTGCCAGCCGATCCTGAGGAGTCATTAGTAACTCGACTGGTTGCGGTATTTTCCAACAAATGGGCTATCGGTACTAAGGCGAATCTACCCCCTTTTGGGGGTATGGGCACCATTTTGTCAAATTGGATTATGGTGAAAACAAAGGGGTTAAAAGGAATCTCCATACAGAAACCATCGTAACGTTACAAAAAGTTAACTTTGTACTACGAGGTTCAATTAGCGACAACTATCAGTTCGGTGTGCTGCTTTTCGTTCAATTTCCGATATAGTAGTTGTTAGCACCATGTCCGATTAGTTGGCTTAGTTTGGAGGCAAGGGAAGGACATCATGTCTAAGGTTAGATTTTTTTCTATTTTGATTGCGGTATTTGCGCTGACCCTGATGGTCAGTGCGAACACCGTTGAATTCTGTACCGGATCGACCGTGAACGGCTACGTTTCCGGCAACAGTTGGACAACGGGCGGTATTTTGGTTTCAAGTGCGCCCGGAGGTCCGGAGTGCAAGACGCAACCGTCGGTCATCCCCGGCGGAACGGTCTCGGGTCTTGGCGTGGTCGGAAAATCAGTCGGCGAAATTGACAACGGCGAGACGGTTACGCTTGATTTTGGCGGAAGCGTGAACCTCGAATCCTTCGAGATTACGGTCTTTTACAATGGACCGGAATTTGGCGATCCCGCGGAGAAAGGTTACATCGACGTATGGTTCGCGGGTGGCGGTGGGCCGACGACCTACTACTTCCAGGCGGATGCGCCTCCCGCGACGACCACGCTCACCACCAACTTGGGCGGCACCTATACCAACATTTCGCCCATGACGATAGACAATGCGGGATGGTTCCGCTTCGACAATCCCTTCGGCAGCCTGAATGTTACCCAGATCCGCTTCACGGCTGAAAACAATCCGAATGGCACGAATAATTCGGACTACGCTCTGAAGAGCGTCACCTACATTGCGGGCGCAACGGAAGACGTGCCCGAACCCGCTACATTTGCTCTGATGGGCCTTGGCCTTCTGGCCGTTGGCATCCTGAAGCGCCGATCGGCGTAGGAGCGTTGCTTGGCGTCGATTAGCCCACGGATCGGCGTTGATTAGTATAGAGCTGCTCTCGAAGCTCTCAAAACGAAAAGGCCCCGTTGAAAAACGGGGCCTTTTCTCTAATTCAGAGCCAGTCTATCGAAGGCCAGGCTCGCACCCGGCGAAAACGCCCAAGGCGCACTGCCGTCGGTTAGACGGCCACTTTCTTGTTTGCCTTCAGCACCTGCTTGATGCCGCGAATGGCTTGGCGTGTGCGGTGCTCGTTCTCAATCAGGGCGAAGCGCACATGGTTCTCCCCCAGCGGCCCAAAGCCGATGCCCGGAGAAACGGCCGTGAGGGCTTCGCTCATCAGCAGCTTGGCGAACTCGAGCGAACCCAGGCTCTCATACATCTCCGGAATCTTCGCCCACAGGAACATGGACGCCTTCGGGGAATCCACGTTCCAGCCCGCCTCCTGCAGCCCCTTCACCAGCACGTCGCGGCGCTTTCGATAGGTCTCCCGAATCTCCGCCCGGTAGTCGCCGCATTCCCGCAAGCCGATGATCGATGCGATCTGCAAGGGTTGAAAAATGCCATAGTCGAGATAGCTCTTAATCCGCGAGAGCGCGTGAATCATCTTCGGATTTCCCAGGCAGAACGCCACTCGCCAGCCCGCCATATTGAAGCTCTTGGTCATCGAGTAAATCTCGACAGCCACGTCCTTGGCGCCCTCCACCTCGAGAATACTGGGCGGCTTGTAGCCGTCGAAATAGATGTCGGCATAAGCGAAATCGTGCACCACCATGGCCCCGTGCTTGTTGGCGAGCCAGACGAGGTGGCGGAAAAAGTTGAGGTCCACGCAGCTTCCCGTCGGGTTGTGAGGGAACGAAACCAGCACCATCTTCGGCTTGGGCGAGATGGATTGGAACGCATCCTCCAACTGGTTGAGAAACTCGTCCGGATTCTCAACGGGCAGCATGTAGTTGTGCCCTTCGGCCATCAGAACCCCATACTGGTGAATGGGATAGCACGGGTTGGGGCTGATGACCAGGTCGCCCGGCCCGATCACCGCGAACAGCAGGTGGGCCAGCGCATCTTTCGCGCCCATGGTGACGATCGCTTCGCGGTCGGCATCCAGTTGGACGCCGTACTCGCGCTTGTAGTGCGCGACGATCTCCTGGCGCAGGCGCGGAATGCCGCGCGACATCGAATAGCGGTGATTGCGCGAATTCTGAACTGCCTCGATTGCCTTCTGCACCACGGGTTCCGGGGATGCGCCATCCGGATTCCCCATCCCAAAATCGACGACATCCTGGCCGTCTGCCCGCAATTTCGCCTTCATCTCATTGATGACCGCGAACACATAGGGCGGCAGCTTGCTGATTCGGTAAAACTCTCCGTCTGGCAGGGGCATATAGATCCTTCCATTGTACGGGAAGGCGTGAACCCTGGGCCAATCGCCATGACCGGCCCTGGGGTTCATCCAAACCTTACCGGCCTAGTTTGAGGGCGGGACGTAATCTGGCGGCCGGTCCACCTCGCCCTTGCCGAAGAAGTACTCTTCCATTTGCTGGATGAGAAATTCCTGCGCCTCGGGTGTTGCCAGATTCAGACGGTATTCGTTCATGAGGATCTTCATGTACTCTTTCCACTGGTTCCAGCCTTCCTGGCTCACGTTGTCGTAGATCCGCTGGCCCAGCGGATGTCCTTCGAATGGAACCTCCGCCAATCCAGGCAGTTCCTTGCCCAACTTCACGCATTTCACCGTGCGCATTCCGATCGATTCTCCTTCCATCTGGGCGCTGGACGCCCCACTTGAGGCGCACCGTTTTCCGATGCGCCGCCTATCCGCGTATAGTAACTGCTATGCGGATTCTTTTCCTAGCTCTCCTTATGATGATCCCACTGATGGCGCAGGTTCCGCGGACCGACGCTCGCAGCGGCAAGGTAACCGACACCGACACGCACTTTGTAGCCCGCCCGTATTCCCGTGCGGAGTGGGATGTCCGCAAGGCTGAGCTGAAGCGGCGCATCCTTTTCGCCGCCGGCCTCACAACAATGCCGGAGAAGACCGCGATGCATCCGCGGTTCACCGGCCGGCTGGAGGGCAGCGACTACACCATCGAAAAAGTGCTTCTCGAAACCATGCCGGGTTTCTTCCTGGGCGGCAATCTGTACCGGCCGAAGGGCCTCGCGGGCAGGAAGGTGCCCGCCATCGTGCATCCTCACGGCCACTGGACCTATGGCCGCCTGGAAAATCAGCCCCTCTATTCCGCTCCCACCTTTGGCATCAACATGGCCAAACAGGGCTACGTGGTGTTCGCCTACGACATGATCGGCTATAACGATACGTCGCAGATGAACCATCGCTTCACCGGGAAGCGGGAGCAGCTTTGGCAGTTCACTCCACTGGGTTTGCAGCTCTGGAATTCCATCCGAGTCGTGGACTTCCTCGACACCCTCCCCGACGTCGATCCGAAGCGAATCGGAGTCACCGGCGCATCGGGCGGTGCCACGCAGACCTTCTTCCTCGATGCGGTCGACGACCGGATCGCCGCGGCATCTCCGGTGAATATGGTTTCGCTGATCATGCAGGGCGGCTGTATCTGTGAGAATGCCCCGCACCTGCGCATCGGCACAAATACCGTCGAGATTGCGGCCCTGATGGCGCCCCGACCGATGCTGGTGGTGGCCGCCACCGGAGACTGGACCCGCAATGTGCCCAAGGAAGAGTTTCCCGCCCTCCAGCAAATCTACGGGCTTTACGACGCCACTGGCAAGGTTGAGGCCGTTCAGTTCGACGCCCCTCATAACTTCCACCAGCCCAGCCGGGAGGCGGTCTACACCTTCTTTCGCAAGACGCTGCTCGGCATCGACGATGGCAAGGCCGTGAAAGAGGTGAACGTCACGGAGCCGGATGCCCGCGATTTGCTCGTGCTGTGGAACGAGAAAATGCCCGCCAGCGCGAAGACATTTGAAGAGCTGTTCGCCGATTGGCGAGGGATGTCGGAGCGGCAATCGACGGCGGAGATGGATCTCAACGTGCTTCGCGGCCGTCTGGCAATGACGGTGGAAGCGCACCCGGTGGCCAAGGTGCTCATGGAGAAGAGTCAGAGCGGCGTCGTCCTCAGCCGCGGCGAGGGAGATCGCGTGCCGGTGCGCGTCAAGCCTGGCGCACCCGCCGATACGGCAACCATCCTCGTTCACCGTGACGGCGCCGATGCCGCTCTTGCCGCCCAGGGAACGGCAACGCAAGGCGTCGTCTACGCGCCGGACCTCTATCTCACGGGAAGCGCCCGGACGGAAGTCGTCCCCCGGCACGTCCATCACGCCACCTTCCACCCCACGGACGATGCATATCGCGTGCAGGACATCCTCACCACCATCGCGTACGCCCGTTCGCAGGGCGCGCGCAAGATTCGGCTCCAGGCCATCGGGGACGCCGGCCCCTGGGCGATTCTGGCCGCGGCGGTCTCTAAAGAACCCGTTGAACTCATCACCGAACCCCTGAGCGCGAATGCGCATTGGGCCACCGACGTTTGGCTGGCCGAACACTGCTTCGTCCCGGGGTTGCAGCGCGTAGGGGGCCTTCAAACGGCGCTGCGCGTGCTCTCCGCGAAGAAGTAGGCTCGCAAGCCCCGGGTTCCCGCGTCAGTTCATTTGCGAGCGAAGCACGCGGGCCACTTGCAACTGGTGTTCGATCTCGCCCTTGTTGTCGGCCTCCGGCCGCAGCCGCAGATACTGCTGCAGGTCTCTCTCCGCGCTTGCGTGCATGTGCAAGTTCATTTTCACCATCGCGCGAGAAAACAGCTCGTCCGCATCGCCGGGAGCGGCCATCAGCAGCAGATCGAGCACGGCGAGCAGCTTCCGGTTCGCCCGGCGTGTCAGGTAGATGCCGCGCAGATTGTTCAGCATCCGGATCAAGATGCTGCGGGGTCCCACCGGTTCCAGCAACCCCGGGCGGTCCGAGTAGTCGATGCCGGTCAATTCCCGGCCCATCCGCAAGCAGTCGTCCTTGGTCATCAGCCGGCCGCGGTTGAAGACGTCCACATAGCAACGAAAGACCCCATCCCGGACTTCCGCCAGAAAGTGTCCCGGGAAGTTGATCCCGCGCACGTCCCGCCCAATCCGGCGGGCGAGTTCCAGGTAGAGCACCGCCAGAGTGATCGGGATTCCCGTGCGGCGGTCAATCACCTCGTTCAGACAACTGTTAATCGGGCTGTAGTAGTCACTGGTATTGCCGTGAATGCCGAGGCGGTCAAAAAAAAAGCTGTGAAACTCGTGGACGAAACCCTCTCCTCGAAACCGGTCAATCGCTCCATCGCGCAACTCCAGCGCCCAGCCATCAACGACATTCAGGTAGCGTGCGCAATCCAGGCCGGGATATTCGATGCGGGCCATCTCCAGGGCGGCAAGATCGAGCGATGCCGGGCTCTCCGGGTCTTGGAGGATGTCGTGAAGTGTTTGCACGGGTCGCCTTTTGGGTACAACCTCACCAGCACGCCGCCAGGCTTTCCCGCGGCCAACTCGAACGCCGGCAGCGCGAGCGGGTTCTGCTACCGTTATACTCCCCGTGGCCCCCATTCGCAGCGCCAGCCAGGCGAAATTGTCAGTCCGATACCAGGTATTCGACCGGCGCGAAGTCGTCGGTGAGCAAAAGTCCCGGGGTCTTCGCCAAGTCTGGACGGCGCGCATTCGCAAGCCGCATCCCGGAGGGCGGCATGAGCCAGCCCCAGCCCGGAGGGCGGCATGAGCTAGCCCCAGCCCGGAGGGCGGCATGAGCTAGCCCCAGCCCGGAGGGCGGCATGAGCTAGCCCCAGCCCGGAGGGCGGC
>JBDIBK010000126.1:0-11050 GCA_039812845.1 Bryobacterales bacterium
ATCGAGGAAGAGACGGCGGAGGCGTAGAGCCGCCTTGCAGCGCCCGCATGGAGGCCCGGGCCGAGGGACGATGCTAGGCGCGCCGGCATGGAAGCGCTATTCCACCAGAAGCTGATCGATATAGCACCAGCGCCAGGTTTCTCCCGGCTCGGCGCTCTGCATGGTGGGATGCCCGGAGTCATGGTAGTGCATCGTGGCGTGCCTGCCGGGCGAGGAATCGCAGCAGCCCACGTGGCCGCAGACGAGGCACATGCGCAGATGCACCCAGGCGGTTCCGGCCTTGAGGCATTCCACGCATCCCGTGCCCGATGGCGCGACGGGAGTCACTTCGGCCAGATGCTCACAAATTCTGTTTGGCACGCGCGGGATTCCTCCAAAGGCTCCATCCAGTCTATACCGCCATTCCAGCGGCGCGGACGCAAAGGAAGCGCCTGTTGCGCCGAAAATGCACGTGTGCCGGCGGGCTCGTTCGGGAATTGCCCTCCCGAGCCGCCGGCCGCATGCGTGTTACGCGCCCTTCTTTTCGAGCCGCGTTACGGTGAACTTGCGGAACTCCACCTTTTCGTGATCGCCCTGAATGGTGATGGGTCCGGGGTCCGATTCATCCGCGTTGGTGGCCATGGCCGTCAGCCCGTCAATGATTTTCTTGTCGATGATCTTGACGCCGTTCAGCGTGACGCTTACTTCGCGGCCGATCAGACGGACATCCATCGTCTGCCATTCGCCCGGCTTCTTGCTGGGGTTCGAGGTGGGCACGATGCGATAGTAGAGCGCGCCGTGGCCCTGCTTGTAGGGCTCCTTGCCGAAGTCTTCGTTAATCTGCACTTCATAGCGCCCGCGCAGGCCAATGCCGCTGTTGGAGTGCTCGGAGAGCTTGTATTCGGCGTGAAGATCAAAGTTCCAGAACTTCTCCTTGGAGGTGAGATTGCCGGCGGGCGGTGTGTTGAGGATATCGCCGTTCTTCACCGTCCAGCCCAGTTCCTTGTTCGGGAGTTCCACCGTGAAATTGCCATTGCTGGCGGGCTTGTCGGGCACAAGCTGAACAACCTCGCCCGCCACCCAGGTGCCGTCGTCGTGTTCGTGAATTTCCGGGGCGCGCTTCGCGGTGAAGGTGACCACCTGGAACCGGGTTGGCTCCGAAGGCCACTCCTGCTTGCCCACCAGTTTGTCGCCTTCAAGCGTGGCCGTGTAAACCGAGGTGACAGGAGGCTGTTTCGGAAGCTTCTCGCCTTCCTTCAGCTTGGCGCGGGCAGCCATTCTTTCTTCGCGCTCTTTCGCGGCGATCTCTGGGATGTTCGATCCCCAGGTGCCGGAATATTCGAGACGCAGGCTGCCGTCGTCGGCAACGCTAACGGACGTGAGCGGGTACATGCCGCCACCGGGCACGCCCACAATCAGCCCCTTGGCATCCGGGGTGCCGACGCCTTCGAGCTGAATCCAGCCAACGCGCTCGCGGTCCGCCGGATTAAACGTCACCAGCCAGCGGCCGTTATACTTTTCGCCGAGCGCCGCCTTGTTCACAGCGGGTTTTTCGGCGGATGGAGCGCAGTGCCAAAGCAGCAGCGCCTGGAGAGTGGCGGCCGTCGCAATGGCGACGAAACGCATTCGAAGCATGGTAATCCTCCCTCGTAGACGGGCATCCTTCCTCAATCGGGAATCCGTGCCGTTGGCCGCATCGAATTGCGGCGGGACCTCAAGTATCGTATGCAAAACGGGCCGCCTCGGCAAGCTGAGCCCTTCCGCGCCCTGCCCCGCAAGTGGATTGCAGCTATCGGCGGCGGGCGAACCCCTCGGCAAAAGCGCCGCCGGGCGGTTCAATCTGAAACATTCTAAAGCGTTTTGTTTTCATCCGGCTCATATTCGAATAACTTTGAACTAGCCACCCGAATTGCAAGCGGGCACACGCTGAGCCGCCCATGACCGCAGGAGGAGTTTCACCCGCGAAGCCCACGGACCGGCTCCTGATTCGCGGGGCCAGACAAATCGTCACGCTCCAAGGACCGGCGCGCATGCGGCGGGGCGCCGAGTTGCGCGAGGTGGGCCTGCTTCGCGACGCCTCGATTCTGATCGAAGGCGGAAAGATTGTGGAGGTGGGCAGCGCGCGGCGGCTGGACAATCTGAAGGATGCGGCGACGGCGCGCGTGCTGGATGCACGGCATCTGGTGATCGTTCCGGGGCTGCTCGATGCGGCGCACGATCTGCTGCCGCTGTCGACGGAGGGCGAGAACGAGAGCCCGCCTTCCGCCGCGAGCGAGACTCCGCTGTATGCGCCCCTCGAACCAGCGCCTTTCTACGGCACGCACACACTCCACACGGTGGTTCGCGGCTTGGAGCGGGAACTCGGGAAGCTCTCCTGGGCGGGCACTGTATTCACGCAGTTTCGCTTGAGGTTCCCGAGGCAGCCAAGTTTGCAGAGCCGGCTGCTCCGCAACCTGCTGCAGTTGGATGCGCCACTCAGCAGTTTTCGCGCCGAGATCCACTTTCACCGTTTGCCGGATTTCGAAGCTGGAAGCGACCTGCCCTACTGCCAGCAGCTCACCACGGCGGCAAAGGGCTATTGGAAGCGGCTGGAGGCATCGCTGGCGGTGAGCGTGCACTCGGCGGCGCTGCGGCATCTGCCGATTCAGGAGCGATTGCACGCCCTGCGCCAGCTCAGCGGCGGCCGGCCGTGCTTCCTAACCGCACCGGAAGCCCTGGACCCGGAAGCCCTCCTGGGGGCATGCGCCGGCAGCGGCAGCGCCGTGATTGGGGCTCCCCCGGAACGCGCGGAGTTGCGCGAGGCCGCGGCGCGGCTGGATATTCCGTGGATTGCGGCGGGCGGAGAGACCGGTTTCGGGAGCGGGCAGCGCGAGCAATCTCTGCGTGGGGCGATCGACTCCGGCATGCGCCTGGCGCTGAGTTCCGGATACGATGTGAACCGGCCCGGATGCGTGTCTCCCTTCACCCTGGCCAGCCGCTTGCGGCAGGAAGCGAAGCTCGAACCGGAAGAGATCCTGCAGCTTTCGGTCGTGAACCTGGCGCACGCACTGGATCTGGGGAACCGCCTCGGCTCCATTCAAGCCGGGCACGACGCGAATCTCTCGCTTCTCGAATGCGAGGATTACCGGGAGATCGGGATGCATCTGGGGCTGCCGCCGATTCTGGCCTCGTTCCGGCGCGGCGCGATGATGGAGCGGCGGCTCCCCATGCGCGGCTGAGCGTGGGGGCCGCCAGTGGCACATCCATGGCGCGAAGGCAGGGACCGCCGCGATCACAGGCGCCACGCCGCAGCCGCTACACTGGAAGGGTATCGTGCTTATTCCAATCGACACACTGACCCAGAAGGGCAAGCGCCCGGAATGGCTGAAGGCTCCCGCCCCCGTGGGGGAAAACTACCACGACCTGAAGCGATTGGTGGGCGACCTCAAGCTGCATACGGTATGTGAGAGCGCGGCCTGCCCGAACATCGGAGAGTGCTGGAACCATCGGACGGCGACGTTCATGATTCTGGGCAATGTGTGCACGCGGCGCTGCGGGTTCTGCAACGTGCAGAAGGGCGTCCCTCTCGAAGTGGACATGGATGAACCCCGGCGGATCGCCGAAGCGGTGGAGGCGCTGCAATTGCGCTTCGCGGTGGTCACCAGCGTGAACCGGGACGACCGCAAGGACGGCGGCGCGGAGCATTTCGCGATGGTGATCCGCGCGATCCGCGAGCGCGTTCCCGCTTGCCGGGTGGAAGTGCTGGTGCCCGATTTCCAGGGCCGTCGCGAATCGATGGATCTGGTGCTGGACGCGAGTCCGGACATCCTCAATCACAATACGGAGACCGTCCCGCGGCTTTACCGGCATGTGCGCCTGGGCGCGAGTTTCGAGCGGTCGCTTGGCATGCTGGCATACGCGAAAGAGCGGCGTCCCGATATCCCCACGAAGTCCGGGCTGATGGTGGGGCTGGGCGAGACGCTCGACGAAGTAAAAAACGTGATGAGGGACCTGCGGCGCAGCGAGGTGGATATCCTCACGGTGGGGCAGTACCTGCGCCCCACGCTGAACCACCTTCCGGTGATCCGCTACGTGCATCCGGACGAGTTCGCCGAGATCCGCGAGTTCGGGCGCTCGCTCGGCTTCCAGCACGTGGAGAGCGGGCCGCTCGTCCGCAGCTCTTACCACGCGGCTTCCCACGCCGCGAAATCCCTCAGCCCGGCTTGAGGGTGAACGATGGGTCAAACGCCGCAAGCAGCGCTGGCGGCGATTGAGAAAGACGGAATGGACCGGATCCCCTAAGGCGCCAGCCGCTTCGGCAGGCGATCATATTCCAGAGCCCCGCCAGTAAGGCGCTTCACGCCGCCGGCTCCGTGCCGCTCCTCCCGCCGTATTTCCGGCACTTGGGCGTTCATGCGGTCAAACATCGATTTGAGGCGCTGAACCACTTCTGGATTCGACGCGGAGACATCGGTGCTTTCGCCGGGATCGGCCTCTAGATCAAAAAGCATCATTGGACGGGCTGGATCGCCCTCCCGCAAGCCAGGATATCGGCTGGGATTCGGCTGCTCATACTGAGCGATCAACGTGACGCCATCCGGTCCGCGAGGATCCACCCATTTCTCCGCGTCGGCCGGATTCAGGTAAACAGGGCCTGAGCGGGGAGCGAGAACGTGCAGTTTCCACTTTCCCTGGCGAATGGTGGCCAGTTGCGCGCCGGACATGGAGTAGATGGCCTCGTGAGGGCTTTTCGCGCCGGGCTGTGTCATCAGCGGCCAGATGTCGCGGCCATCCAGTTCCCTGCCCTCCGGCAGAGGCGCGCCGGCAATGCCGCACAATGTCGGCAGAGCGTCGATCACACCCGCCAGTTCCGCGGTAACATGCCCCGGCGGGATCCGCCCCGGGAAGCGGGCAATGAACGGCACGCGGAGACCGCCCTCGAAAGACGTCGACTTCATGCCGCGCAATCCGCCCGTGCTGCCGCCGAACCATGGGCCGTTGTCGGAAGCAAAGATCACCAGCGTGTTCCGTTCAAGGTTGAGGCGCTTCAGCGCATCGAAGAGCCGGCCGCATTCGTAATCGAGTTCGCGCATCACGTCCGAGTAGAGATCCCCGGGCGTTTCAAAGGTGTAGAATTCCTCGGAAGCCGCAAGGGGCTTGTGCGGCATGGCATGCGGCAGGTAGAGGAAGAACGGGCCGGAGCGATGACGCTCAATAAAATCGATGGCGCGGTCGGTGTAGTTCCGGGTGAGCGTTGGCAGGTTAACCGGATATGCAGCGACACGCTCGTTCTCGATAATCTGCACGGGCCGCATGTCGCTCGAGTAGAGAATCCCGTAGTATTCGTCGAACCCTTGCGTGCGGGGAAGGAACTTCGCTGTGTGCCCAAGATGCCACTTGCCGATGCAGCAGGAAGCATATCCTTTGGGCTTGAGGGCCTCGGCGATGGTGACTTCCCCGGCCGGCAGGCCCACATCGTTGATGCCCGCGTCCGGCGCGGGGTTGAACACCATCCCGCTTCGGAACGGGTAGCGCCCCGTAAGCAGAGAGCAGCGGGATGGGGCGCAATACGGAGTGGGCGCGTAGAAATTGGTGAAGCGCACACCCTCGGCGGCTAGCTGGTCGATTCTGGGTGTCTTGTGCGCGGTGGCCCCATAGCAACTGAGGTCGCCATAACCAAGGTCGTCGGCATAGATGAGAACAATGTTGGGCGGGGGGGCCTGTGCACGCAAGCTGCCTTGCGCGCCCAGCACGCCCGCGCCGACTGCGGAATGGAGAAATGTGCGTCGGTTCATGTTCGCCTAGAAGTAGAATTTCAACGCCAGTTGCATCGTGCGCGCTTCGGCGGCGCCGCTGATTTGCCCCGCTTGCGCGTTGCCGATCGAGGCATTCGGAATGCCGAAATTTGCCCGGTTGAACGCATTGTACATTTCCCACCGGAGTTGGGTGCGGAAGCGTTCACCGAACAGGAAGTCACGCTGAATGTTGATATTGGCGGAAAAATTGCCGGGGCCGATCAGGATGCCGCGTCCGGCATTTCCGAAGGTGAATTGCGGCCCAGCCACGAATGCCGAGGTATCGAACCAGCGGTCGATGGTGCGCTCGCCTTCTGGGAGATTCCCATCGGCGAGGCGATTGGGACGGTCTCCTCCGCCGCCGGCCGAGTTCGAGACCGCGGCCGCAAGGGTCGGCGTGAAGCGTTCGCCGGAACTGGCGGTCCAAACTCCGCTCAGGTTCCAGTTGCCCAGAATCCACGACGCTGGGCCGCTGTTAAGAAACTTTCGGTTCCGTCCGACTGGCAGCTCCCACACGTGGTTGAAAACGAGTATGTTTCTTCGATCCTCCGGCATCGGCCCCCATTCACACGCCGTGCAGCGGACATCCTGGGGTGGGCCGTTGCCGCCGCCGTTAATGTTATTGGTATTGGCCATGTACTTTGCAAAAGTATAGGAGAGAGCGGCGGAGAGCCCTGCCGTCAATCGGCGTTCCACGCGGATTTGCAAGCCGTGATACTTCGCACCGCCGTAGTTCGTGCGGTAGGTGAGATTCACAAGATTGGGGTTCACGGAATAAAAGGGACGCCTTGGGTTCTGAGCGCCAGGACCTGGGAAGGATTGATTCAAATTGATATTGGCGAGCAGCCCATTGGTGCGGGTGCCAACGTAAGACACGTCGACCAGGAGATCCTTGATCAGTTCCCGCTGCACGCCGGCGCTCCACTGAGTCACGCGAGTGGATTGCAGGTCGTAGTCCCAGGCATTGGGGCTGCCCCCAGAGATCGCGGCAATATTCCCGCGGTCCGGAGCAACCGGCGTTTCTAGGCCGTTTCCAAGAAGAGCCTGTGGCGCTGCGTTCTGATCGGTGGCGACGACTTGCGCAAAGTAAAAAGGAAGATTCTTGTACAACTGCCCGCCGCCCTGCCCCGCTTCCACATAGGAAACGCCGAAGCCGGAACGAAATACGGTTTTTCGGTCTTCCGTAAGCATGTAGGTAAGACCGGTGCGGGGCGCAAAGTTGTTCAGGTCGAGATTGCGCAGGCGACGCTTGGCTCCGCTGCCCGAGGCAATCTCGAGCTGCGCGGTGTCGATGTTGAAGTTCGACCAACGGTCGTAGACCTCGTACGGCGGCGCCTGGATATCATGACGCAGCCCGAAGTTCCAGGTAAGACGATTGCTTACGCGCCAAGTGTCGTCAATGAATGCACCGCTATTCCAGAAGCGCATGCCGAAGGTGCCCGCCAGGATATTTCGGTTGACCCCGTTGTACGCGCCCAGGGCGTAGTCCGCAAGGGCGGTGGCGGCGCTGGAAGATCCGATCTGCCGCGTGAATTGGCCGTTGAAAGTGAAGGTGCCGCGCGTCGGAAAGGCGGAGAATCCGTTAAATCTGTGACGCACGAAGATGCCTCCGAACTTCAAGGTGTGATTCCCAGTGGTCCAGGTGAGCACGTCTTCATACTGAAACGATGTCATCTGACTGGTTTCCGGAAAAGTGGAGGCATCGCCAAGCGTTTGGAACCCAGAGACGTTCATGGCGGGCAGCCCGCCCGATTTGTCGTTGATATTAATTCCGGGAATCCCCACGGCATCGGCTGTATTGAAGGCGTTGTTGAGCGGGTTTATGTTCTGGTTCCAGCGCACAACGCCAATGCGCGCCTCGTTCAGCAGCGTGGGAGAGAAGACCTTCACGTGGTTGAGAACGCCAGACTGGTTGCGGAGGGGCGTAGTGGTGCCGCTGCTTGGGCCATTCGCGGAAAGGAACTCCCCAATTGGCACATTCCCCGCGTTGCCCACGGGCAACACTCCAGGAGTCTCGAGGTTGGTGTCGTCGAAGCTGTACTTGAAGAAGAAGCGATCGGCCAGCCCTAGATTTTGATCGAGCTTGATATCGAACTGATCCGTCCGCTGCTTCACGTTGGGGTTAAAAGCAAAGTTGCGCGTCGTTCCGCCCGTGGTGGGTTGTGGAAGCAGTCCGATTACGTTGCGCGCGGCGGGATCGATGCGGGAAATCGGAATCCGATTTCCCGCGAAAGCCGCGCGTTGCCTTGCGCCGTTTGAACCGAGGACCGTGTTGTACGGGTCGTATACGGTTGTGCCGAGCGCGCTGAAGTTGCCGGTGGCAAACATTTCCCGCTGGGAGAGCGTGGGGATCGTGGAAACCGCGCCCAGCGGCCGCCGGACGCGAATGCCCTGATAATCGGCGAAGAAGAACGTGCGATCTTTGCGAATGGGTCCACCCACCGTGCCGCCAAACTCATTTCGGCGCAGAGCCGGCCGGTGAACTCCGGCACGGTTGTTGAAGAAATCGTTGGCGTCGAACTTATCGTTGCGAACAAACTCATACAGGCTGCCGCGCACGCGGTTCGTGCCAGATTTGGTTTGCACAACCGTGATGGCCCCGGCGGCGATGCCATACTCCGCGGAATAATTGCTGGTGAGTACGCGCATTTCCTGGATGGAATCCACGGTGGGAACCATGATGAGCGTGCTCAACCAGAGATTCCGGTTCACCATGCCGTCGATGAAGTAGCTGTTGTTCTGCGCGCTGGAGCCGTTCACGCTGATGTTGGAATTGCCGCGCATTGCATAGGGCGAGGTCGTGAGGTTGCCGCTGGAGCCTTGGGTGGCCCCAGGGCTAAGCAGGAGCAATGCCGTAAAGGTGCGGCTCTGAAGCGGCATTTCGATGATCTGATCGTTAGAGACGAGCGTCGAGACCATGGCGCTTTGCGCCTGGAGCAGCGGTGTGGATTCGGTGACTTCGACGGTTTGCTGGACGTCGCCTATCGAAAGAGTCAAGTCGACCGTGAGCGCGTCGGCGGCTGCCAGCGTTACGCCGGAGCGCAACAATTTTTGAAAACCGGGCTTCTCCGCGGTGATGCGGTACGGACCCACCGGCAGCGAATACGCCACATATTGGCCCTGCTGATTGGTGACGGCTTCGCGGGTGAAGCCCGTGCCTTCATTGGTGAGCGTTACCTTGGCACCCGGGACAATCGCGCCTCCCGCGTCAAACACCACTCCGGCGATGGAGCCGCTGACGCCCTGGCTGAGAACGGTAAGGCCGCCGTAGGCCAGCATAAGCACAGCGAGCGCGGCAATCCGGAAGGTATTCAGAAACATTTCATGGCCTCCAAGCAGGCTGGAGGATGTGGATTGCCATCCCCCATATTGCATGAAGTCATGGTACTCGTTATGATTTTCGAATCGGCAGTGAGAAATGAGTAATTCCCCTGTGAGTCACGTGGCCATTCCTTCTGAAATCATCGACATACAGGTGAGCGAGCTTGCATCGTCTTTAGCCCGGAGGGAGGTGCTGAGCCATGTTCTGGAGAGTGAGACCTTCCGAAAGAGCCCGCGCTTGAGAGAATTTTTGGAATTCGTCGGGACGCGGGCATTGAACGGGAATAGCGAAAGCGTAAGCGAGCTGCAGATCGGTATTCATGTATTTCAGCGAGGTCCGGACTTCAGCCCCTCCGAGGACAACATCGTGCGAGCGACGGCCCGGGCGTTGCGCACAAAATTGAGGGAGTATTACGATTCCGAGGGAGCATCCGACCCCTACCGGATTGAAATACCAAAGGGAAGCTACGTTCCGGTTTTTCTGGCAAGCACCCGTCTTCAGGCTCACCCGCCCGCTGGCGCTATCGGAAGGCGGATCTCTCCGGTGCAGGCGTGGTTTATGGCACTGGCGGCATCTCTACTCATGGTCCTGACGGCCTATTTGATCCTGGAGAATCAGCGACTAGAGAAGCAAGGCGAGACCAGCGCGATGGGGATCTCGCTGTTGGATCGAATCCTGGGGCCCAACGCCACTGTTACGATCGTTGGTTCCGATGCGCTTCACTTTCAGTCACAATTGCGGGAAGAACGGAAACCAAACCTCGCGGAATATGCATTAACGGATCGTTCCTCTTCACCTCAATCTCCGGCCAACACCGCAAAACGTTTCGACGCGATTCAAGCATTGCCTCTCATCCATGGAGATGAGGTTCGTGCAGCCGTCCAACTGGCGCGGAGCCTTGCGAGCGATGCCAATGTCAGATTCGTACATGCGCGCAACGTAAGCATGAATGCGTTCCAGCGTGGCGGCGACTTCGTGATTCTTGGTGGCCGAAGGGCGAACCCCTGGGCAGCGCTGTTTGAGAAGGGTCTGCAGTTTGAGATGGCATTTCCCAGTGCCACCGCCAGCGGCATTTTCTTGAACCGCTCACCGAGAGAAGGAGAGCAATCGGAGTATCGAGCGCACACGAAGGACAGCCAGAACGGCATCGCTTACGGCAGAGTGGCGATTCTTCCAGGACTGTATGGGAACGGCAAGGTGGTTCTGATTGCTGGAACAACGGGTGAGGCCACGTTCGCGGCCACCGATTTCCTTACTCAGCCGCGGGGCCTCGAGCAGGTCGAAAAGCTCGTTGGCGGCAAGGTCGGCACGAACCTCGCGCACCTGGAAGTTTTGGTTGAAACCTCCACTGTTGCCGGGAGCACCCTGGATTATCGAATTGTCGCGGTGCGATAGATTCAGAGAGACTTCCAAGCCGAGAGTTTACCAGCGTAAATTTTTGCCGCCCTTGTCGATAGCGCCTGCCGCGCCGGAGCGACCCGGTAGGATGGAAGGTGATGCGACGAAACCGTTCCACCGCTTACTGGGTGGCAACTATTCCGTTTTGCTTGCTGATGATCGCCATCGGCATCCTGAGCGTGGTGCAGGCGGAGGTGGCGCTGCGGGTGATTCGGCATCTTGGCTACCCGGACTATCTGCTGCCGCTTCTCGGGGTGTGGAATCTGCTGGGCGCGGGGGCGATTTTCCTGGTTGGCTTCCCCCGGCTGAAAGAGTGGACCTACGCCGGATACGTTTTTGAATTGTCGAGCGTCGCCTATTCGCACTTCGCCAAGGGCGACCCCTGGCTCTCCCTTGCCGGGCCGCTGACGCTGCTGGCCCTGGCTGTCGCTTCGTACCTGCTGCGCCCGGAGAACCGGCGGCTCCATTAGCGAGCCGCACGGTGCTCGCCGCACCGGCCTCTTCAGCGGTCGCGTGATATGCTCATCGGGAGGCGGAGGCAGCCGCCCGGCCCGTTTCGTTCCACGAGGGATGCGGG
>JBDIBK010000127.1:0-10997 GCA_039812845.1 Bryobacterales bacterium
TGTAGAGGTCGAGCAGCGGCTGCACCGCGGGTTCGCCCATCTCGGCGAAGGCCTCGATCAGCTCGTCGGCGACGCCGTCGAGCTGCGCGCGCAGTTGCAGCATGTAGAACGGAACCGCGCGGGCGTCTTTCAGGTGGCGGAAGAGCTCGAAAATCTGATCTTCGATGTCGATGCGGTCGTCGCGGTCCGCGTTTGCAAACGCTTCGAGCGCGTCCAACGCGGCTTTGCGGTCGCGCAGAAACGCATCGAAGAAGGCGTGGTCGAACCCCACCTCGCCGTTGGCCACCGCTTCAAGCAGTTCCATGGGCGTGAGAGTTCCGTATTCCGCGGGGGAAAGTATGGGCATGGAGAATTCCTTCCTGTGGCGGCCCGGTGAGGCCGCCTTTGCCGGCATTTTGCAGAACGAACCGGCAAGCAAAAGGGGGACCGGAGTGCGGAAGCGGCGAAATCACGCCCATTCCGGCTCCGGCCCCCCTTCGAGTTAATGGCTATTCGCCGGTTTCGGCACTTTCCGCAGTCTTGGGTTCCGCGGCTGTCGCGGCCGCGACTTCCTCTTCCGCGCCTTCCCGCTTCACGGCAATGGCCAGTTGCACCACCACTTCGCGGTGCAGCTTAATGGGCACCGTATAGCTGCCAACCTGTTTGATCGGCTGATCGAGGACGATCTTCTTCCGGTCAATCGTGAAGCTCCGGGCGGCCAGCGCTTCGGCAATGTCCTTGTTGGTGACGGAGCCGAAGAGCTGCCCGCTTTCGCCGGCTTTGTGGACAAAGCTCAGGCTGAGGCCGGCCATCAGTTGCGCCAGTTGCGACGCCTCGTTCACGAACGTGGCTTCGCGGCGCAGCCAGGCTTCCTTCTCCTGGGCGATGATCTTCTTGTTGGCGGCCGTAGCGAGCACGGCCAGGTTTCGGGGCAGCAGGTAGTTTCGGGCATAGCCAGGGGCCACCTTCACCACTTCGCCGGGAATGCCAAGTTTTTCGATTTCCTCGCGTAGAATCACTTCCATGGTTGTTGGGCTCCTTTCTAAGACTCCGATGCGAACGGCAGCATCGCGATGTTGCGGGCGCGCTTGATGGCGGTCCGCAGCCGGCGCTGATCCTGCGCGCTGGCGCCGCTGATGCGGCGCGGGATAATTTTGCCGCGCTCCGTTACGAAGCGCTTGAGCAGTTCCGTGTCTTTGTAATCGATGTGGTCAATCTTTTCGGTGTACAGGAAGCACACCTTCTTGCGCCGGAAATAGCGCTTATTGCCCATCATCGCTTTGTCGCCGCCCGTCGGTCTGGAGGATGCGGCGATGGGACGTCCACCTCTTGCTTCAGCCATGTATTCCGTCTCCTGTGCGTCTCTGTGCTGAATAGCGGATTACTCCGCGGCCGATTCCACCGTTTCTTCGGCGGGCTTTCCTGGCGCTTCCGCGGGCTCTTCCTGAGCCGGCGGGGGAGGCGCGGGTCGTGGAGCAGGCGCAGCCGACGCGGGCTTCCGGATGGCGCGGCGCTCCCGCTGCTTCGTCTTCTTGGCGAGGCGCTTGCGGTCTTCGTCCACGCGGACGGTCAGGTATTTGATGACCATATCCGTCACGCGGAGGCGGCGCTCCAGTTCGCGAATCAGGGTGTTGGGGGCGGCGAATACCAGCAGGATGTAGATCCCGTCGCCGTAGCCCTTGACGTCATAGGCAAGCCGACGCTTGCCCCAAATATCGGTTTTCTCCATCGTGCCGCCGTTCGAAGTGATCAGCTCCTCCAGCAGTTTGACAAACTGGCTGTATTCGGCTTCCTCAACGTCGGGCTTCACGATGAACAGTTCTTCGTAAATCCTCATATTTCCTCTTCGTTTGATCCTCGGGCGCGACGATTAAACTTCGTCATGGCCTTCTCGGCGCCTTCGGAAACTATGGCGAGAATTGCGTCGGACGCGTAGTCCAGCAGCTCCGCCAAGTCCGCCAGATCCGCCTTGCGAAACTTCGCGAGGACGAACCGGGCTGCATCCCCGTAGGGATGCGGTGGCTGGATGCCCGCGCGCACGCGAACAAAGTCGCTTGTGCCCAGGCTTCCGACGATCGACTTCATGCCGTTATGCGTGCCGGCGGAACCTTTCAATCGGATCCGCAGCCCCGTCCAGGGAAGATCGAGGTCGTCATAAACCACGATCAGCCTATCCGCGCCGAGGCCCCGGTTGGCCAGCAGCGGCTTCACGGCAGAGCCGCTCAGATTCATGTAGGTTTGCGGTTTCGCGAGGATGAGAGCGTTCCCGCCCTCGCGGCCGAACCCGATTAACGCATTCGAAGACCTTTGGGAAAGACGCACTTGCAATCTCTCCGCGAGGCGATCGACGACATGAAAACCAATATTGTGAGGGGTGAGTTCGTACTGGTTTCCCGGATTCCCCAGCCCCACAATCAAGAACGTTCTTGCTTCTTCGGCGCTCATTGCTGAACACTCCGAAGGCGCTCACGCAGCCGCGGCATTCGAAACTACTTCTTGGCCTTGGCGGCGGGCGCTTTCGCGGCCGGCGCGGCGGCCTTCGCAGCCGGTGCGGCCGCTGCCGCGGGAGCCGCGGCGGCCTCTTCCCCGGCCAGCGTGGAGGCGCGCGTGCCAGCCACCAGCGCCAGCACAAGCACGGATGGGCTCAGCAAGCGCATCCCTTCCGGCAGCGGCATTTCTCCAGCGCGGATTGTCTCCCCGAGCCGCATCGAGGCCACTTCCACCGTCAGCGCCTCCGGGATCGCTTCCGGCAGGCATTCCACGACGAGGTGGCGGTTGATGATGTCGAAAGTGCCGCCCTGGTTCTTCACGCCGAACGGCACGCCGTTGAATTCGACGGGCACCTTTACGACCACCGGCTTCGCGAGATCAATGCGCTTGAAATCGACGTGAATGATGTTGTCGCGGACGGGATCGAGCTGCCAATCCACCATCATCGACGGCTCTTTTACCTCACCCTGGATATCGAGTTCGATAATCGTGTTGAAGGTGTACTTGCTGCGAAAGATCTTTACGATGTCGGCGGGGTCCACGCTGATGGCGAGCGACTCTTTCGCCGATCCATAGAGGACGGCCGGCAAACGGTTGGCGGCGCGCAGACGGTTGTTCTGGTTCTTGCCGCGGCCCGCACGGCGGGCGGCGGCTACGGAGACGGTAACGCTCACGGGTTTTCCTCCATCCAGGCCGCAAGTCCGATTTCACGTGGGTTGCGTTTCCCGGAATCAATTCAAATTTACAAAACGCGCTCAAGGGGCGATGCCCCCGGCGCGGAGTTCGTTCAACACGCGTCAAACAAACAAGATGCTGACGCTTGTCTCTTCGTGGATCGATTGCACGGCCCTTGCGAGCAGCGGCGCCACGGAGAGCGTCCGAATCTTTTCGCACTTCTCGGCCTTCGCCGAAAGCGGAATCGAATTGCAGAATACGACTTCGGTCAACTGCGAGCTATCGATCCGATCCACCGCCGGCCCGGAGAGGACGGGGTGAGTGGCACAGGCTCGAACACTGGCAGCGCCATACTTCATGAGCGCTTCGGCGCCTTTCACCAGAGTGCCCGCGGTGTCGATCAAATCGTCGAACAACAGGCAGTTCTGGCCGCGAACGTCGCCGATGACGTTCATCACTTCCGCGACGTTGGCTTCTTCCCGGCGTTTATCGATGATCGCCAACGGCGCGTTCAGCCGTTTCGCGAAGGCCCGAGCCCGCTCGACGCCGCCGGCATCCGGAGAGACGACGGTAAGATCGGCGATCGATGGGCCGCGGAAATACTCGATGAATACCGGGGTGGCAAACAAGTGATCCACGGGAACGTCGAAGAAGCCCTGGATCTGCGCGGCGTGCAGATCGAGTGTAAGCACCCGGTCCGCCCCCGCGCTTTCAAGAAGCTTTGCCACTAGCTTCGCGGAAATCGGCACCCGCGGCTGATCTTTCCGATCTTGCCGTGCGTACCCATAATAGGGTAGCACGGCGGTGATGCGGTCCGCCGAAGCGCGGCGGAGGGCGTCGATCATCAGCAGAATCTCGACGAGGTGCTGGTCAACCGGAGTGCAGGTGGGCTGCACCAGGAACACGTCCGCTCCGCGCACATTCTCATGGATCTGCACGTAGTTCTCTCCATCGGAGAACTTCTTGACGGAAGCGAGGCCCAGCGGCACGCCCAACTCATCGCAAATCTCCTGCGCAAGCGGAAGATTGGCATTGCCCGAGAAAATCTTCAGCCGGGGGAATTTGCAGCCATGCGATGCGGCTGATTTCAAGCGTTGTGAGGTTGGGGAGGCCATAGCTGATTCGAGTACGGATGCAGGCTGCGCCGCCAAGCCCGCCGATACTGGCTTTGAGGAAGCAGACGAAATCGCCGGACTTCACCGGCCGGCAGTTCCGCCGCCGCTTGCCTTGCCGCCTCCGCGCTGGCATACAAAGCAAACAAGGACGAGCCGCTTCCGGACATCATCGCGTGCAGCGCGCCGGTCCGATTGAGCCTCGATTTCCAGGCGCGCAATTGCGGATGCGCCCGGAAGACGGGGGCTTCAAAGTCGTTCACGCCAAGGCCGGAACCCAGCGGGAACCCCTTCAAAGACGCTCCTCCGGCGTCACGCGGCGACGGCGGAAACAGCGAGACGAACCGGGAGGAAAACTCCCTCACGATTCTAGCAGATGCGGAACTCGCTTCTCCGCGCGTGAGAGCCCGGTAGGCATCCGGCGTGGAGACGTGGATGCCCGGCGTCACCAGCAATCCGGAGAGGGGCGGAAACGCGGGCGCGGGATACAGTTCCTCACCGCGGCCCAGGGCGATGGCGGCACCCCCCAGCAGGAAGAACGGCACATCGCTTCCCAGCGCGGCCGCGAGGTCGATCAACTCGGGTAGCGGCACCGGCTTGCCCGTGAGGGCCGGAAGGGCAAGCAGGACGGAGGCGGCATTGCTCGAACCGCCACCCAGGCCGCCTCCCGCGGGAATACATTTGGAGATTGCGATGGAAAGGCTTCCCCGCGCTTTCGTCCGCTCGAGAAAGGCAAGCGCGGCCCGGTGGGCCAGATTCTGTTCCTGGGGAATCTCGATGCCGGGGCAGGTCGTGGCGACCGTCGATCCGCGCCCCGGATTAAACTCCAGGCGCATGCGGTCCGCGAGCGAGATGGTGTGGAAGAGCGAGCGGATCTCGTGAAAGCCGTCGGGACGGCGGTGGAGCACGCGCAGATCGAGATTGACTTTGGCGAAGGAGCGAATCTGGACGCGGCGGGGCGTGCTCATCGGAAACCTGTTCGAGTGCGGCGCGGCTAGTAATGAACCATGGAGAAGATCTCCGCGTCAACTCCGGTCAGCTTGTCGCGGCCATGCAGAAAATCAAGCTCAATCACGAAGGCGAGGCCGACGAGTTCGCCCCCCAGCCTCGTCACGAGCGACGCGACGGCGGCGGCGGTTCCACCGGTGGCGAGCACGTCATCGACGATCAGCACTTTCTGCCCCGGCTGAATGGCATCGCGATGGATCTCCAGACGGTCGGTCCCATATTCGAGGGCGTATTCGACCGATTCGCATGCCGCGGGCAGCTTGTTCGGCTTGCGCACCGGCACGAAGCCCGCGCCCAGAGCGTAGGCAAGAGCGGGCGCGAAAATGAAGCCGCGGGCCTCAATGCCCAGGACGACGTCGATGTGCTGGCCGAGGTACTTCTGGCGCAACTCATCGATCGCGCCGGCAAGGCCCTTGGCGTCCTTGAGCAGGGTGGTGATGTCGTAAAAATTGATGCCGGGCTTCGGGAAATCCGGAACTTCACGGATGAGGGACTTGAGTGCAAGCATGGAATACCTCCGCTATTGTCGCGCAGGCAGCGAAAGAAATGCCACGCCGCGAGGGCGATACGTGCATTTTGCGGAACGAAGCCGCATCTCATACGGAACGAAGCCAGGGCTATTGCGAAACGAAGCCAAAGGGGCAGGGCGCCACCGGGAAGGGCAGAGGAGGGCTAGCGTCGGACGATGACCTCGCGCAGGTTGTCGCGGCTCAGGAAGAACTTCACGCTCTGGCAGCGCTCGAACAGCTTTTCGATGCTTCGGTTGGTGAACAGGCGATGCGGGCGGTCCGTGCCGGTGTCGGCGACAGAGAGCGTTTCCGGGTCAAGGAGCTTGAAGTAGTGGACGGGAACATCCGTGGCGGCATTCTCCGAGTGAAAGACCGCGAAGAGCACTCCGTTGGGCCGCAAGACCTCAAAGATTCGGCCCACGACGGCGCGCTGCGCGTCCGGTTCCAGCCATTCGAGGCTATCCCAAAGGAGAATAGCATCAACGCTTTGTGGCTCAAAGTTTAAGGAATACTGGAGGAAATTGCCGATCTTCTCCGGGCTCCGCATGCTCACCGGGGAAGGGTCCGACCCGAAGATGGTCTCAACGGCGTGCGGAAAACTCTCGGCATAGAGGCGGTGCCCCAGGCCGGTGATGAACGTGACATTCGCCTGGCAGGCCCCGGAAAAATCGACGATGTTGAGGCCCATCTGATCGCGAATGCTCTCGAAAAATTCGCGCAGCGCGGAACTGGGGCGGGGCACGGATGTCGGCTGCCGCTGGGCGGCGCGACGGCTGCGCTGCGGGGAGCGTCCCTCGTCATCGCCGCCAGCGCGAAAACGGTCGATCCAATCTTTGAGGCCATCAAGCATGGTTTGCAGACCAATCTATGGCGAGGCTGCGCCGGGATGAGAACGCGGCGCGACGAAAGCACTCTACGCCGCGCCGCAAATTGCCAGATGATTCGCCGCTTAGGACTTGCCGCCGCGGACCGGTTCCGCCACGCGCGCATTGGCTTGCTCGCCGGCGGAGACGGGCTTGGAGGACGCGGCACTCTGCCCTCCGTCGGGCGAGGATGGCGCCGACGCCGCCGGAGCCGGGGTTGCCGGTTTCGGAGCCGGTTTGGGTTCCGGTTTCAGGATGTCGATATTCCCCTTGAAATACGCGCCATCCTCAATCACGATGCGAGCCGTGCGGATGTCTCCCACGAGGCGGGCATCCTTGCGGATCTCCATCTTCTCGAGCGCTTCCACATTCCCCTGGACGTTGCCGAACACGACCACTTCCCGGGCGCGCACGGAGGCCTGAATGCGGCCATTGGGACCGATGGTCAGCTTGCTTTCCATCAATTCCACGGTGCCTTGAATTTCGCCGTCGATATAAAGATCTTCACGGCTGTGAATCTCGCCTTTCACCACGACGGCCTTGCCGACCATGGCCGGACCATTCGATGCATAGACCGTATTCGGCGATGGGGCGGGTGTCGCCACGGCCGGACGTTCGCGCATGGGCTCCACCGCCGGCGGCGTGTACGGGGGAGCGGGCTCCTCGTCTCTTCCTCTCTGTCTGCTGGACCACATGGACACGTTAGTTACCTCCTGGAAATTCGGCTGCCGGCTGGGAGTCTGGTGGAATAGCTGTTGGCGCGAATCTGCTTTGCCGTTGCGTGAAGAAGCCCCGAATGCAGCGCACCGAAGATGCCGACTCTTGCGAACGACATTCGTCTGGTTTTTATGGTACTGGCCAATGGGCGCGAACGCAAACGAGCGCGCGGGAAGTTACGGAAGTAAATTCCGCGCGGCGTTTCCGGCGGGCAACCGGCCGGGCGAAATCGCGGGGACGGGAGGCAGTTTGAACCGCCGAAGCCTTAGAGCGGCGGCCACGGTCTGAGATAATCAAATGGTGTCGCGCAACAAAGGACATGGCGCCGCGCAGCAGCGGGCGGAAAAGCAATTGCTGGTGTTCCAGCAGATCTCGCGTTTCATGGCAAAGGATCTGCCGGTGCACGACGTGGTGGAGGGCATCGTTGGGCTGGTGATGCAGCACCTCCATTGCGATTCCTGCTTTCTTTACATCAAGGATGGGGACGAACTGGCGCTGTGCGCCACCCATGACCGCCCGGTGAGCGAGATCGGGACGATCCGCCTGCGGCTGGACGAGGGGCTGACGGGCTGGGTTGCGCGCGAACGCCGCCTGCTTGCGCTTCCGCGAGAGGCCTTCCGGGACCCCCGGTTCAAGACATTCACGAATCTGCCGGAAGATGCCTATGAAGCGTTTCTCTCCGCCCCCGTGATCAGCCTGAACCAGGTACTTGGCGTGCTGAATGTGCAATACCGCCAGATTCACGACCACTCCGGCGACGATATCGAATTCCTGACGACGGTGGGGGAACTCGTGGGGACTTACCTGCGGATGACGGCAAGCCGGGGCGCGCCCATTCCCGGCAGCGCATTGGTGGCGGCGGTGCTGGGCGGCCCGGCGGCGGGCGACGCCACGAAGACGGCGACGAAGGCGGCAAACGGCGCGGACGGCTTGAGCGAGAAGGCGCGGGGGGCGGCCCGATGAGGCGAGCCCTCCTTACGGCGATTATCGGATGGATGTTCTCGTCACTCGCCTTCGCCGAAGGCAAGTGGGAATTGCAGTATCAGCATGTGGACGCGGAATACGATCTGCGGCTGCTCGACATCGCGTTCGCCGATGCCAGCCGCGGCGTCGCTTCCGGCGTGCTGACTTCCCGCAAGCGCGACAAAGTAAAGCCCGTGAATCTGGTGACGGCCGATGGCCGAACCTGGACGGTGGTGGAGACAAAGAAGGTCTGCCAGGATCTGTTCGCGCTCCCGGAGGGCATTCTTTATGGGGCCTGCGAGGACGGCATTTACCGCTCCGATGAGATGGGCAAGGATTGGAAGCGCCAGGCGAAGCTCTCCGGCATCCTCCAGATCTGGTTTCTGAGTGAGCAACGGGGCTTTGCCGTCGGCGAGGAACGCTCCTTCTACGAGACGAGCGACGGCGGGAAGAAATGGGCGCCCGTGGAGACGACGCCGAGGCTGACGACTTCGAAGGACTATACGATCCTGAAGCACATCGAATTCGCCAACTCCTCGAACGGACTGGTTACCGGCTGGAGCCGCGTGCCCAAGAACCGGGAATTTCTGCCGGACTGGATGATGCCGGAACGGGCGATGCGGCAGCGCGATACGCCGCACGTCAATTTCATCATCGACACTCGCGATGGCGGCGCCACGTGGCGCGCGCAGGAAGTCTCCATGTTCGGGGAGATTGTGTCCGCGAAGATCTCCGGGGACGGCGCGGGACTGGGGCTGGTGAACTTCTCGAACGGCTTCGAATATCCGGCGGAAGTCTTTTCGTTTGGGTGGCCTTCGGGAGCGACCACGCGCGTCTTCCGCGAAAAGCACCGGGCGGTAACCGACATCGCCCTGCCCGCGCGCGGCCCCGCTTATCTGCTGGCCGTGGAGCCCGGCGGCAAGCTGTTCTGGAGCCCGATTCCAGGACGTCTGAAAGTGCTGGAGAGCGCGGATTTGCGCACCTGGACGGAGATGGGCGTGGACTATCGGGCCTCCGCGACGCGCGCCACGTTCGGAGTGCTGGACGCCGCGAACATCTGGGCGATCACCGATACGGGGCTGATCCTCAAATTGGCTCGCGATTTCGCGGCGCTGCCGGAGCGGCAATTCGCGAAAGCTTCGGCGTCGAAAGCGCCCGCGCCGTAAACAGCGCCTCTGCCGGGGCACCCCGCGCTCTGAAGGCTGCTTGCTAACGTGCCGTGTATTGCGGCCAGTTCAGCTCGACGCCCTGCCGCACAATCTCCCGCTGAAACTCCTCCAGCTTCTGCTTCTGGTTTCGCACTTCGCGCGGCGTGTCCCCCTTGGCCACGCACCACGCGGCGAGATACCCGGCGGATTCCCCGATATTCCACTCCACCGGATGAAGCCGGTAGCAGCCATTCGTGAGGTGCGTGACGCCGAGGTTCTTGCAGGCGGCGATCAGGTTTTCCATGCGCTGGGGAATGAGAGCGCCCAGAGGGATCTGGAAGGGGAGCGAACTGATGTCGATGTAATTGTCCCCGCCAGAGGAGGGATGCAGATCGATGCGGTAACTGCCGACGCCCACGCTATCGGGGAACACTTCCGCGCGCACTTCGCGTTCCGGAATTCCCAGGGCGGCGGCGCGCGCCTTGAGGCCCACCTGCTTTTCTGTGACGGTGTATTCCGCGCGGATTCGTCGGGATTCCCGGATGTAGGGGTACTTCGCGAGGCCGTCGGCGGTGCCGGAGACGTCTTTGCGGAGTTGGAGACCCTTCCATCCCTGGCCCCCGTCGGGCCGCGGCGCTTCGGTTTGCAGCCAATAGAGAAGCGAGAGGCTTAACTGCTTCGCCGCTTCGAGATGTTTCGCATTTTCCGCGTCGTTCTTTTCGTCGATGCGGCCCAGCCAGTAGTCGTTCTGGGGCCAGTTGATGAGGCTGATATCGGAACCGGTGGCGGCGTCGGTGAAGTTGCGCCGGTCTCGGATACGGCGATAAATCCAAAGGTTCAATGGGCCGCCGGGAACCGCCTCGCGCGTGGGGTCCACCGTGAGCGTGCGCGGTTCCAGGGTGATGGGGTTCGAATAGGAAAGGCTGAGCAGCTTGCCGGGCCAGGCCGGCTTCAGGGCCGGAACGTAATCCCGCCAAAAGCCATACTGCGCGGGCTTCTCAATGGTATGGTCCTCTCCCTCGCGGTAACCGAGCGCGAAGCAGACGGTGAACGCCTGGATGTTGGCGGGCTGGGCGCTCTCGGGCGCGGTGGGTTCGCCCGTCTGGGCGCGGGATTCCGCGCCGGTGACGTATTCGGTTCCAGACAGCGGCAGCAGGTCTCCCAGGTCAGTGGCATCGAGGAAATAGGCCGCTTCGACCGTGACGACGGAACCCGTATCGAGCGCGCGCAATTGAACGCGCTGGATGCGATTGCCGGACACCTCCGCCTGAATGGGTTTGTGCCGCGGCAGCAAGGTCAACCGCCCGCTGCTGAGGTAGGGTTGCAGCATCGATTCGAGCACTTCAAGGCTCACCCGCGGTTCATGCGCGATGCGGGAGACGGAGCCATTGCCGGGGTTGAGAAACGGCGTGGCGCGGGCTTCCGCGGTGAGCGGATAGTGGGCGCGGTAATAGGCGCGCACGGCGTTGCGATACTCGCGGTAGAGCCGCGTGGAACCGGTGTGTTCAATCCAAGGGTGTTCATCCGGCGGGA
>JBDIBK010000128.1:0-10962 GCA_039812845.1 Bryobacterales bacterium
GAAACCGCGGAGATGCCCGGCCTCTACAAAGACGGGGAATACGATATCGCCGGGTTTATTACGGGTGTGGTGGAAGAGCCGCAACTGATTACGGGCAAGACCATCGTCGCCGGAGACGTGCTGTTGGGGTTCCCTTCGAACGGCTTGCATACCAACGGATACTCCCTGGCGCGGCGGTTGCTTTTCGATGTGGCGAAATACAAGGTGGATTCCCATGTGGACGAACTGGGTTCCACCGTTGGGGACGAGCTGCTGAAGGTGCATCGAAGCTACCTTGAGCCTCTGCGGGTCTTGCACCGGAAGCGCTACCTGAAGGGCGCGGCCCATATCACCGGAGGGGGCATCACGGAGAACCTGCCGCGCATCCTGCCTCCACGCTGCGCCGCCACGATTGACACCGGGAGTTGGCGGGTTCCGCCCGTATTTGAACTCCTGCGCACCATCGGAAATGTGCCGGAAGACGACTATCGGCGCACCTTCAATCTGGGGATCGGGATGATCGTTGCCGTTTCCCGCCGCCACCTGGAGTCGGCGATGGCGCTGCTGGCGGAAGTAAAGCAGAAGGCCATCGTTGTCGGTGAAGTCACCGAAGGCCACGGGGAGAGCGCGCGGGTGGTCCGCTATCAATGAAGCGCCTGGGAATACTGCTTTCAGGGCGGGGCTCCAATTTCGAAGCCATCGCGAAAAATTGCGCCAGCGGGAAACTCGCCGCAAGCGTCGGGGTGGTTGTCTCAAACCGAGCCGATGCACTGGGCCTCGAAATCGCGAGGAAGATGGGGCTCGCCACGGTTCTGCTGCCGTCGAAAGGGCTTACGAGGGAAGAGCATGACCGGCAGGTGGTTGCGGCTCTCACCGAGGCCGGTGTGGACCTCATTGTGCTGGCCGGTTACATGAGAATCCTCACCGCGTGGTTTATTGAGCAGTTTCCCCAGCGCATCGTAAATATCCACCCGGCACTGTTGCCCGCCTTTCCAGGGCTGGATGCACAGCACCAGGCGTGGGAATACGGCGTGCGCTATTCAGGCTGCACCGTCCACTTTGTAGACGAAAAGATGGATTCCGGACCCATCCTCGCGCAATCCGTGGTTCCGGTCTTTGACTCCGATACCGCCGAAACTCTTTCCAACCGCATTCTGGCGGAAGAACACCGCATTTATTCGGAAGCGATCGCGCTTGTGCTCGATGGGCGCTACCGTTTGGAGGGCCGGCGGGTGGTGCGGTTGGCCGGGAATCGAAGCGAAGATTAGGGGTGCTTAGAACCCTTCCGCGGGGTGCCGTGGATCCGTCGGGAACCAGGGGGACGCAATTGGAGTCTCAATCATTGAAACCGCCGGTGATCCCTGTTACGGTGAGAGGGAACAGATGGATGTTTCGCCCGCCGGCGATCCAGTTACGAACTGCGCTTGCATTCGCTCACAAGGCAGGCTGCGGCGGGGCTGAAAGCGAATAGAAGGTATGTCGGAATCCTTCGTGCAACTCGGACTTTCAGGTCCACTCTCCAGGGAGAGCGGAGACGGCACCGGGGTATGGGCGAACTCGGAGAAAGCTCTGGTCGATGGGCTCAGGGCCGCTCGGGAGGACGCTTACGAGGAATTGATTCTGCGATATCAGCAGCCGGTGTATAACACGGTCTATCGCATGCTGAACGATCCGAACGACGCGAACGATGTCGTTCAGGATGTGTTCTTTAAGGTGTTTCGCCGGATCCATGCCTTCCGTGGCGAGAGCAGCCTCAAGACCTGGATCTACCGGATCGCGGTGAACGAAGCGTGTAACCGGCGAAGATATTTTCAGCGCCATATCCGGCAGGAACTGGCCCTGGATGCGGGAAGCACGGAGGGCTGGAACCCGGAAGATACGCTTGCGGCGGAAGGGCGTTCGCCGTTCGACGAGGTCCTGGGCCGCGAACAGCACGAGTTATTGCAGTACGCGTTGTCCCGTATCAATCCGGTTTACCGGGCGGCGGTCATCCTCCGGGACATTGAGGAACTCAGTTACGAAGAGATCGCGGATGTGCTTCAGATAGCACTCGGCACCGTGAAATCGAGAATTCTGCGGGGAAGAGAGGCATTGCGAGCCGAATATCTCCAGGTGAGTGTGGAGAGTCCGGTGATGTCGCTCTCTCCGCGGCATGCAGAGTGAGTGCAATGGGCAGTGATGTTCATTCGTGGCGGCGCTGGCTGGAAGCGTTCCGGCGGGGAAACCCGCGGAACGGGAAGAGTGGCAGCGCGGATCGAGAAGAAAAGAACTTGTCCCCTGAATTGAACCATTTACGCAATCAACTCCGTGCCATGCCGCGGTTGCAGCCGACGAAGCAGCAATCGCTGCAACTGCGCATCCTGGCGTCGAAAGAAAGGGTGCGTGCCGCCCGGTTCGCGGATTGGCCGTCCACTTTCCGCTATCTTTACGGCAGATTTTCCCTGCATCTCGATAACGTCATGAAGCCGATTGCGGTGCCCGCGGTTGGCGGTTTGATGATCGCCTTGGCGCTCTTCCTGCTGCTGTCGCCGGTCTACCCCCTGCGCACCGTAAACGCGGCCTCTTTCGACGTGCCCACCCGCCTTTCCACCACCGCGTCTGTAAAGACGATGGCGGCGTACACGTCGGTGGAGCGGCCCGTGACCCTGCTGGTGCAGGTGAACAACGAGGGGCGCGCGGTCGGTTATCGGATCGAAGAAGGCCAGGTTGCGATGCAGAATGAGGCCGTGCGGCGGCGGATCGAGCAGATCCTGCTGTTCACTGTGTTCACCCCCGCCACGAACTTTGGCCTGCCCTGCGCCGGAGAAGTCCGCATCTCCGTGGACCGCAACGTCGTGCTGGTCCAGGGTTAATCGTGCCTTCCCCGTCCGCTCCCCTATCTCTCATCCCCCATCGCGAGGAGCATTGCTACCGTGAGCCGTCAGAAACTGGGGCAGCATTTTCTTCGGTCCCAGCCCGTTCTTGATCGAATCGCGGCCTCTCTGGAAGCGACCCCCGAAGATGTCGTGATAGAAATCGGTCCGGGTAAGGGTGCGCTTACGAAACTGTTGCTGGACCGGGGTCTGCGCGTGGAAGCCGTGGAGGTGGACCCCGAACTGGCCCAGTATCTTCGCGGCCAATGGCCGCCCGAGACCAACCGGCTGCGGATCCACGAGGCGGACGTCCTCAAGACGGACCTTGCCCAATGGGGGCCGGCCCAGATTGCCGGGAATCTCCCGTATTACATCACGTCGCCGATCCTGCAAAAGCTGTTTGCACTCGGCGGTCGGATGCGTTCGGCAGTCCTGCTGATGCAGCGCGAGGTGGCGGACCGATTAGTGGCAACGCCGGGAAGCAGAGACTACGGCTTCCTTTCCGCGCTCACGCAGTGGCATACCGTTCCCGAATTGCTTTTCCGCGTGCCGCCCGGGGCCTTCCACGTGCCTCCCAAAGTGGAAAGCGCCGTCGTGCGATTGAAGCCCGCGCCGGATTCGCTGACCGCTGTCGCGGCTGAGGAACACGCGCTTTTTGAGGAATTCATCGGCTGGTGTTTTGCCCAGAAACGAAAGACCTTGCGAAACAATCTGCGCGCTCGCGTATCCAGTGATTTCCTGGCAACACGCAGCGAAGCCAGTCTGCGTGCCGAGCAGTTGGCGCTCTCCGAGATGGGTGCCTTGTTTCGAGCCATCCAGGACGCCGAGGGGTGGAGCCGGACGCACCGGGGAGGCATTGCCGCAACCAACCCGCCCGATGGCGCGGGAATCACCAGAGAAATTTAAGTGTCTGGCATCGGCACCGCTGGATGGTGCGCGGTTACGCCGGGTTCTTGAGGGATTGGCGATTGGGCGCGGCCCTGGCGTTCGAAAACCCGGCGCGATCAACGAGGGATCGCGACGATCGTCCGCCGAGACTCGGACAACTCCGGTACATGCCAAGGAACTGGCTCAGCAACCGATGCGGGCATTTCCCGATCCGCTCCACGAGATACTCCCGGGCGACGGGGACCTCTTCAACCGTATTCAGATACGCGCTCGTAATCAGGCCCATGCGCGCCGATTCGAAGGAACCAAGCGGCACCAGGATGGAATTGCAATCCACCATGGGGTCCGGCGTAATCGGAACGACGGACACAATGGGATCGGGCGCACGGCATTCCCGCATCGCGAGAACGGGGCGCAACCGCATCCGCATTTCCTCACCGATTGGAACCGAGATCAGCAGGATGTCTCCGCGTTCACAGGTGATCGTAGACATTCCACTCCTCCTTGCGCCAGAACGGCATCGCCGCGCTCAGAGACTGTTGGAGTTCCCGCTTTTCGTCCTCGCCGAGGAAGCTTTCCGGTCTTCCCACCGGGAAGCCGTCCATCGCTTTTTGAAGCCGAAGGCGGGCTGCCACCGCCAGTGTGAGCTGATGGAGGATGAAGATCTCCTGAAAGCAGGGAACGAGAGAGCGGCGAACGATGCCGACTTTCGTTTGGAATGGGACCGCTTGCTTCAACGCGGTGAGGCGTTCCAGCAGAGTTTCGAATGTCGCCAATGTCGTGGAGCGGTCCGGCTCCGGCATTTCAAAAACGCCTGGACTCAGCAGAATGGAATGGAGCTCGGCCGACGCCTGATGCAGCTTCTCCAGGCGAACGTTGCTCCGCCAGAAGGCGATCTCTGTCCCCAGGGCGGTCGCAACCCGCAGGAAGCGCGCCAGGGAATCAAGCGCGTCGGGAAGCACCGCCGCTGGCTGCGAGTTCGCATACTGGTCACGATGCTGCATGCAATGGCTCTCGAATTTCTCGCAGGCCCCAGTCTGGCCTAGTTCGACGGCCAATAAAGAAACCCGTGCTCCTGGCCTATATCGGCGCAAATTGCAAGAATCTTTAGAGGCTCCCCGCAGTCCAAGCGATCAGAGCGCCCCTTTCTCGATATGCACGGTCTTCGAAAGCGCGGTTTGGCGTGGCTGATGGCGAAGGGCACCGTCCGATATGAACGGATGGTGGCGCCGCGCAAACGAGTCCTGTTCCGTGGCGACCTTGGCGACACGATAGAGATCGGTGCTGGCACCGGCCCGAACCTCCGCTATCTCGAAAAGCTGAGCTCGTACCGCGCGGTGGAACCGAATCCGTTCATGCACCCCTATCTGCGCGCCGAGCTGGAAGCGAGGCATGTCGATGGAACGCTGCTTCCCATGCCCGCCGAAGCGGCGCTCGCCGAAATTCCGGAAGGCTCCGTCGACACCGTGATCGGCACCCTTGTTCTCTGCTCCGTGGACGATCCGAGGGCGCTGGTTGCGCGCATTGTGCGTGTCCTCCGCCCTGGAGGCCGACTGCTCCTGCTGGAGCATGTGCGTGCGCACCCCGGTTCCGCGCTCGGTGCTTGCCAGCACTGCCTGGTTCCGGTTTTTCGCTTCCTCGGCGACGGATGCCGGCCGAACCGAAATACGCGATTGACGATCGAATCGGGCGGGTTCCGCGAAGTCCGCCTGGAGGAATTTGCATTGCCCCTGGGGCCCATTTCCCCGCACCTCTGCGGCTGGGCGAGGAAATAGGGTGCCTTCGAAGCGGGAATCGAATCGGGAGCCGGCGGACCGCCGCTCCTCCGGGCAGCCGCACCCTGCGCGTCGCGATGACCGCGCGGGAGAGGCTCTTCAGGAAGGGAACAAAAATGGTGGGCGGTGAGGGACTTGAACCCCCGACTTCCTGCTTGTAAGGCAGGCGCTCTAACCAACTGAGCTAACCGCCCGCGCGTCTACAGGATACCATTTGCGGCCCCTCCGCTCGAATCCAATCCAAATCCTTGCCCGGCGCGGATTGGGAAGCGCATATCCGGATCCTGCAATCAGGAATGCGTCCGGATTCCATATAATTATGTCCGATGAAACGATTTCTGGCGTTCGATCTCGGTGCGGAGAGTGGGCGGGGGATTCTCGGGACTCTGTCCGGCGGGACCCTCTCGCTGCGGGAGATTCATCGCTTTGCCAACACGCCCGTGCACCTGCCGCAAGGCTTGTATTGGGACAGCTTCCGGCTCTTTCACGAAATCGAGCGGGGAATTCGCCAGATAGGCAAAGAGGGCGTCGCTCTCGACGGTATCGGGGTGGATACTTGGGGCGTGGATTTCGGGCTCCTGGGCCGTGACGGTTCCCTCATTGAGAACCCCCGCTGTTACCGGGATGCAAGGACGAACGGGATTCTGGAGGCCGCCTTCGCGCGGATGCCGAAAGAGGAAATCTACGCCCGAACCGGAATCCAGTTCCTGCAGTTCAACACCCTGTTCCAGTTGTTCGCCATGCAGCGGAGCAATGCATCGTCGTTGCCGGCGGCCCATTCCCTGTTGATGATGCCCGATCTGCTGAGCTATTGGCTCAGCGGCACGGCCGCCTGCGAAGTCACCATCGCCAGTACGTCCCAGATTCTCGATCCCAGGTCGGCCGAGTGGGACCGTGAATTGCTCGAATCGTTCGGGCTGTCATCCTCCATCCTGCGGGATCTCGTGACGCCGGGTGCGCGATTGGGCACCTTGCTTCCCCACTTAGCGGAGGCGGCCCGCGTCAGCGCCCAGACGCCGGTCTACGCCACGGCGGGCCACGATACCGCCTGCGCCGTGGCGGCGGTGCCTGCAACCGGTGGGCAAGGCTGGTGCTATATCAGCTCTGGCACATGGTCCTTGCTTGGAGCGGAGCTCGATGCGCCGGTGATGAATGCAAGCGCCCTTGCTCACGGCTTCACGAACGAGATGGGGGCCGGTGGAAGAATCCGCTTTCTCAAGAACATCATGGGCCTATGGCTGCTGCAGGAATGCCGCCGCGCGTGGGCGCGGGATGGCTCCGAATACAGCTATGAAGACCTAGTGAGCGCCGCCAGGGATGCCGAGCCGTTTCTCGCGGTGGTTGACCCCGACGCATTCCTCGCACCGGGAGGAATGCCCGACAAAATTCGCAAGTATTGCGCCGATTCCGGGCAGCGGGTTCCGGAAGGCCCCGGGCAAATCAGCCGCGTTATCCTTGAAAGCCTCGCGGTCTGTTACCGAAAGGTCCTGGAGGATCTAGAAGATACCCTGGGCCGCCGGATGGAGGTGGTGCATATCGTGGGCGGCGGCTCCCAGAACGCACTGCTGAATCAGTTCGTCGCGGATGCAACGGGGCGGCTGGTCGTGGCCGGCCCGGCGGAAGCAACGGCCATCGGAAACGTGCTTGTGCAGGCGATGGGCAGCGGGGAACTGGCGAATCTCGATTCCGCCCGCGAAGTCGTGCGAAACTCTTTCGAAGTGCGGCGCTTCGAACCGGGAAATTCCGCGGGCTGGGAGTCCGCGTACAGCCGCTTCCGGGAATGGACGTCCCGGTAGCGCGAGGGGGGGTGTGCCCGCGAACACGGGCACCCGGCGCGGATTCGCGCCAGGTGCCCGATGCCTGAGGAGAGGGAGCGCCTTCCTAGCGGGGCAGCGCCGTGCCTTCGCGCGAGACGATGACGCGGTCGATCATGCCATAGGTCTGGGCCTGGTCGGCTTCCATGATGTAGTCGCGGTCGACATCCTGGGCGATCTTTTCCACCGGCTGCCCGGTTGCCTGGGACAACTCCAGGTTCAGGATCTCGCGCATCCGCAGAATTTCCTTCGCATAAATGTCAATGTCGGCTGCCTGGCCGGCCAGGCCGCTCATGGAAGGCTGGTGGATCAAAATGCGCGAGTGGGGCAGACTGTAGCGTTTTCCCTTCGTGCCCGCGGCCAGAAGCACCGCCGCCATGGACGCCGCCTGTCCCACACAGATCGTCACGATGTCCGGCTCGACAAACCGCATCGTGTCGAGGATCGCGAGGCCCGCTGTGATGCTGCCGCCGGGGGAATTGATGTAAAGCGAAATATCTCTCTGCGGATCTTCGGCCGCCAGAAACAGCATCTGGGCGATGATCAGATTCGCAACCTGATCGTCAATCGGAGTCCCCAAGAAAATGATATTTTCCTTGAGGAGACGGGAGTAAATATCGTACGCCCGTTCCCCGCGGGAACTCTGCTCGACCACCATTGGGACGAGTACGGAACTGCTCATGCATATACCTCCTGCGACGTCGTGCCGCGGACTTCCCGCGGCGCATCGGGCGCCGGGGTACCTAGTTCTTTCGAGCAACTGCCGATTTGCGGGGTTTCTTTCCCTTTGCCAGCAGCTTTCGCTTGTCGTCGAGAGCCCGGGCGAGGTCCGCAATCGAAGTTCCCTCCAAATAATCCAATATACGCAATCGCAGTTCTTTCCACGAATCGTGCATCCCGCAAGGGGCTTCATCGCTGCACTCGGAGAGGCCGCTGATGCACTTTTCATAATCCGTCATGCCGTCGAGCGCCTCGACAATCGAGAAGAGGGTGATGTCCTCCGCCGGTTGCCGAAGGCAGAAACCGCCCGTCGGCCCCTTGCTTGATCTCAGGAGTCCTTTCCGTGCAAGTTGCTGAAGAATCTTGGCGAGAAAGTGCGCGGGGATCCCCTCTTGCTCGGCGATATGCTTCACCATGACGTATTTCGCATCGGTGACCTGGGCGAGATGGACGAAGGCGCGGATTGCGTATTCTGAAGAGCGGCTATAGATCATGCAGGGGTTCCTCTGAGTCGAACTGGATAAAACACTCTGATATCCTAAAAGCGTAACACCGTCAAGCAGATAGGGAAAGCAAATTTCGGAGTCGCGCCCAAGAAATTTTCCGCTGACGAAAATTTTTCATGCCGCGGTTCTTCCCGCAAAATCATACCAATCCCTGCCGGTTAGATGGGAAATGGCCGTTTAGGGTTTCCAAATCTTAATCTTCGCTTGCCCATTGTATGACGGTACCGGCGTCTAAAGCGAGGGGCCACTGTCCGGTATTCCTCTTATTGATCGTTTCCAATCAGCAGTGTTGGCGGGAGTCGGCGCGCCCACCGCTAATGATTCGCGAGTCTTGTACCGATATGAGCAGCAGCGGTTGACCGGAAATTGTCTCAAGACAGGGCGAACAAACAGGTCTACGTACCGAGAAGAGAGCGCCTGAGTACTTGAAAGGTCTTCCGCCGCCGGAAGCTTCCGTTTACGATAGGACAACACCTAAGTTTTTAGATTTGCGCGGATTCAGCGTTTCGTATCGAGCCGTTTGTGCCGGGAAACTCGCTGAATGTGGTGACTGATGAAGGTTTTGGTTGCAGAAGACGACGTCGTTCAACTTCGATTGCTGGAGGTGACTCTTTCGAAGTGGGGCTATCAGGTGCTCTCCGCCCGCGACGGCGAGATGGCCTGGCAGTTGCTGCAGCAGGAGGATGGCCCCATACTAGCCATCCTGGACTGGATGATGCCCGGCTATTCCGGTCCCCAACTCTCCCGCCTGATCCGGGACCAAAGCTCTAAGCTTTACACGTACATCATTCTGTTGACCGCCCGGAAGGATAAAGAAAGCATCATCGAGGGGATGGACGCGGGAGCGGACGACTACCTGGGCAAGCCCTACATCCTCGACGAACTGGCGGCCCGGATTCGCGCGGGCAAGCGGATTCTGCATCTGCAGGAAGAGCTGGTGAAAGCCCAGGAAGCGCTCCGGGAAGAGGCGATGCGGGATCCGCTGACCCATCTCTGGAATCGCCGCACGATTTTCAATCGCCTGGAAGCTGAATTGAAGGTGAGCAAATCCAGCGGGAAACCGGTGGGTGTCATCCTCGCGGATCTTGACCACTTCAAGCAGATTAACGATACCAGGGGGCATCTCGTTGGAGATCAAGTACTGCTCGAATCCGTGAAGGCGATGCAAAGCGCCATGCGTCCAACGGATTCTATCGGGCGTTTCGGCGGGGAAGAGTTCCTGATGGTGGTTCCAGGTTGTGGGTTTGATGAGACCATTGGCGCCGCGGAGCGGATTCGCGCCGCAGTCGAGTCCATGCACGTCTCCCGAGGGGCGGAATCGATCCGGGTGACGGTCAGCCTTGGCTGTACCGCTTCGATCCCGTCCAGAAACGATAGCCTGGAGATGCTCCTGCGCACTTCCGACGAGGCACTCTACGAGTCCAAGCGGGAAGGGCGCAATCGCGTCTCCGCGCTTCCCGTTGACCTCTACGCGGCCAGCCTTCGCGAAATCGATTGGGAGATCCGGCATTGACCGCGCGCGAAACAGCGCGACGGCTCAACGCGGAACTCGGCTGGAAGAATGCGTCACAACGAAGCATCGGGCTCGGCCCGCGCGGGAACTTTCCACCAGCCCTCTATTCTCTTGCCGCTCTTTCCTTCGAATCGAAGTGGCTAAGCGAGGCGAGGTAGTTGCTGAGGCCGTCAAAAACTGCTTTGGCCACCGATTGCCGGTAGTCGGAAGACTTGAGCGAGTTCTCTTCCCGCTTGTTGCTTAAGAACCCGATCTCCACCAAGATGGAGGGCATCTCCGCGCCCACCAGTACGATAAACGGTGCTGATTTCACGCCTCGATTCTTCTTTGCAATTCCGGCCGCGCGCTGTGCTTTGAAAAGCGACCCCTGCATTCTCACCGCAAAATCGCGAGACTCATCCCGCTTGTCCTTGGACGCGATCTTCTTCACGATGTCCTGAAGGTCGGCGACGGATTTCGTGGAGGAAGCGTTTTCCCTGGCGGCGATGTCCATGGATTCCCGCGAGGTCGTGAAATCCAGATAGAAGGTTTCCGGCCCACTGGCAAGCCGGAATGGGGACGAATTCGCGTGCAGCGACACGAATAAGTCCGCTCGATGCCGGTTTGCGAAGGCAGCCCGCTCCTCAAGCGCAATGAACTCGTCCGTTTCCCTGGTCAGCAGCACTTCGTTGCCGAGCTTCTCTTCCACCAGCGCCTTTACACGCTTGGCGATGTCCAGAACCAGATCCTTCTCAAGAAGGCCGTTGACTCCGGTTGTGCCCTGGTCCTTGCCTCCGTGCCCGGGGTCGATCACCACCCTGCCGATCTTCAGTCCCAGCGCCCGGGTGAGGCTTTGCTGCCCGGTGGCGGTGCGGGCCGCGGGTTTGCCAAGCGAGGCAACTTCCATAACTTCCGCGTGCGCATCGCTCGCCGGGC
>JBDIBK010000129.1:0-10915 GCA_039812845.1 Bryobacterales bacterium
AGTTTCGGAACTTCGGTGATTGGATGTGGGCGGGGTCGATTTGGGGCGGGTTTTTGGGTGACGAGGGCGGCACGTTGACGTCGCGCCGGCAAATGGGCCGTCGCGACATGGTCTCGCTGGCGCTCGGCTGATTGGCTGATCGGGCGGAGGTTGGATGGGCGGGGTGCGTTCGCAGTTGAGCCCCTTGCGGGGTGCCGCGCAGGGGTCTCCTCGGACGAGAAATGACGTAACCCGTTCTGTATCAGTTGCCTAGCAATTCGCGAAAGGCACGCCTGTGCTTCCTTTCCCTCACCCAAAATCGGCATTGAGTTGCCTGATGGCGAATTTTGATGGCGAATTTGAGACAGGGCGGCAGGGGCCTGAAGAACTTCGCACGCCACGGAACTGCCGGCCGCGCTCAGTGACGAAGCCGGGGAGGAGGAATAGAGGCTATGATCATGGATATGGGGACGCTCCGCATTACCGGCGCCGAACTCGCCCGCGACGTCCATGCGATCCTGGCCAAGGTCCAACAGGGCATCGAGGTGGTGGTGGAGCAGGACCATCGCCCCGTCGCAACGATCCGCACACCGCTTCTGAAAGGCCGTCTGCTGTCGGAGAGTATCGCGTTTGCCGAAGTGCGCGGTGCCACCGCCATCGCCGATGAGGGCTTCATGAAGGATGTCGAAGAAGGGATTGCGGAGCGCAGCCAGCCATGGAGCCCGCTCACCTTGGAGTAATCCTCGATTCGAGCGTTATGATCGAGGCCGAGCGGCAAGCCGCATTTGCCGAATGTGCTCTTGCGTCCATTTCTAATTCGCGCCAATGATCGTCGTCAGTTAGAATAGAGAATTGCGATTCTACGCGGATTCCACGCGACAACACGTAACCGGGGTTTCGCGGTTACCGTCTCAGGGTTCGTTATTCGGGAAAGGAAGCTCGGCCTTCATGGTGTTTTTCAAGCCGCTGGGCTTGTTGGGGATGGTGCTGTGCTCGCTGGTGGCTTCGGTAGCCCTGGCCGCTCAGCAGCCCCAACAAACTCCACAGAATCAGCAAAATCCCTTCGAAACGGTCCCTCAGTCCCCCCCCTCCTCCGCTAACCCGTTCGAAACCCCCAGCGAACAGACTCCGGAAAAAGCGGAGCAGCAGGTGGCGGACCACAATCGCATTGAGGCGATCGATTTCCGGGGGGCGCGGCGCATTCCGCAAGCCACGCTGCGGGCCCTGATCTATTCCAAGAAGGACGATGTTTACGATGAGCACGCCCTCCGGCGGGACTTCATGCTCCTCTGGAACACGGGGCGCTTTGACGATATCCGCCTCGAAGTCGAGGACGGCCGCTTTGGGAAGATCGTCCGTTTTGTCGTTACCGAACGCCGCATCGTTCGCAGCATCAAGTATGAAGGGCTGAAATCCATCACCATGTCCGAAGTGCTGGAGCGCTTCAAGGACCGCCGGGTGGGGCTCAGCACGGAAGCGAACTACGACCCCAACAAGGTGCAGCGCGCGGTGGTCGTCCTGCTTGAATACCTCGCGGAACGCGGCCGCCAGTATGCCCGCATTCAGCCGGAAGTCTTCCAGATTCCTCCGGCTTCGGTGGTTATCACCTTCATCGTGGACGAAGGGCCGAAGGTGAAGGTGGGCGAGATCTCCTTCGAGGGGGTGAAGTCCTTCTCTCCCCGCGCCGTCCGGCGTTCGATGGCGAATTCGAAGCCAATTGGCATCCCGTATTCCATCTTCTTCGAGAATCTCTTTTCGAGAGCCTTTGACTCCGTGAAGCTCGAAGAAGACAAGCAGCGCCTGGCCAATTTCTATCAGGAGCGCGGCTATTTTCGCGCCCGCGTCATCGACACCGATGTGACGATGCGCGATGTGGGCGGCGGCAAGTTCCGCATCCCGCTCTTCTACCCCAACAAGCCGGGCAAGCGCGCCGATCTGCGCCTTACCGTGGAAGAAGGGCCCCAGTACAAGCTGAACGAAATCAAATTCGAGGGCGTGAAGCTCTTCCGCACGCCCGAAGCCTTGATGCGGCCGCTCTTCCAGATGGATAAGGGCGATATCTTCTCCACCAAGAAGCTGCGCGAAGGCCTCGACAATTTGCGCAAGCTCTATGGCGGCTATGGCTATATTGACTTCGTTCCGGAGCCATCGTTCGATCCCGTCCCGGATTCCGACCAGATGAATCTCACGCTGAGCGTGGACGAAGGCAAGCAGTTCTTCGTCCGGCGCATCGAGTTCTCCGGCAACACCACCACGCGCGACAAGGTCATCCGCCGCGAACTCCTGGTGGATGAAGGAGACATGTTTAACACCCGCCTGTGGGAAGTGAGCATCCTCCGCCTGAACCAGCTCGGATACTTTGACCAATTGAAGAAGGATGAAGCCACGGATATCAAGCGCGACAACCGCACGAATACGGTGGACCTCACCCTCTCCGTGAAGGAACGCGGCCGCAATACGGTGGGCCTCACCGGCGGCGTCTCCGGCATCGCGGGCAGCTTTGTAGGAATGAACTATTCCACGAACAATTTCCTCGGTCTCGGCGAAACCCTGAGCATCAGCTCCCAATTGGGAGACCGCATTCAGGACGTCGTCTTCGGCTTTACCGAACCTTACTTCCTGGATAAGCCGATCCAGGCCGGTTTCACGATTTATACGCGCCGCTTCAATTTCGACCAGGGCCGCGAAGTTTCGCTGTTCACGGGGAGAAACTACACGAGTCTTTACAATTCCCTGGGTTCGGAGAATCGCTTGAACTATAGCCAGAATGGTTACGGATTCAGCTTTTTTGGCTCCACGCAGTTGAAGCGTTCCTTTGCCCGGGTCGGACTCAGCTACGGCTACGACAATTCCAATATCAACCCGCAGAGCGAAGGTGCCCGAATCCAGTTTGAGACCATTAACTTTCTGAGCTTCGCCGGGCAGGCAAACCAGTTGGATGGCATCGTCACCAGCAGGATTGTGCCCTCATACAGCTACAACACGGTCAACCACCCCATTACGCCCACGGCCGGCCGGAGCCTCTTCATCAGCACCACGTTCGCCGGCGGACCACTGGGCGGCAGCGTCAAGATGTTCCTGCCCACCGTGGAGGCGAAGTACTTCCGCAAGGGTTTCCGTGAAGGCCACGTGATCGGAATGCGGGGGATGGGGTCCTGGATTACCGGCTACGGCGGGCAGGCCGCGCCTCCGTTTAACCGCTTCTACATGGGCGGCGAACAGGATGTTCGCGGCTTTGATATCTGGGAGATATCGCCGGTGGCATTCATCCCCAGCGAAACCTCCATTCGGGTTCTGAATGCGGACGGGTCTCAGCGTGTGCAGCGGGTTGTGTATTCCGACGGCACCGTAGGTTTCACGCCGGTTACGCAAACCATCCCGATTTACCAGATTTCGTTCCCCGGCGGCGACACGATGGGCGTGGCGAACTTCGAATACCGGATTCCCATATTCGGTCCCGTTACCCTGGCGGCCTTCTTTGATGCGGGCATCAACCGGGTGTCGCGCACCAGCCAGTTGCGCCTCAATCCGGACCGCGTGAACTATCTCAACGCCGCGCATCCGGCGGCCGCGTTTGAGAATGAAGCGTTCGTCTTCGCGGACAGCCAGAAGATCCGCACTTCCACCGGCCTGGAACTCCAGGTGATGATGCCCGTGGTAAATGCGCCGTTTCGTTTATACTGGGCGTATAATCCGACGCTCGTGCAGGGAGTGGCGCAAGCGCCGATTGTGTTTGACCGCTCTTCGTTCGCCAACGACGCAACGTATGCCGAGGCGATCCGTACGCTCACCAACGTGAGCGGGTTTGGCGGTGGAGCCTCGCGGATTCCGTTTTTCGAGCGTCGCAGCCAGTTCCGCTTTACCGTCAGCCGCACCTTCTGAGTTCTCGACGGTCGTTTGAATTTTGTCAGGCCGATTCCAGAGTAGGACCGGCGCGGGAGAATAGCAAAAGTGATGCAGAATATCTTGATTCGCAGCCTTCTGGTGTTGGGTTTCGCCATCGCCCTGCAGGCGCAGACGGCGCCTGCCAAAGTGGGCATTATCAACATCCAGCAGGCCATCATCAGCACCAAAGACGGCCAGACCGCGGTGAAGGAATTGCAGGAGCGGTTCAACCCCAAGCAGAAGCAACTGCAGGATAAGCAGGCGGAGATTCAGCAGCTTCAGCAGCAGTTGCAGCGCGGTGCGAATACGCTGAGCCAGGAAGCGCTCGCAAAACTCCGCCAGGATATCGACGACAAGCAGCGGGACTTGCAGCGCTCCGGCGAGGACGCGCAACTGGAGTTCAACCAGGCGCAGCAGAGCACCTTTGCCGGCATCAGCGAAAAGATGCAGGCCGTGATCGACAAGTTCGCCAAGGAGAATGGCTACGTACTGATTATCGATGTCAGCACGCCGCAATCAGGCATTCTCTACGCTTCGAACAGCATTGACATCACGGCGAGTGTGATCTCCGCTTTCGACGCCGACAGTTCGACCGCAGCCGCGAAGCCTGCCGCCCCGAAGCCCGCCGCCGCAGCGGCGAAGCCGGCGGCCCCCGCCAAGCCGTAACGGCGGCAACCAAGAGAAAAGGCCGGTTCGGAACTGGCGGCCCACTCGGTGGAGCGGGCCGCGGTGCGTGGCGTGCCCCTTTCACCGGGTGCCACGGGCCGCTCCGTGCGAGACGTGGCACCCGGTGCCTCAGGGCTTCGGGTTCTTTCGCTCCTCCATCGCCTCGTGCACGCGCTCCCGGAACTTGCCTTTCATGGCCGCCGCCAGGGAAACGCTTTCGTCCCCGAAGCGGTCGCGCAGACGGTCGGCCGCCTGGAGAGCCGCCTTCCAGCGCTCGCTGCTCTCGCCGCCAAGCAGTTCCAGTTGCCCCTCGCAACGGTCGAGCGAGGAAGTCTGCAAGCCGATCAGACGGACGCGCAGGCCCGGCTTCCAGTTCGCGCGGAACAGGGCGCGGCCTGCTTGGAGCAGTTCCGTATCCAACTGCGTTCGGTGGTTGAGGGTAACCGCTCTCGTGATGGTATGGAAAGCGGAATCGCGCAGCTTCAGTTGCACCGTTCGGGCGTAGAGATCCTGCTCCCGCAGCCGGCGGCCGACCATTTGCGCCAGTTGCGCCAGAACGGCTTCAATCGCCTCCCGGTCCGCGATGTCCACGTCGAAGGTGTGCTCGTGGCTGATGGATTTTGGGTCGTCGGTGTCGCCCACTTCGCTGTCGAACCAGCTTCCGGCATCCTGGCCGCGCGCTTTCCCGGCGAGCGCGAGCCCCCACTTGCCGAAGCGCCGCTCCAGCACCCGTTCGTCCAGCTCCGCAAGACCGCCCACGCGCGTCACTCCGAGCGCCGCCAGCTTCTCCTGCATCACCTTGCCGACGCCCGGAATCCGCCGCACCGGCAATGGCGCGAGGCACGCCGCCTCCATGCCCGGCAGCACCTCGAAGATCCCGTTCGGCTTGGCCATCCTGGAGCCGACCTTCGCCACGAGCCGTGACGTGCCGATCCCAATCGAGCAGTTCAGGCCCGTTTCCGATTTCATCCGCTTGTGAAGGAGGTCCGCCGCAGCGAAGGGCGGGCCGTAGAGGCGCTGCGTGCCCGTCAGGTCAAGGTAGGCCTCGTCGATGGATGCCATCTCGACCTTGGGGGAGAACGCTCGCAACAGCTCCTTCACGATGGCGGAATGTTTGGCGTAACGGTCCCGGTGACCGTCCATGAAGATCGCCTGCGGGCATTTCTCATACGCCGTACGCAGCGGCATCGCGGAGCGCACGCCGAACTTCCGCGCCGCGTAGGAAGCCGCGGCCACCACGCCGCGCTCATGCGCTTTCCCGCCCACCACCACGGGCTTCCCCTTCAGGGAGGGGTCGTAGAGTTCTTCCACGGAGACGAAGAACGCATCCATGTCCACGTGGAAGATCACGCGCCGCGCGGATTGCGAGGTTGCTTCCCCGGTCGCCATTTCCCCAGCGGGCCTCCCGCCTACCCGTGACGGATCATCAAGACATCGCCATCCTGCACGATGTATTCTTTCCCTTCGAGGCGCATCAGCGCCGTGCCCCGCAGCCCGCTCCAGCCGCCGCGCTCCACCAGGTCTTTCCAGTTGGCCACTTCGGCCCGGATGAACTTCTTCTCCAGATCCGAGTGGATCTCCCCGGCCGCGTGGACGGCCTTGCAGTTGATAGGGATCGTCCAAGCGCGGACCTCGGGTTCGCCGGCGGTGAGGAAGCTCATGCGCCCGAGAAGCCGGTAGCTGGCGCTCACCATGCGTTCGAGGCCGCTATCCGTGAGGCCGTAGGACTCCATGAAATCCTTCGCGTCCTCCGGCTCCATCTCGGTGAGTTCCGCTTCCACCTTTCCGCAGACCGCCGTCACGCCCACCTGCTTTCTTCCCGGCAGGATCTTGGCTGCGTACTGCTTCTCCAGTTCGGCAAGCCGGGAGGCGTCTTCCTCCCCGACATTCAGCACGTAGAGAATGGGCTTCTGGGAGAGGAACATGAAGCCGCGGATGAGCTTCTCTTCTTCGGTGTCCGCGTCCACCTCGCGCAGAGGCTGGTTATTCTCAAGGGCGGCCTTAAAGCGGGTGAGCACTTCGAACTCTTTGTCGAGCTTCGGGTCCTTGATCTTCTTGCGATCCTTGTCAAGCCGTTCGAGCCGCTTCTCTACCTGCACCAGATCGCTCAGGATCAGTTCGGCTTCCACATCGTCGAGATCCCGCATTGGGTCCACCGCTCCCTTTTCGTGGGGGACGATGTCGCTTTCAAAGACGCGAAGGACATGGGCGAAGGCGTCCGCGAAGCGCAGACTCGCGAGGTAACTCGGTTCCCGCAAGGACTCCTTGGAAATGGAGGGAACGTCCAGAAACTCGATGGTGGCGTGGGTGAGCTTTTCCGGGTGGAACACCTCCGCCAGTGCATCCAAGCGGGCGTCGGGCACCTTCGCGACACCCACGCGCACTTCCATCGCGCCCATCCGGGACGATTCGTGCACACCCGTAAGGATGGTGAAGAGGGAGGTCTTCCCGACCATCGGGAGACCAATGATTGCTGTTTTCATACTCTCCTAAGAGGGTAGCGCGATGTGGGTTGGCGCGCCTACACGCGGGCTATTTCCCTCGCGAGTAGTACTAAATCGCATAGAACTCGTCCCTTCGCGGCCCGATTTCACAATTTCGAGCGGTTTCGTTGTTTTGGAAGCGCTCAAGAAAGAGTATGCTGTACCTGATTCCCCTTTTTGGAGACTTCGAAATGTTGAAAAGCACTCGTGCGTTCCTGCTTACGCTCCTTCTCACGGTGATGATGGCGTTCACGCCGCTCCTCCACGCACAGGAAGCGGCGGGCGCGGAAGACAGCACCATGCGCAACCTGATTCTGGGCGCGGCGGCCGTCATCATCCTGATCATCTATTTGAAGCGCCGCAACAAGCGCAAGACCGGGAACTGACGGGATCGGAAGCGATTGGATCGCGCCTCCGCCCAGGGCGGACCGCGGTGCGCGAAACCGGCATCGCTAGGGCAGGCCGGGCTTTCCCCAGTGGAGCAGGCCTCGCCGGATCAGGTCGGGAAATATCTGCCCCGAGAGGCTTGGGGCCAGCGACAGCCACGGATCCTCGTCTCCGAACCACAGCAGCGCGTGGATCTCGTTCGACGGCTGCGGCTCGCCCCGCAGAATGCCGCCATAGAGTTCGATCTCGATGGTCTTCGCGGTCTCCGGCGCTTCCGCCGCCGTCCGGTCGATGTAGGTCCCAAGCGGGGTGGGTTCAATCAGGCGCACCTGGCTGCCCAGCTCCTCCGCGATTTCGCGGTGGAGCGTTTCGAGGGATGTCTCACCGGGTTCCCTCTTGCCGCCGGGCAGGATGAGCTTGCCGTGCCGCTTCCGGCAGAGGAGCACACGGCCCTCGCGGACCGTAAACAGCCCCACCTTGCGAATCTCCGCGTCAGGCATGCCCGTATCCTATTGCAGAATGGGAAATTGCCGGTAGCCCTCCGGAACGAACAGGCTCCCCTCCGTGACGCCTTCCGGCGCGAGCGTGCGGAGCCTCTCCGCCAGCGTGCGGTACGGGATAGCACCCGATAGGGCTTCGCGAAAGGCCTCGCTTACGTAACGTGTCTGCTCCGCAGATTCATGCACGAACTCCAGCCGGAAGTGCCGCAAGCCCACGGAACGCCACATCTCGAGGTGTGTCTCCGCCGATTGCGCTTCCGCGCCAAAGACGGTGTTGCGGCAACCCACATCCGCTACCAGCGGATGCGCGCGACCCCGCTCGTCCCGCAGGGCGACAACGTGGGTTTCGCAGGGCCGACCACAGTCTTTGTAGGTGGTGCCTTTCGAAAGGAAGCGACAAAAGACACAGTGCTCCGTATGGAAGACGGGCAGGTGCTGATAGGCCACCACTTCCATTCGCTCCGGGCCGGTGTCCCGTGCCAGTTGGGCGATCTGGGCGGCGTTCAGATCGTGCGTGGGGCTGATTCGCACCAGGGCCATATCCAGATAGACGGTGGCGGCGATCGAGTTGGCGACGTTCAAACTGAAGTCCCCGTAAAGGCCCGTCCGTCCCCGTGCGCGCAGGGTCTCCAGCATCCCGGTGGAGCGAACGAGCAGGTCGCATTCCAGCCGGTCGAGAAAGTCGAGGATCCGGTCCTCTCCCGGTTTCAGGATGCGCGGGCTGGCCACTCTTACCGATATCCCACTCTCCTTAACGCGATCCACCGAGGGTTTCAGCCCGTAGAGATCGAGATAGTCGAGGGTGATACTGGCCGGTTTCACCGCCAGCGCGGCCTCCAATTGGGCGGGAGTGCGCAGGAGCAGATGCAGTTGCGGCAGGGACTGTTCCGGCGCGGACGCGGATGGACACTGAATGGCAGCCGCTCCCCGGTTCTCCGCCGACCGTAGGCTGGCCACCACGGCGGTCGCGGGTTCCGCGATCGGCTGCTCCGCCCGGCACTGCCTCGCCCGCAGGGCCTCTACCGCCTCGCGCCGCAAGGCATTCAACAGGGAGATCGGGACGAAGGGAGATCCACCGGATTCGAACTCCAGCCGATTCAGACGGTAGGGGGAGCCGCCCAGACGCTCGATTTGTGCACGGGCGATTGCCTCGGAGAGCGGCCGCTGCGACGCCTTTGGCAGTGCGTCTCCAGATGTCACGACCACCCGGATATCTGGCCTTTCGGTAAGGCTCCAGGTGAGCGAAAGGGGCGCACCTTCGTGTGCCCGAATGTGCACATCCACCGGCTGCCGCGCCACTGGGCCGGCTGCCTCCGTAAAGCGCTTGAGCCGGCGCGTGAGGTCGGGATCGTGCGTGCGCCACAGCCGGTCCCCCGCACGGATCCGGGAAAAGTCGATCGCGCGGTTGGCGAAGCGGAGCGCAAGGCCATCTCGCGGATGCGTGACCGCTTCGTAGACTCTTCCGCCTTCTTCGGGTTCGGCGGGGCTGCGCCAGGCGGAAGCGTCAAACACCACTCCATCGCCGGGTTTCAACGGCGAAATGCGGCAGCCCTCGTCGGGAGCAATCCAAACGGTGTCGCCGGTTACTTTGGTCACCCTGCCGCAATACACCCCTCGATGCCGCGGTGCCTGCCCGCGCACTACCTGCTGGTGATTGGTTCCGGTAAGGAAATAGGGGCCCATCCCGCGCGAGTAAACCTGCTCCAGGTCCCGCACTTCGCCTTCGCTCAACGTGGACGGGGCGTTGTTCCAGGCTTCGTCCACCGCCTTGCGATACGCGCTGGTGGCGGCCGCCACGTAATCCGCATCCTTGTATCTGCCCTCGATCTTGAGGGCGGCAACGCCGGCGTCCATCAGCTCGGGCACCTGCCGCAAGGCAAACAGGTCGCCGGGAGAAAGCAGATAGCGAGCGTCGCCGAGCGGCTCAAGCGCGCCATCGACGATGAGTTCGTAGGGCAAGCGGCAAGCCTGTGCGCACTGGCCCCGGTTCGCGCTGCGGCCGCCCCAGGCCTCGGAACTGAAGCACTGGCCGGAATACGCCACGCAGAGAGCGCCGTGAACGAATACTTCGAGATCGCAATCGGTTTCCCGCCGGATCCGGCGGATCTCGTCCAGGGAGAGCTCGCGGGCCAGCGTCACCCGCCCGATGCCGAAACGCTGGGCGAGGCGAACTCCCTCCGCGCTGGTGATGCTCATCTGGGTGCTGGCATGGAGTTCGAGGCCCGGCGCGATGCGCCGCGCGAGCTGCACCGCCGCGTAATCCTGCAGGATCAGGGCATCCACCCCGGCTTTCGCCAGCGCCTCAATGGCTTCCGCCGCCTGGCCGAGCTCATGCTCAAATACGAGGGTATTGAAGGCGACATAGCCCCGCACGCCGCGTCCGCGCAGTTCGTGCATTAGCTCCGGAATCTCCGACAGCGTAAAGCCGACCTTGGCGCGGGCGCTGAAGTGGCGCAAGCCGAAGTAGACCGAATCCGCCCCGGCTTCCACCGCGGCATGAAGCTGCGGCCAGGCACCGGCGGGGCTCATAATCTCGGACTTTCGCCGGGCAGCGGAGGCGGGCATGGGTACTCTCTCAGGGTAGCGCGCGGGTTGCGGTTTAGCCGTGGCGGTTCATCAGGAACGTGGCGACGCTATCGAAGAACGGGCGCAGCGTTGCCACGGCTTCCTCCGGAAGCTGGGTCTCCTCGAGCGCCTGCTCCATCAGGGTCACCCAGCGGTCCCGAGCGATCCGGTCAATCGGGAAGGGAGCGTGTCTCTCACGCATCCTGGGGTGGCCGCGTTCTTTGAGATAGGTGGTTGGCCCGCCAAACCGGAAGATCAGGAAATCCCGCAGCCGCTTTTCCGCGCCGACGAAATCCCGATTCGGATACATGGGTCCAAGCACATCGTCGGCGGGAATTCGCCGATAAAACGCCGCTACCAGCCGGGCAAAGCCATCCTCGCCGATGCAGCCATAGATCTCATCATCCGCTAACGCCATCTCCTTCCAGGATAAACGACGCTGCCGGAAGC
>JBDIBK010000130.1:0-10893 GCA_039812845.1 Bryobacterales bacterium
GTTGAGGATATCGACGGGGGTTTGGTGGGCGGCGCAAGCCTCGATGCCGAATCCTTCGCCGCGATCGTCAATTTCTAACTCTGGGAAGTGAGGGGCGGGAAGCGTGGTGCGCGGCGCGCCGCGGTCTCGCCCCTTCCCGTCGCCCTTGAGAACTGCCGCTCGGGCTGCCTCCCTGCCGCCGCCAGCGGGATTTCCGCCTCGCCGCTCAAGCCGCCCAGTGGCCTATATATTGCTGATTCTACATGCCTTCTCTAATGCCCCGGGCTCGCGGAGAAGGAATTTCGACGGTAGGATAACTTATGCTGCCAGAGGCGCGTCTTTACAAACGAAGCTGACATCATCTCTGGCGCGTCCTTCGCCTCTCCAGCGAAGGGGCCCGCGCGCGGTTACTTCAACATACTATGGCATCTGAATCCAAATCGAAAGCTGCGAAGAACCCGAACGGCGGCCGCACCATTCTTGTCCGGATGTTCACGCTCGTCGGCATCCTGGCGCTGATCGGCGGGGGCTACGCCGCATGGCGCTATACCCGCCCGAATACCGTCGATGTAAAGACCGCTAAAGTCCGGCGCGGCGAGTTCCTGATCAGCGTCAAGGACACCGGGGACATCAAGAGCAGCCGCTCCGTCATCCTGAGCGTGGGCCGCATTCCGAATCCGGCAATCGTCCGCCTGGCGCCGGCCGGATCCATGGTCCACAAAGGGGACGTGGTGGTGGAGCTCGATGCGGCCAGCCTGGAGCAAACGATGCTCACCCGCACGACGGAAGCCCGCACCGTCGATAGCGAAATCGTGCAGCTCAAGGCAACGCAAAGGATTCAATCTGAAGCGAATGAGCTGAATCTGATGCAGGCGCAGTATAACGTGGAGCGGGCCAAGCTGGAGGCCAGCAAGGCGGAAATCGTTTCCGCGATCGAAGGGGCGAAGAACCGCATCGACGTTACGGTTTCCGAAGGGGAACGGAAGGGCGTGGAGACCGTCATTGAGTCCGCCAAAGCGTCACAGAATGCCGATCTGCAGCGCCTCGAACGAAGCAAGACCAAGGCCCAGCGGGATGTCGAGCGGACGCGCGAGTACCTCGAACGCGTGAAACTGCACGCGCCTGTCGATGGCATCGTCAACCTGCTGCCCAACTTCCGTTCCGGCGGGTTCGGCCGCACGCCTCCGCCCTTTAAGGAAGGCGACCGCGTGTGGTCCGGCGCAAGCATCGTCGAGATCCCCGATCTCTCGGAAATGTATGTCTATTTGACGCTCGACGAAGTGGACCGGGGCAAGGTGCAGCTTGGCCAGAGTGTGCGTGTGCGCGTGGACGCGGTTCCCGACAAGGAATTCCAGGCGGAAGTCACCTGGATCAGCCCGATCGCCGAAGTGATCTTCCGGGGCTTCCGGAACCTGGAGAAACAGTTCCCCGCCCGAGCCGTGCTGAAAGCGCTGGACCCTCGGCTGCGTCCGGGAATGACGGCGAATGCGGAAGTGGTGATTTCGAGCGTGCCCGGCGCGCTGCTGATCCCGATTACCGCCAGCTTCACCAAGGACGGCAAGCCCGCGGTCTGGCTGCAGCACGGCGGAACCTTCGTGCTTACCACCATCGAGGCCGGTGAGCGAAACGATACGGACCTGCAGGTTCTCAAGGGAATTTCGGAAGGCGATGTCGTCGCGCTCGAAGATCCGGTGGAAGCGATGAAGCGCGCCCACAAGCTCTAGGGCCGATTGGCTCCGGTTTCGCAGTCAGCAAGGATGCATTGCGTGAGAAGAGGACAATACCGATGAAGCGGATCGTGATTCAGGTGGGCATCGCCCTGCTGCTGGTCTTGGGGCTGGTCTACGGCGGCTTCAAAGTCTATCAGCAGCTTCCCCAGGAAAAGGATTCGATGGCGACCACCACGGTGCGCAAAGGCGACTTCGTGGTTCGCGCCTTCACCCGCGGGGAGCTTCGCGCGGTGCGCAGCGCTACCCTGACGGCCCCGAACCTTTTCGGCCAGACGCAGATCACGTTCCTCGCGCCATTGGGTGCTTTTGCACGAGAGAAAGACCTGATTGCCGCCTACGACGACACGGCCGTGGTGAGCCGCGTGGTGGAGAGCCAGATCGAACTCGACAAGATCCATCAGCAGCTTCTGAAGGCGCGCGCGGACCTGCAACTCTCCGCGAACAAGGACGAAGTGGACCTTCTGGAAGCGCGCTTCGGCGTCCGAACGGCGGAATTGCAGATGAAGCGGAATGAACTCATCTCCACCATCGACGCCCGCAAGAACGAACTCACCCTGGAAGAAGCCAAGCGCCGCCTGGAACGCCTGCAAAGCGATGTGCAGAGCAAGCGGGAGCAGGCCGAGGCGCAAATCCGTGTGCTTGGGGAACAGCGACGAAAAGCGCTCATCCAGCTCAACCGGGACAAGGCGCGCGTGCTCGAATCCAAGAGCCTGGCGCCCATCAGCGGCTTGATGGCCGTGAAGCAGAACTACGCGGCCGGTGGACGTTTCGGCTCTGAAGTGCCCGATCTGCGCGAAGGGGATGAGATCTCTCCCGGCTCCCCCGTGGTGGAAGTGCTTGACCTGAGCGAGCTTGAGGTTGTGGCCAAAGTGAGCGAAGTGGACCGCGCCAACCTGCGGGAAGGCCAGAACGTGAAAATCCGCCTGGATGCGCTGCCGGGCCACGTGTTCGACGGCAAAGTAAAGAGCCTGAGTTCGACGGCGAGCTCCAACGTGATGTCGGGCGACCCTTCGAAGAAATTCGACGTCCTATTCAGCATCGATATGCAGGCGCTGCTCAAGGCGACGGGCGCGTCGCCGGAAGAGATTCGGCAGGTTGAAGAAACGGCGCGCCGCAACCGGGAGAAGACGTCGAGCGGTGCCGCGGCGCCGGGTGGCCGGCGCGGTGGCCCGAATGGCGGAGGGATGGCGGGCGGAAGCGGGATGCCGCCCGGCGGCGGTGGAATGATGGCTGCCGGCGGCGCGCAATTCGGCAACGCGGGCGGATCCGGCGCTGGCGCGGGCGGTGGTTTCGCCGCTGGAGGCAATGCCAGCGGAAATGGGCAGACACGGGGCGCGCGGGGCCAGAACGGAAGCAATTCCGCGGGCGGCGCTCAGGCCGGTGGACGACCCGGCGGCGGTGGCGGCTTCGGCAACCTTTCCGCCGAAGACCGGCAGAAGATGCAAGCCGCCATGCAGAAGGCGCTGAACGGCCGCAACATGCAGGATCTTTCGCAGGAGGAGCGACGCCAGATCTTCTCTCAACTGCAAGGGCAAATGCCCGGCATGGCCGCCGGCCGCCGCCAGAATGCGGCCAACAGCGATGCCGCGCTGGAAGCCGGCCCCACCAAGAACTCTTACGGCTTCACTATTGAAGAGCTGAAGGCGGCCGTGCCGCCGCCCCCGCCCGGCAAGGGATCGAGTTTTGAGGTTCTGCTTCGCCCCGGATTGCTGGCCGATGTCGAGATCCTGGTGGACGAGATCAAGGATGCAATCACGATTCCGATGCAGGCGGTGTTCGACCGCGATGGAAAATCGATTGTCTTCGTGAAGACCGCCGCGGGCTTTGAAGCCCGTGAAGTGACGGCCGCGAAGCGCACGGAGAGTACAATGGTGATCGCCTCCGGCCTGAAGCCCGGAGAAGTGCTCGCGCTCTCCGACCCGTTCGCGGTGAAGAAGCCGTCCGCCGCGCCGGAGAAGCAGCAGTCCTCCCCGGCGGGATTGCCCGGAGGTACCCGTTAGTGTTTGGCAGCATGATTCCCGACCTGCAGATGGGGCTGGCCAGCCTCGTCGTGCACAAACTTAGAACCCTGCTTACGATGCTCGGCATGATTTTCGGTGTCGGGGCGGTGGTGGCGATGCTCTCCATCACGGAGGGCGCTCAGGCCGAAATGTTGCGCTACATCGACATGCTTGGCGTGAACAACATCATCATTGAAGCCAAGGAGGCGGTGGACCGTGACGAGCTGCAAGCGCGCCGGGTGATTTCTCCGGGGCTCAGTTTTCGGGACTACCGGGCGATCGAAGAGAATGTCAGCGGGATTGACGAACTCACACCCCGGAAGCGCTTCAAGCCGACTTCGACCTACCCCAAGACCCAGGAGGAGATTCCGCAACTGATCGGAGTTCTCCCGAACTTCGCCGAGATCAACAGTCTGCGGATCATCTCAGGGCGTTTTTTCACGGAGAACGAAAACGTGGCCTCCGCGCCGGTTTGCGTGCTGGGGGAAACCGCGAAGGTAAACCTCCTCGGCTATGAGGACGCGGTTGGCAAATGGGTGAAGGTGAACAGCCAGTGGCTGCAGGTGATCGGCGTGCTGAACCAGCAGGCCACGGCCGACGTCGAGGGGCTGGAGGCAAGCAACCGGAACAACCTGATCATCGCGCCGCTGAATACCGTGCTGCGCCGCTTTGAAGACAACAACAGCTACTTGAAGGACGAAATCGACGGCATTTACATTCGGGTGAAGGACAAGGTGGATTCCGTCGAAGCCGCCAACGTGGTGCAGGCGATCCTGAGCGCCACGCACAAGGACGCGGGCGATTTCACCGTGGTGATTCCCGCGCAGTTGCTGGAGCAGCGCCGCCAGACGAGCTTCATTTTCAGCGTGGTGATGATTTGCATTGCCGGCATTTCGCTGCTGGTGGGCGGCATCGGCATCATGAACATCATGCTGGCGACCGTGCTCGAACGAACGCGCGAAATCGGCATCCGCCGCGCCATTGGCGCCAAGCAGGCCGATATCGTGCGACAGTTTCTCATCGAAGCGGTGATGATCTCCATCGTTGGCGGTCTTATTGGAATCGCCTTCGGCTTTACGCTTTCCTGGGTGATCGCGGCCGCCGCCGGATGGAGCACCGTGGTGACCGTCTCCTCCATCGCCGTCGCGTTCGGCGTGTCCGTATTTATCGGACTTCTCTTTGGAATTTATCCCGCGGTGCAGGCTGCGAAGCTCGATCCTGTCGAAGCTATGCGCTATGAGTAACCTAATGCAACGAACCAGTTATTCTTCCCGATTGATTCTTGGACTGTCCCTTTCACTGGCGACGGCACTCCCCATGGCGGGTCAGGACGCGGGCGCCGCCGCATCCCCGGCCTCACCGTCCGCGCAGGCCTCGCCATCCGCGCAGGCCTCAACGCCATCTCCGGCGAAACCGCGGGCGCCGGAGGGCACCGCCGCCGCGGCCGTTCCCGCGAGCGCCAGCGCGGCGGCACCGGTGAAGGTGGAGAATCGATTCGAACCGGTGGTCTCTCTCCAACACCCGGTTGCCAGCCCAGGCTTCTCGTTCGAAGATGCGCGCCGCGCTCCGATTTTCGGAACGCCGGCGTTTTTCGAACGGGCTCTCGGAAGGCATGAAGTGAAGGTGGAGATCCAGCCGACCCGCGGTTTCGAAGACTACGTGGTGGACAATAAACTGCGCCTCACGCTGCCGTCGTACCTCGATCTGGTTCTTGCCAACAACACCGGCATTGCGCTGCAAAAAGTGCTGCTCGAAACGCCGAAGAACGCCATCCAGCGGGCAATGTCGTTCCTCGACCCCACCGTCAACACCAACTTCCGCGCAACCCGAAGCGAAACGCCCGCCACCAGCCAGCTGGAAGGCGCCGGCGTGGTGAGCACCCTCACGCAGCCATCGAGCCTCAACTACCAGCAGACGTTCCTCTCCGGCACCCAGGTGACCGTGGGAACTAACGTCAATCGCACGAGCAGCAACAACCAGTTCCTCACTTTCAACCCTGGCTTGAACACGAACTTCCAGGTGGATGTGACCCAGCAATTGCTGCGAGGCCGGGGAACGGCGGTGAATCGCCTTCCCATCCTCATCGCGCGAAACGCGTTGAAGACGAACGAGTTTCAGTTTGAGAATCAAGTGACCCAGTTGCTGTCTCAGGCCGAAACCGCGTATTGGGATTATCTCGAAGCAAGGGAAAATTTGCGGGTACAGGAAGCGGCCCTCAACCTTCGCGACGCCTCACTGAAGCGCGCGCAGCGTGAGCTGGAACTCGGCGCAATTCCGGAACTGGATATCTTCCAGCCGCAGGCGGATTTTGCGCAGGCGCAGGTGAACCTGACGCAGGCCCGGTTCCGCCTTGCCCGAACCGAGGACAACCTGCGCCAGCAAATGGGAATTGATATCAACCCAACCTTGAGAACCCTTCCGATCGAGTTTACCGACACCATTGCGCCCCCATCCGGCGCGGAAACGATCGACCGCGAAGCAATGGTCGAGCAGGCCCTGCATTCGCGGCCGGACCTGCTTTCCCAGCGGCAGCAGCTTCTGGGGAACGAGTATTCACTCCGCTCCGCCTCCAACGCCATGCGGCCAAACCTCTCGCTCAACCTGCGCTATTCGGGCGCTGGGCGCGGAGGTGATTTCCTTAATCGGGACACCGGCCAGATTGCACGGCAGATCGGACTTTGGTCCGCCTATGGGGATTCGCTCGCATTCAATTTCCCTACGTACAGCTTCGCTCTGCAACTCCAACTGCCGCTGCGGGATCGTGCGGCGGCGGCCAACTACGCGGATTCGCTCGTCCAGAAAAAGTCCACTATGCTGCAGATCCGCCAGCTTGAACAGACCGTCCGTCTGGATGTTCTGAACGCGATCAACAATCTGGACGCCAGCAAAGAGAGCGTGCGCCTTGCCTCCATTGCCCGCGATTTCGCACAGAAGCGGCTGGATGCCGAGCAGAGAAAATACGATCTCGGCACGAGCACCCTCTTCTTTCTGCAATCCGCGCAGACCGATCTGATTACGGCGGACCAGCGCGTGGTGACCGAGAGAATCAACTACAACCGCAACCGGCTTAACATGCTTCGGCTCACCGGGACGCTCTTGAGCGAACGCGGCGTCGTCCTGCGATAGGCGGCGATCAGGCCGATTTCTCGGAGTCGTCGCGGGAGGCTTCGTCGATGCTCTCGGCGGAGCCCGATTGCTCGAGCGGCCGCAACAGAGAGATCACCACGGACAAAGCCAGGATGAGCCCGATGATGCCGAGGGACCAGCCGATCGGGAATTTGCCCCCGGCCAGGTGATCGAGCCACACCATCTTGAGCCCGACGAAGACAAGGATGGCGGCCAGGCCGTAGCGCAGCAGGTAAAACTTATCCATCGCGCCGGCCAGCAGAAAGTAGAGTGAGCGCAGACCGAGAATCGCGAAGATATTCGATGTGAACACGATCATCGGTTCGCGGGTTACCGCAAAGATGGCGGGGACGGAATCCACCGCGAACACGATGTCGGTGGCTTCGAGGAACAGCACCGCGATAAAGAGGGGTGTGGCGTGCAGCTTGCCCTGAAGCCGCACGAAGAAGTGCTGGCCATGGAAGACGGGCGTCACCGGCATGAACTTGCGGAACAGGCGGATGAGCGGGTTCTTCTCCGGTTCCGGCGGCTTCTCGTCGGAAATGGCCATGTGGACGCCGGTGTAGATCAGAAAGGCGCCAAAAACGTAGATCACCCAGTGGATCGTCATTAGCAGCGCACCCAGGCTGATGAAGATCCCGCGGAAGACGATCGCGCCGATAATTCCCAGGAAGAGCACGCGGTGCTGATACTTTGCCGGAATGGAGAAGTAGCTCATCACCACGACAAATACGAAGATGTTGTCGACGGACAGCGACTCTTCAATCACATAGCCGGTAAGGAACTCGAGCGAAACCTGCCGGGCGACCTGCACGGGGTCAAAGCCGGGGATTGCCATCAGACGGGGTTCCTGGGGAAACCACCAGACGCAATAGAAATAGAGGCCGATATTGAAGACGACGGCCAGCGCCACCCAGAACACCACCCAGAGCCCCGCCACGCGCATGGAATCGGCGTGAGGCCGACGGTGAAACACGGTTAAATCCAGCGTCAGCAGGAGGATGACAAAGGCGACAAAGCCAAGGAGAAACGGCCAATATTCGGCCAGGGGGAAGAGGTGAACGTTTGGTGGTAGCACGTGACTTTATGATAAGGGAGTGTGGCGGAACGCATCCACTCGGGGCGCGCGTTCCGCCGGCAATCGGGTATTAGGCTCGAAACTCGCCGCTCCGGGCCATCTGCTCCAGACGGGCAATTCGCTCTTCCGTCGCGGGGTGGGTGCGGAAGAGCCCGGCCAGCCCGCCTCTGAACGGATTCACAATAAACAGGTGCGCGGTAGCCGGCGAGCCGTGGTGCAGCGGGATGCGCTGCGAATACGCTTCGATCTTCTTAAGGGCGCTTGCGAGACCCAGCGGCGCACCGCTGATCTCGGCCCCGTTGGCATCGGCAATATACTCGCGCGAACGCGAAATCGCCATCTGAATGATCGCCGCGGCGAGCGGGGCGATCAGGATGCCGACGAGCGCGGCAATCGGGTTCGGCCCTTCCCGGTCGTCGCCGCTCCGGAACATCGCGCCCCACATCGCCATCTGGCTCAGATAGCTGAGCGCGCCCGCCAGCGTGCCGGCAATGGTCATGATGAGCGTGTCGCGGTTCTGGATGTGGGAGAGTTCGTGGGCAATCACCCCGGCCAGTTCCTCGCGGGTGAGCATGCGCATCAGCCCGGCGCTGACGGCAACCGCGCCCTTGGTGGGGCTGCGTCCGGTGGCAAAAGCGTTCGGCGCTTCTTCGTCAATCACGTAAACGCGCGGCATCGGCAGGTTCGCGCGCATGGCCAACTGGCGAACCAGATTGAACAGCTCCGGCGTGTCGCGTTCGGCAATCTCCCGCGCGCCGTACATGCTGAGCACGATCTTGTCGGAGAACCAGAAACTGCCAAAATTCATGACGACCGCCATCAAAAGCGCGATCATCAGGCCGCTTTGGCCCGCAATCATCTGGCCCAAAAACAGGAGCAGCGCGGTAAGCACCGCGAGCAGCATGGCGGACTTCAGGTGATTCATGACAGATTTTTCCTTCGGACGATGGAACGAAACATCCCCGAAAGTGGAAAGTTCTCCCTTCGGCAAGATCGGACGCGGACCGGCTTCTGAAGCCAGTCTCTGCCTTCATTACGCACACGCGGCGAAATCCTTGGCGGGTTTATTTGGATTTCGGAACTTTTTTGATGAGATTGTCCAGGATCGGTACCAGGCCGTTCCCGGTGAAAATGCTCTTGGTGGCGGCGGACCATTCGAAATCGTTGACAATCTTGCCTTGCGGGTCAACGACAAAGAGATGGGGCGTGTCAAAGCCGGGATTGGAGGGCGAAAGCTGCAGGTAGGATGCCGCCACCTGGCCGGAATCGAAGAGCATCGGCGAGGTGAGCAGATGCTTCGCGATGTAATTCTTCACATCCTGCATCGACGAAGGCGGGTTCACGATATGAATCAGCACGACGTTCTGCCCGTAGCGGCTGACTAGGCCCTTCAGGTGCGCGGTCGATTCGTCGCAGTGCGGGCAGCTCGTCTGCATGAACTCAATCAGGACCACCTTGCCCCGGTAATCCATCAGGTCGTGAAACTTGAAATTCGGATCCGGCAGCGCCCAGCCGGGAGCGCGCCGGTTGGAATTGTTGTTGGCGGCCGAAAGCGGCAGCGCAACCACAAAGGCGGCCAGCAGAATGAGGGTGAGAATGCGATGGATCATGCTTTTCCTTCGACGAACGCACGGAGACTTTGGTTATAGGGATTTCGCGCCACGCCGCGTTCCGTAATGATCGCGGTGACATAGCGGTTCGGCGTCACGTCAAACGCCGGATTCGCCACCGAGATTCCGGCCGGGGCCAGCTCCACCCCGCCCACATGCGTCACCTCCCGCGGGGCGCGCTCCTCAATGGGGATTTCGTCCCCGGTGGCCAGAGCGAGGTCCACGGTGGAGATGGGTGCGGCGACATAAAACGGGATGCCATTCTCTTTCGCCAGCACCGCCACGGAGTAAGTGCCGATTTTGTTGGCAACGTCGCCGTTGGCGGCAATGCGGTCCGCGCCGACAACCACGCAGCCGATCCGTCCCGCCTTCATGAAGTGCCCGGCCATGTTGTCGGTGATCAGCGTTACCGGAATGCCGTCCTGCTGCAATTCCCAGGCGGTGAGCCGGGCACCCTGCAGAAACGGGCGCGTCTCGTCGGCGAAAACGTCCACCTTCTTGCCCGAGGAAACGGCGGCGCGGATCACGCCCAGCGCGGTGCCGTAACCGGCCGTGGCGAGCGCGCCCGCATTGCAGTGGGTGAGCACGGTGCTGTTATCCGGAATCAGTTCCGCGCCAAACCGGCCCATCGCCTGATTGATGGCGATGTCTTCGATCTTGATCTGCTTCGCCTCCGCCACCATCCGGGCGCGAATCGCTTCAATGGGCTCGGAAGCGACGGATTCGTAAACCGCCCGCATCCGGTCCAGCCCCCAGAAGAGATTCACCGCCGTGGGCCGCGTGTTCGCGAGGCGATCCAGAATCTTCGGGAAAGCGTCCGGCAGACTCGCCGCATCGGTCTCAAGCACGCCAAGCGCGACCCCCATGGCAGCCGTGACGCCGATCGCCGGCGCACCGCGCACGATCATGTCCGTGATGGCCGCCGCCACCTCTTCATGGGTCTTGCAGGTAACGTACACGCTTTCGCGCGGCAGCCGCGTCTGATCGATGAGGACCACCCCATCTTCCGTCCATTCCACCGTTTCAACCATAGAGCTAATCCTCTATTATGCCCGGACCCAGGGCAGCGCCGCTGAAAGGGCTCCGGGGTCCGCGGAAATGGCAAACACACACGGGGATTATCCTGCCGTATTTCCTCTCTTGAAACTCATCCCCCGTAACGCGAATGCGATGCGGCGACTGCTTCGATGGGGGCCTTGTGTCCGAGCCTCTCCAGTCGCTTGACGAGGGAGCGGGTCACGTCCGCCCAAGGTCGTCTTGTCTGCCTTTGTCCTTGCTGTATCAATCACGGAAGGTCCGCGATTTTTTCGTGGACACTTGCCTCGCTGAACGTGTGAACTTGAGGGAACCACACACTCCTTCGTCGTCTC